>JBDZVC010000013.1:0-43655 GCA_040255475.1 Phyllobacteriaceae bacterium | reverse complement strand
AACGTCTTGCCGCGGAGCGAGGCGCCGGTCCCTCCCCACGCAACCACCGTCATGATCGGTGTTCCCGATGGGAGGGACTGACGGGGAGTGTGCCTGAAGCGCGGGAGGCGGGGAGAAAGGGAGACGAAGAAAATACGGAAAGCGCGGAGATCAGAGGGTTGCGGGTAGAACTTGCGCGGACTTTTCCACGTTTTCAGCGGTCCCTCTCGCCGTCGTCGCCTCGGGCTGCCCGCAAACCGGGTTGCCCGCCATCCCACCTCACCGGCAAATCTTCGACAAGCCGCTTGGTGAAGCCGCCGCCTGCTGCTAATCTGTCTTCAACAGCATGATAACGAGCGCGGGCTGCGTCCCTAGGGATGCGCGGCGCCGGAAGGAAACAAGGTGAAAGACCCCGACGAGGGCGGCGACGGGCCGCGGGACGGGGCGCTTCCGACCTCCAGGCTTCCCGGACGCGGCCAATCCCGGCCCCGGCGCCAGGAGGGACGATCCGCGGCTTCCGGCCATGACGGCGGGACGGCCCGGAACGGCGCCTCGCAGGAAAACAAGCCGCCGAAAAAGCGCCGAAGAAGAAAGCGCGGCCGCAAGGTTTTCGCGCGTGACGATCATGTCGCCGACGGGCGTGCCGCAAAGGGGCAAGCCTCGAACGGGGTGCATCCCGAAATCCGGAAGGCAGGCAATGACGCCCTTAACGGTCAGGCGCGGCCCCTGCCCGCCGCACCCGAACCCAAGCCCGCATGGATCGTGCGGGAGGACCACGCGAGAGGTTCGGCACCGCGCGGCGGCCCCTCCCCGGTCTATGCGGCGCTCGATCTCGGCACGAATAATTGCCGGCTTCTGGTGGCGGTTCCGACGCGGCCGGGCCAGTTCCGCGTCATCGACGCCTTCTCGCGCATCGTCAGGCTTGGCGAAGGCCTTTCCGCAAACGGAAGGCTGAGTGACCAAGCCATGAACCGCGCGGTGGAGGCGCTCGGCGTATGCGCGGAAAAGCTGCGCATGCGGCAGGTGAAGCGTGCGCGTCTGATCGCCACCGAGGCCTGCCGTTCGGCCGAAAACGGCGCCATCTTCCTCGCCCGGGTGGCGAAGGAAACCGGTCTCGACCTCGAGATCATCGATCGCCAGACCGAGGCGCGGCTCGCGGTTTCCGGCTGCGGCTCGCTAGTCGAGCGCGACACGCATGGCGTCGTGCTCTTCGACATAGGCGGCGGCTCCTCCGAAATCGCGCTCATCGATCTTTCGGGACGGCGCTCGCACCGGCTAGCCAACCATATCGTCTCGTGGACCTCGCTGCCGGTGGGCGTGGTGTCGCTTGCCGAACGGTTCGGCGGACGGCATGTCACCCCCGAGATATTCGAAGCCATGGTGACCGAGGTGGGCACGCTGCTCGAAGCGTTCGAAGGCCGTGACCGGCTCGGTCATCTGGCGCGCGGGCAGCGCTTTCACCTGCTCGGCACATCCGGCACGGTGACCACGCTCGCCGGCCTGCATCTGGGGCTCGCGCGCTATGACCGGCGGCGCGTGGACGGGCTTTGGATGGACGATTTCGACGTCGAGCGGATGATCGAAAGGCTGCTCGGCTGGAAATTCGAGGAACGGGTCGCCAATGCCTGCATCGGCGCCGATCGCGCCGACCTCGTGCTCGCCGGCTGCGCCATCCTCGAAGCGATCCGGCGCGTGTGGCCGTCGGAGCGGCTGAGGGTCGCGGACCGTGGCCTGCGTGAAGGCATTCTCAGCGAACTGATGTCGGAGGACGGCGTCTGGCGCCGGCGCGGCCACCGGCGATGGTGAGGAAAACAGGGGCGAAGAACACCGGAAAGACGGGCCGAGGAGGAGCGGGCGGCGCGCGCGCGCTGAAGGCGAAGGTCCGGAAGACGGGACTCAAGAATTCGTCCCGCCGCTGGATCGAGCGCCACCTGAACGACCCCTATGTCCACCGCGCCAGGGCCCAGGGCTACCGGTCGCGCGCGGCTTTCAAGCTCATCGAGATCGACGACCGGCACCATCTGCTCGCGCCAGGCAAGCGCGTCATCGACCTCGGCGCGGCGCCCGGCGGCTGGTGCCAGGTGGCCGCCGAACGGGTCAGATCGACCGACGAGCGGCCGCTCATCGCCGCGATCGACTATCTGGAGATGGATCCGGTGCCTGGCGTGGCGCTGCTCAGGATGGATTTCCTCGACGCGGAGGCGCCGCGGATGCTGATCGATGCACTCGGCGGGGAGCCCCACATCGTCCTTTCGGACATGGCAGCGCCTACGACCGGCCACCGCCAGACCGACCATCTGCGCACCATGCATCTGTGCGAGGCGGCGGCCGATTTCGCCATCTCGGTGCTGCCGCAGGGCGGGCATTTCCTCGCCAAGACATTCCAGGGGGGAACGGAGGCCGAACTGCTCGACCGGCTGAAGCGGAATTTCCGCTCCGTCCATCATATCAAGCCGCCGGCAAGCCGTGACGAATCGGTGGAACTCTACCTGCTCGCCAAGGACTTCAAGGGTAGCGCCTGACTGGCGTTCAGCGCCCGATTCCTCATCGCACCATCCTCACCGCATGGGGCCGCGCACCCGGAACCCCAGCCCCACGCGCTTGCCGCCATGGCCGGAGACGGCGCTGCCCGCCGTCGGCGCCAGCCCGAGGAATGGCAGGATCGAACAGGCCGCCATCGCGGCAACGATGAAGAAGGTCATCGAAAAGGCCGAGGCATCGAGCGGCCGGCCGGAAACCCAGGTCACGCCCTCCAGGATGCCACCGGCGATCGCCACGCCGAGAGCGATGCTGGTCTGCTGGGAAACAGCGGCGATGGCCGTCGCCTGGCTCGCTTCCCTGTCGTCGATCTCGGCGAAGACCAGCGTGTTGGAGGACGTAAAGAATATCGAGCGCAGGAAGCCGGCAATGAAGAGAACGACAATAATGACGACATGCGACGTCTCGGCCGTGAAAAATCCGTTCACGCCGATGAAGACGGCGCCGGCCAGCGTGCTGAAGACAAGGACGGTTCGGAAGCCGAAAGCCCTCAGGACAGGCTTCGCCGCCGTCTTCATGGCGAGCGCTCCGAAAGCGGAAACGAAGGTGAGCATGCCGGAATGAAACGGCGACAGGCCAAACCCGACCTGGAGCATGAGCGGCAACAGGAAGGGAACCGCGCCCGTGCCGATGCGGAAGAGAGAGGCGCCGATGATCGCAGTGCGGAAAACCGTATTCCTGAAAAGCCGGGGGTCGAGGAGCGGATAAGGCGCGCGCCGCGCGTGCCAGACGTAAAGAACGAGCGAAAGGCATCCCGCCGCAAGCGTCATCACGCCGACAATGGGCGGCAGGGCCGGCAGGCTGACGACCGACAGGCCGAAAACGAGACCCGATGCGGCGATGCCCGACAGCGCGAAGCCGACGATGTCGATCGGCGCCGCGCCACCACCCGGCACCTTGGGCAGGACCATGCTCGCGGCGATAATGCCGATAATGCCGATCGGCAGGTTGATGAGGAAGATCCAATGCCAGCTGAAATAGGTGGTGATGAAGCCGCCGATGGGCGGCCCCATCATCGGGCCGATCAGCGCCGGGATGCTGAGCCAGGCCATTGCCGTAACGAGTTCGCGCTTCGGTGTGGTGCGGACAAGCACGAGACGGCCGACAGGCGTCATCATGGCCCCGCCCATGCCCTGCAGGAAACGAGCGGCCACGATTTCGCCGAGCGAACCGGAGACGGCACAGGCGAGCGATCCGACCACGAAGACACCGATGGCGATACGGAAGATGTTGCGCGCCCCGAAGCGGTCGGCCATCCATCCGCTGATCGGGATGAAGATGGCGAGCGATACGAGATAGGCCGTGAGCGCGAGCTTGAGCGCGATGGCCGTCGTGCCGATATCTTGGGCAATCGCCGGCAGCGAGGTGGCTATCACGGTCGAGTCCATGTTCTCCATGAACAGCGCTACCGCGAGCACGATCGGCACGACGCGGCTGAAAACCCGTGTATCGGATGATGCCGACGAATCTTCGGCCGAATGATCCGCGGCGCTCTCCGCAGACGCGGCTTGCGGGCCGTTATCCAGCGTTTCCGTGGCTTTCCTTGTCCGGGCGGCCACGCCATTTCCGGAATCAACGTGATCTTCCTGCATAGGCGGCTGATATAGGCCCCTTACACCGGAGAGGAAATGCACGATCTGCCTTTCAACACATCCGGCGGACGGCGTATCAGGCAATCCGTCGGCGAAGGCCGCCATCTTCCGCCGCCTCTCCCGTCATTCTGACCGGTCTTCCCTGCCGATCAGACAGATTCGAGCCTTCGAACTGACCGGCACGACCTGGGTCGCCGTCCGTCTGCAGTCTTGAAGCGGCCGGAAGCTTGACTATTTCAGAGTGGAAGCTAAAACGCGCCTCATCGACCGCCCCGCCCGAGGGGTCCGGTCCAGTGCTGGGGAATAGGTTAACGGTAGACCAGCGGACTCTGACTCCGTTAGTCCTGGTTCGAATCCAGGTTCCCCAGCCACACTTTATTTTCTCAATAAAATCAACATCTTACGGGAATTTCAATTTCCTGATGTGGGCGATTCTAGGGGACCAAATTAGGGGAATTCTAGGGGAGTTTGCCCTGTGGAAACTGCCTTGCCGACGACTCGTGACGGCGAGTCCTCCCCATGCCCCTTGCCACCGCGCTACCAGCTACACCACGTCCAGGGACGTCATCCTTAAGTTTCTGCGCGTAAAGTTTGACGCTCATCTAATACCGATCCACTCTACACACTTAGGCGGGAGGGTATCGATGCTAGTTGACCCATCGAATCTAGTTGCTGTTTGGCAGCAATCCAGAATTCCGGTTGCATGGAGGAGCGGTGAAAAAGGGAAGCCGCTTCTAGTCAAGCTTCCTTACAGGATAGACAACCGTGCTTGGCTGGCCTCAATAGGACGGAACCGCCCTGTTTGGATGGCAGAGGGGAAGAATTGGGAGGTTCCTAAGAGTTGGTTTAACGCCGTTGTAGACAAGTCTTTAGAGCGATTTGGAAAGATATATGTCATTCAGCCATACCGCGAGCAGGAGAAATGCGCCCCCGCTTGCATGAATGCTAGGGGGCATATCTGCCAATGCTCTTGCATGGGTGCAAATCATGGCACAGGAAATGACGGAAGCTGGTTCGAGATTTCTGAGACGTTTGCGACACGATGGGGAGGACGAGAACTCGCGTGCCGCTTGATGACAAGAAGGTAGCTACAGGGCAAATTAAAAGGGCTCCCCTGGGGGAGCCCTTTATCTGGGAAGTCGGGGATTCGTCCGCCAAAAGGCAACTGCCAATCTGAACCCGACTTTTCGATTGCTAACATATATATGCGGGGGAGATTCGTCAATGGCATTCAGTGAGGAGGATATTCCTCATATCCTTACCCTGTTCTCAGCGGAACGGCTCGGTAGGCTTTCACAGCTAACAGGTTCAAGCCGCGCGGCAATCGAGCTTCACCAGGAAACACTCATCGCCGGGGCGGCTCTTATGAGCGTGATTGCGACGGTAGAGATCGCGGTGCGCAATGCTGTCTGCGATAATCTAAGTCAGCACTTCGGCGTGCCCAACTGGCTCATCGCCCCACCCCCTCCATTTTCATGGCGTGCGCCTGAGCGCGACAAGGGAACGAAGGCACTGGAGAGCGCGCGACGTGCGGAGTATGCCAAGCTTACCCAAGCTGAGAAAACCGCACTTGATGGTCTTGCGTATCCAAACGGGCGACCGCCAAACCTTTCACACATTCAACGGGTCAAGGATCGTCGTAAACATATACAGGTGACTGACGGAAAGGTGATCGCGGAGATAACTCTGCATTTTTGGAAGCGTCTTTACGGGCCTGACTATGAACACTCACTATGGAGGCCGACATTAAAACGAACTTTCCCCGACAAATCAGTAAAACGATCCACAGTCGCCGATCATCTAGAGAACATATATCAGGCAAGAAATCGACTGGCTCATCATGAGCCGGTCCTTCATGCGCGTTTCGCCGAAGCGGTCGCTTCAGTAAAATATGTTACGGAGCAACTAGCCGCGCCGCAAAGCGGACCAAACACTCCCCTAGCAAACCTACTTGCGGACCAAATAGCTGAAGCTGAGAGGCTGGCTAACCTGCTTCACGACAGACTTGCTGCCTACAAACAAAATCCATGAGCACAACGCAAAAGCCCGCCGTGGTGAGCGGCGGGCTTCTGGTAGGTCGAGCCAGGGTCGGCGATCAGGCGAAGTAGGCCGGGGCTTCCTCGCCACAATACACGCCGATGCTATCACCGATCACGGTGACGCCACCGAACCCGTAGTTGACCATAACCACGGTTCCCTTCGAGGTGCTCAAAACCCTCACATCCTTCGGCTCCGGAAATGACGCGACGGTCTTACCGTCTTCGCCTTCGAGGAAAGCGCGATACTGCTTCAAGGTCATATGGCTGATAGACATGGTCTCTCCTTTTTTTGATGGTCAGCCTATCCAGTTATAGCGGCGGGCTTTGTGGGACTGCATCAAGTTGCGCGCGAAAATGTCAGGCCGCGAGTGGAGCCGGCTCCTCGCCCTCCTCCCGGCACGTATCCGGCACGATGAAGCCGACTTCAGCCAGGGCGACGATGATGGCGTTGCGGGGATCGTGATCGCCGTGCGCCGCCTCAAGGGCGTCTACAAGGGCGGTCCACTGGTCGGTCGGAAGATAGATGTCCTGCATGATGTTTCCTGTGCTTGTAAGGTTGCCTGTGCCGCCGAAGCAGCGGGCAATGACTCGCACGGCGGCATCACGGAACGCAAGAGGGAAATCGGCATTTATTGAATAATTTCAGATACTTATGATAAGTAAGTGCTTACTTAGGACAGGGCTGTTGTCCAAATAAACGGCCCCTCATGGAAGGAGATGACCATGAGGGGCCGTCGCGTCGGGCCGAATTGATCGATTGGAACCGGCCCGACATTTTGCATTATAGCGGCCGCGCCACCGGACTGCGGTCGGTTGCTTAGAAAATCGCACCGTCCTTGAGCGCCGCCGCCTTCGCCGCCTTTTCGGCCGCGCGCTTCTTCGCCTTCGCTTCCGTGTTGCGGCGCTTTTCCTCCTCGCGCTGTTCGGGCGTCATGTTCTCGCGGCGCTTGGCCTGTGCGGTCGCGTTCTGGTCGCGCCGCCGTTCCGGCGTGGCCTTCTCATAGCCGCGCACCACGCCGCCCTTCTGGTCCGCATAGATGCCGCGATCCTTCTCATTGCGAGCGGCACGGCCTTCTTCGGTCTTGCGGTGTTCACTAACCGCCCGGTTCCGCTGGCCCGTCCAGCCGTTCGCCTTGCCATCGGCCTTCAGCGCCTCGACCGTCTCGCGGATAAGGTTCATGTGCGCCGGGTCGCGCGTGACGGGTGCCGGCTGATAGACGCTCGCCAATAACTCTTGGCGCTCAAGGTCGCGGTCGAGTTCCGCAAGATCATCGGCCGACAGCACGTCGCCGAGCGCCTGCCGCGTCTCCGGGGTGCGGGCGAATTCCGCGACGGTGGCAGGCTCCGGGTCGGCCGGTGCCGTGATGGCATCAAGTTCGGCAAGGGCATCCTCGACGCGGATGCCGAGCCGGGCGTCCCGCTTATCCATCAAATTCCGTTGACTATCTGTAGCCATCGATCTATTTTGCTTATGGTTGTTGAAAGAACTTTCGCCCCGGCTGATTCCCGTCCGCCGGGGCGTTTCTTTATACCGCCGCCTGTTCGATCACCGCCGCAAGGTCGCGGGCGAGGTCAGCCGGGAATGCCGGCGCGTCGGCCAGCTTCTTCGCGGTCGGGCCGTGGAACGGAACCTGAAGCTTGATGCTGGTCCCCTGCCGCACGACGCTGAAGGACTTGCTAGGGGCGCGGGGCTGAAGCTCCACGATGCCGGTGCCGCCGTTCGCCACGGTGCGGAGCGATTCAACAATCTTGCGAGCCGTATCGACGGCGACGGTGGCCGGCTCATTGTCATCGATCTGGATAAACACGCCATCGTCAACGCGGCGCACGACAATGCCGGGGATCATGTTCGGGATCGTGCCGGCCGCGATATGACCACGGATGGCCTGTGCGATCACACCGGCATTGGTCAGGCCGAGCTTCGCGCCGATGGCCTTCAACTGTTCCACGCGCCGGGGATCGAGCCGGACGGCATTCGTGGATGACTTCACTGCATTCATTGAAACGGTCTCCTGACTACCCATACACGATAACGTGTTAATGTGTATTGGTCAAGGACTATCTTCCTATGTCCGTCAGCATTTTCCGTATCGCACGTGTCCGTCAGCATTTTCCGGCGTAGTGTATCTACATACCTGTAGACCTACAGATATACATTTCACTGGACACGGAAAATGCTGACGGACACGAGATACCAGAGGCGGCACACGCTCGCGCCTACGGCGCTCGCCGCGCGCTTCGCGCGCTCCGGTGAAACGCTTCGCGGAAGACCGGAGGAAGTTTCTGGTTCATATGCTCCGGTCCCCGCACGGGGCGAGGTGCTACAGCCATCCGTCATCAAACAGAGAGTTCCCCGGTCCCCGGTCGCTTCGCGCCCGGTTCCCGGCGCATCTCCGGTTGAATGCGGATCGGTTCCGCCCGGAAACCGACAGGGAGAATCACAGGCGGGCGTCGAGGGCGTCGGATAGGTGAGCACACCGGAAAGCCGCCCGGACTCGCCAGCGGCTTCCTACGGCCCGAATAGAGGGTGTGCCCTTTACCGGCTGCGGGTGTTCAGGAAATTCCCCGGCCGCGCCTGCTTGCGGATTTCGTCGGCGATGGTGCCGCGCATGGACTGTTCAAGCTGCTTCGACATGCGCCGGGCAAGGTCTTCATTCTGCTCCGGGGTGCCGGCCGAGCCGTTCACCGTGATCGGCGCGTTGATCTGGATCGGCTGCGCAACCGGCGTATTGTTGTTCGCCGGCATGTGGACGCGGCGCACGGCCGGCGCGGAACCGACATAGCCGCCACGGTCAAAGCCCGCGAGCGCGCCACGGTGCAACGCCTCAAGGTTGCCGACGCCGATCCGGTCGGTTGCCTTCTGACTCATGACGTATTCGCCCTTATGGACGATGCCGGCCGGCTCATACTTCCCGCCCTGTCCGGTATAGCCGCCATCGGCAAAGCCGAAGATCGCGCCGAACAGGCCGCCGCCGCCAGCGGTGCCGAACAGCGCCGCGAGCGGCCCCTGTCCAAGCAACATCGCCTGCAACGCGGCATCAATGAGGGCGTTCGCGAGATTGCGGACGGCATCCGTCACCGTCATGGTGCCGGTGAGCAAGCCCGACAGGCTGGACGTGAACTGCTGCCCGAAGAACTTCCCCGCCTGCTGCATGGCGTTCTGCGACTGCTGCGCCTGCTTGTTCTTCTGGTCAAGCTGGTCGGTGAGCGTTAGCTTCTCACGCATCTTCTGGATTTCTTCATCCGTGAGCGTGATGCCGGCCTTCTTCGCCTGCTGCTCATATTCCCAAAGCTGAAGCTCGACGCGCTTCTGACTCGCCGACATGCCGGAAATCTGCTGCTCGAACTTGGCCTTGTCCAAGCCCTGCTGAATCGCGGCATTCAGGTTCTTGCGGGCTTCGGTCTGCTGCTTCGCAAGGTCAATCTGCTTCTGTTGCGCGTCGGTCGGCGCAAGCTTCTGTGCGGCGGTCGGGGTGCCGTTGTAGGCGTTGCGGATGGTCGCATCGTCCACATTGCGCAAGCCTTCCCATCGGCCGCGAAGGGCGTCCGGGCTGTCCCCGGTCTGCCGAAGGATGGCGCGGGCAAGTTCGTCCTGGGTCTTCTCATCGAACAGCCGGTCGCCCGTAAGGCCAAGCTGCTTCATCATGTCCTGAAGCGTGGTCGTGGTGATCTGGTAGCGGCCGACTGCCGACGAATTGTAGATGTTCTTCGGGTCCGCCAGCATCCTCTTCTGAAGCGCAAGCACTTCGTTCAAGGTCATGCTGGTCAGGTTCACGGCGCCGCCGGTGAAAGCGCCGTAGCCGAGCGTTTCGTTGTATCCCCTGCCCTTGTCGGTGCCTTCGGCCGCGCCGATCAGGTCGAGGATATTGTCATGCGCGCCGAACCGGGCGAGGCTCTTGGCGCGGTTCGCGATGTCCACCGCGTTCATGATCTGCCCGATGGATTGAGCGCTCCCGGCAACCTTGCGGAACGCGGCGTCAATGGCGTCGAGCTTGCCGAGCTCATCGAGTTCGGCCTTCAGGTTAGGCACAAGCTTCATCAGGTCGGCGAGCGCCGCCTTGAAGTTCGCGGCCTGTGCGGCGCTGCCGTTGAACGCGCCGCCGGCGCGCTGCGTCACGTCGGACAGTTCCTTGAGCGCGGCCTTCAACTGGTCGCTGCCGCCGCCAAGGGCGTCAATCTGTTCCTCGACGGCCTGAAGGCTGGCCTTCAGTTCGCGAAGCTCTAACGGCTTGGTCACGTAGTCGGGACCGCTTTCGATAGCGGCAATCTGCTTCTGAAGATTGGCGCGCTGCGCCTGTGCCTGCTTCAGCTTGAAGGCGTCGGAATTGTAGTTGGCGAGCGCCTTCTGTTGCGAGTCATAGCCGGGAAGCCAATTGCCGCTAAGGAAGTTCTTCACGCTGCCGAGCACGCCGACGCTCTCGACGGCGGCCTTCTTTGCGTAAACCGTGAAGTTCCGCCACATGGTATCCCATTCGCGGTCGAGCTTCTTCGCGGCGGCAATCTGCTCATCGGTGTAGGTCGCGGCCTCATTGCGAAGGCGCTGGATTTCCTCGACGGACGTGCCGAGCACCTTCGCCATCTGTTCCGCGCCGGTGCCGCCGAAAAGCTCATCAAGGGCGCGGGTCCGCGAGCCGGCGTCGAGCTTCTGAAGCTTGGCAATGATCTCATCAAGGAAGCGGTTCGGATCGGCGAGCTTCTTCCCTACCTCATCGGCGGTGTAGCCGAGCCGGGTGAACCATTCGGCCGCGCTGCCCTTCCCGGTGAGCGCGAATTCATTGGCACGGATATTCAGTTCCTTGAGGGCGTCGGTCACGCCGTCAACGCTCGCGCCGGTGGCGGCGGCGACATACTGCCAGCGCTGCCAAGTCTGTGCGGTGACGCCGGCCTTGCGGGCTTCGCGGTCTACTTCGGCGATGCTGTCGGCGATTTCCTTCACCGCGACGGCAGCGCCGGCCACGCCGACAAATACAGCGCCACCGCGAAGGAAGGGCGCAAAGGCGCTTTCGATCTTGCCCGCGATGCCGTCAATGCTCTTGCCGAGCACCTTTTCGGTGTTGTCGGCGAACTGCTTGGCGCGGCGCTCCATGCCCTGCATGTTGTCGTTCGCCACGCGCCGGGCGCGGGCGAAGTCCTTTTCCAGCTTCGCGGTGCGAGCCTCAAGGCTGACGACAAGGCGCTGTTCTGCACTATCAGGCATCGTAAATCCTATGCTGCTTCGGCCATGAGCCGGTCGAGTTCGTCGGGGTCCATGTCGAGGAAGGACTTGAGGTTGTCGTTTGCGGCAGCGCGCGCGACGGCCATGACGGCGGCCACCGCGCCGTCAATGCGGTCGGTCTTCTTCCCCTTGTGCATCCGCACAAGGCCGGTGTCGTTCCGGGACGCTACGACGCTATCGAAGTGATGCCGAAGGACGGGGTGCCCGTTGTGGCGAAGCGCCCGGCCATTCACGACGCGCTCAAGGATGCCGATTGCCGGCCCCATGGTGAGCGGCCCCTGCCGCATCTCGACGGCCGGCAAGCCGTCATCGAAAAGGTGCTGCATGGTCATGCGGGCAAGGTGCGGATCGAAGGCGATTTCCTGCACGTCATAGGTGGCGCAAAGCTCGCGAATGTGAGCCTCGACGGCTTCCGGTTCGATCACCGGCCCGTCGATCACCGTAATCAGGCCATCGTCGCGCCACTGCTCATAAGGCACGCCGTCGCGTTCGGCCCTGCCCTTCAGGTCATCGCCGGGCACGAAAATCCACGGATGCACGGCAATGCTATCGTCGGGCCGCCGCCACGCGGCGACAACGGCGGTGAGGTCGCCGTTCACCGACATATCGACACCGATGAAGCAGGGCAGACTTTCCATGTCGGCCAGGTCGAGCGGGATCTTGCCCGCGTCATAGGTCGCCATGTCAAAGAGCGGGTCGCGGGAATGCGCCTGCCAGATATTGAGGTTGAACTGCTTGAAGGCGGCGCGGTCGGCCGGCCGGTGTTCCGCTTCCTTCGCCGCCGTGCGCAGCGCGTCGAGGTTCGGGAAGCCATGCTTCAGGCCGGGATTGACGCGGTGCCAAAGCGCCTCATCCTGCCAATCATTGTCATTGGCCGCTTCGAAGATGATCGGCAGATAGGCCGGGTTCACGATCTCGCCAGACGCCACGCGCCGGGCATAGTCATACTGCTCGAAACCGATGTTTTCGGAACCGCGCCCGGCCGTGGTGGCGATCACCATGAGGGTGCCGCTGGTCTTCACCATGCCGGACTTCAGCGCTTCCCAAAGGTCGCGGCCCTTCCACACATGGATTTCATCTACCAGCACAAAGGCCGGCGTCTTGCCGTGCTGCGCAGCGCCGTCACTGGAAATCGCCTGGAGCTCGACGGACTGCGCATTGAAAACGATCTTCTTCGCGCTGTTGTGCGCGTCATAGATGCGGGTCGCCGCGACAAGCCGCCTGTCCATCCGCACGATGTTCGCGGCTTCCTTGAAGCCAAGGCCAGCCTGTTCGCGGTCGGACGCGGCAAAAATAACCTGTCCGGCCGGGACCTTCTCCGGGCCGATGGTGTGAAGCAGCGCAAGCGCCGCGGCGAGGCTGGTCTTCCGGTTCCCGCGGGGAATCATCCAAAAGACGGTTTCGACCATGCGCCGGCCGTCCGCGTGGCGCGGCCCGTAAATGCGGCGGATAATCCGTTCCTGCCAATCGTAAAGCTGGAAAGCGTTCTTCGGTGCGGTGCTGTTCGGGTGCTTCAGGCGGCGCAAGAACGTCACCGCTCGCTCGCCGTAGCCGAACGGGTCGTCAATCGGACTGCCGTCGAAAATCCATGCCGGATAGGTGCTTGCCATCACGTCACCGCAAGCGGATTGTCGTCGTCATCATCGCCGCCGATCATGGCGGCGCGCGAGCGGGCCGAAGGCGTCAAGCCGAGTTCACCGGCGCACCGCACAAGCAAGAGCGACGATTCCTTGAGCACGCCATAAGCCGGGTTGCGCTTCCCGTCCTGCATGATCAACCCGAAGGTCGTGAGCGCTTCCTGTGCCTGCCGGACCATGCCGACGTGGGTGCAATAGGTTTCCAGCGTCGGCAGGTCGGCCACCGTCAACACCTTGCGCTCGCGCACAAGGATCGGTGCGACGCGCCGCCATTCGGCCTTTGCCTCATTCGACAGGTAAGCCGGCGCGGACGGCACGCGCATCACCGGCGACGTGCCTGGCGCAATGGTCGAGGGCTTCAGGCCGCGCGTCATCCGGTCGCCACCGCCCGAAGCTCAAGGCCGCGACGGCGGCCGATTTCGGTGACTTCCTTCAGGTCGTAAACCTGCCCGGCATAGGCCACGCGGTCGGCCGTGGTGATGCCGGCGAGGTAGCGGACGCGGAAGACGATGGTGCCGTTTTCGGCCTCGCCGAAGCCGGTCAGAAATTCCGAAGCGGATTGCGTCACGATCTCCGCGCGCACCGTGGCAATATTCAGCCAGGCGGAAACAACCGCGCCGGTCGGCGACACGGTTTCGGTCTTCCGTTCAATGGTAATGGTGCGGTCGAGCTTGCCGGCGCGCATGTCAGACACTCCACCGCATGACGGCCTCGACCGTGAGAATCCCATGCGTGAAAGACTTCTCCGGTTCCGGGTCGCGCATCCAACGGATGGACGGATGGCCGAAATCATCGAAGCTGAAGCCGGCCGCGTCGGGCGCTTCCTTCAGCACATTGGACACGGCAAAGCCGATGGCCTGTGCGGTATCCGCGCCATCCTCGACAGCCCAAATATGCAGGTCGAGGAACACGCGGGCGAGGTATTGCGCGCCGGAAGCATTGCCGAGAAAGACCGTCTGCCCGCCGCTCATGATGATGGACGGCAGGTTGTCCGGCCGGGTGCTGCCGCTGCGGATATGATCGGCGGGAACAAGCTCGACCACGGCCGGCGAGGAAACCAGCGCCGCGCGGATAGCAGTCTGAAGGGCAAGGGTCGGTTCGATCATTGGCCCTTCCATCCATCGCGGACGGCCTTGCGCGCGGCCCGGTTGATACGGTTGCGGATGCGGTTGCGCAGCACGCGCCACGCCGGCCAAAAGAACGGTTCGGCCTGCATCTTCGACGTGCCGAATTCGACAAGGTGCGCATACCGCACGTCCTCATTGCCGGCCGTCACGATCACCTCATGCGGGCCGGCGACACGCATTCCGCCCGGCTGCGAATAAGGCGGCGTTGACTCGCCGGGAAGCGTCACCTCGATACTGTCGATAAGCGCGCCAGTGTCGCGCGAGCTTTCCGCCAGCGCCTTCGCCATGGTCGCGAATTCGTTGCCGCCCTTCACAAGCGCCGGGGTGATCTGGGCTTCGGCATCCTTCAGGATGCGGTCGAGCGCGGCGTTGAAGCCGGCAAGGCCGTTGTCGAGCTTACGCGGCATCGGGTTCATCCTCCCCGAACCACCGTTCCCGGTAAGCGTCGGCGATGCTGGTCACGCTGAAGGGCGCTACCTGCATGGTGACGCCGAAGCCAACGGCCTCGCGCTGCTCATAGTGGAAGGCGACAAGCTTCAGCACCGCGAGCTTCAGGTCGCCGGGAACCGGATCGATGCCGGCGAGCGGCTTGCCGATGTAGTTGGAAAGGAAGGCTTCGGCCGCGTCGATGTAGAGCGTGAGAATCTCATCGTCGGCCGTGCCGTCGATATTCAGATGCGCCTTGGCGAGCGACAGGGTGACGATGCTCATGCGTTTTCGGCCTGTTCTGAAAAAGTTATTTCGGGAATCTCTTGCGCGGTGCTCCCCGCGCCGGTCCCCCTCAAGGGCGGAAAGTTGAAGACCACCCCCGCCCGCCGCTGCTTCGGCGTCGGCGTGACAACGGACTGCTCAAGCGTCCAGCCATCGGCAAGGCGCGCGCGGATCGTGTTGCACTCGACGCCGGACAGGTCGGCCAGTTCGCGAAGCAGGTAACGGCGGCCACGGAATTCATAGAGGCGGATCATTGGCTCGCTCCTAAGCGGCGGATCACGGCAGCCTCGACGCTGCCGTATTTGCGAACCGCCTGATTCATGTTGTTGTAGGTGATGCCGAGTTCTTCAGCCCATTGGCGGCGCGTAAGGGAACGACCGGCGACGATATGAGGCAGACCGATACGGCGAGGCGGGCGGGCCGGCTTCGGTGCTGCCGGCCTCTTGGGTGCCTTGATGGCCTTCGCCTCAATGACTTCTTCCGACGTCGGTGCGGTAGCAAGCTGCTTCACTACGCGCTCGCGCACGGCTTCAGGGGCCATGCCGGCTAGGCTACAGACTTCGTTGAAATCCCGGTTCGGCTTGGTGATGTAGTCGCGCGCCTCTTGAGTGAGCCGGGCGCGAGTCAGCGCCGAATGACCGGGGCTGCCAACTCCGCGAACAGCATCATTCACCGCCAGCAAGAGAACTTGCCGCCAAAGGGTCTCACAATCGGCCTGCGAAATCAGGCTGTCGTCATAGGGCTCTTCGGTCATGCGCGCGGCCTCCGGGCACGCTCGCGCAAGCGTTCCTGCCGCTGAATAGGTCCATCGTGGCAGGGCTGGCATACCGGCATCCAATTGCTGCGGTTCCAGAACAGGGAACGGTCGCCACGGTGCGCAATGATATGGTGGACGATGGTCGCCGGCCGGATGCCACAATGCCGGCAGGTCGAATGAAACGTGAGGTAGGCGGCGCGCTCGCGCTCCCAACGGGAATCATAGCCGCGCTCGCGGGCGGACGGCCGGCGCTGGTCATGGCGGGCATTGCGCTCGCGGGTCGCTTGGCGCTGGCAAACGCAACGCGCGCCATGGGCGACGATAAGGCCACAAGAACAAAGGTGCGGCGGGCGGGACACTACTTCTTCCCTCCCCCGACAGAGCCGCCGCCCTTGCCGGAAACCTTCATGCGCTCGATATCGATGCCACCGGAAATAAGCTGTCCGCCAGTGATGACGCGCCCATAAACCAGCGGAACCGGGTTCCCTTGATCGTAGGTGTTGCCGGGGCCGCTGAAGGTGAAAGAATTGTCGTCCTTGTTCTTGCCCTTTTCCTCCGGTGCCAGAAGGGACGACACGCCGGACAGGGCGACGACAGCGCCCATGAGCGCAACCTGTGATCCGGTGATGCCGCCGATGATCGGGGTTGCCAGCGCACCGCCGGTGAACAGGAAGGCAGCGCCGACAAGCACCGCACCAAGGATCACCTTAAGCATACCGCCGCGCTTCGATCCGGCGACGTAAGGAAGAATATGTAGGTCGCCCTTGCCGAGCCGGAAGGTCGCAACGTCATCCTCGTTAAGATCAACGCCGCTATCGATCTTCTTCCCGCGCACGACATGCCAAGCACCGTCACGCAAGTCCTTCAGGAAGGTCGGGAAGTTCGCCGACAGGGCGCGGACGGCCTCGCCGGCCGTGGTGACGTCGAGACGGAACCGCTTGCCATACTTCGCGCCAAGCGCGCCGTGTAGGTGGATGGTGCGAAGGGTCATGCGAGCTTTCCCTTGAGGGCGCGCAATCCGTCACGGTCAAAGGCCGGATCACGTCCAAGCTCATCGATCTGGCGAAGGCGCTCATTGCTGTAGGCGTCGGGCTTCTGGTCGGCGTCCTTTTCGGGTGCGCCGTGAATGGCCCTAAGCTTGTCGTAAAGGCCGGCGACGGCCTCATTGATTTCGGTCGGCGTGGCGTTCCATGCCGCTTCCGGCGTCCAGCCGAGCCCGCCCGTGGCAACACGGAAAAGCTCGCGATACACCTTCGACCACGGCATCGGTGCGGCCTTCGGATCGGCGGGCCGCGCATCGTCATCGGATGCCGGGATGAAACCAGCGACAAGCGCGAGCAACGGCACAACGACGGCATCGGCCACGGCCTGCAAAGGCATGCGACCGATCTGGTCGAGGAAAGCGGATGCTTCCTGCCGGTCGGTAGCCGTGACAGTGATAAGGTCGCGGATGGTGCCGAGATTGAATTCGGTGATGCGCCGGGGAAGATCGGCAAAGCCGTCGAGGCGCACGAAATGGGTTGCGGCCCGCAAAGACGGACGGCAGCGCACGGGCCAGGAATCCCCGAGCGCAAGCATGATCTCGTCATATGCGGGCCGCGAAGTCATGACGGTTAGGCCAGCGGCGCAATCGCCGGAGTGCCGAGAACCGCAACCGCGCCGGCAGCAATCGACGTGCCACCGGCCTTGGTCAGCACGACGCGGACATAGCGCTTGCGCTTCGAACCGATGTAGCCGACGCGATAGGCGGTGTTTGCCTCAAGCGAAGCCGGAAAGCTGCCAAGCTGGTCGGTGTCGGCAACATCGGTGAAATCGCCGGAAGTCGCGGTATCCGACTCCTGAAGCTTAGCGGCGAAGTCGCCAGCGGCAACAATCGCGCCGGTATTCAGCACGATCAGCGCCGCGTTGAAGCCGGCAAGGTCGATAGCCGCACCGTTGACGTTGGCGGACTGGACGGCCGGTGCAATGGCCTGCACCGCGCCGAAGTTATGATAGAGGTCGCGCATTGATTTGACTCCTTACGCCGCTGCGATCTTGAGGAACTTGATTGCGTTGAAGTCGCCAGCGCCGCCACCGACACGCTTGTAGGTGTCGAAGATCACGCGGCCCTTCTGGGTGAGCACGTCCTGCTCAAGGCGAACGCCAAGCCGATCGATAATGACGTAACCCTGATTGAAGTCGCCGAAGGCAACCGGATGCGCGTTCTCGCCGATGTCGGCCATGCCTTCATCGATCTCGACGCGGTAGCCGAGCAAAGGGTGCTCGACGCCTTCAATAAGGTTGCCGGTCGGTGCCCACAGATAGCGGTTGTTGTTGTCCACGATCTGCCGAAGGCGGATGGCCGTATTGCTGTTCATGAGGAACACGGCGTTGGCCTTGTAGGGCTTGCGAAGCGTGGCAACCAGCCGAATGAGGGCGTCGGCAAGGTTCTTGTCGGTCGGCGTGGTGGCGTTGCCGGCCGGCACATACTGGAACTTGCCCCACGCGCGGACGAAATCCTTCTCGTTCGTGGTCGGGTAGGTCAGCAAGCCCTTCGGCGAATTGTCAGCGCCGTCGCCGGACAGGAAGGCCTCGCCTTCGGTTTCGGCGAAGTCGAGGACGGCATTGTTGATCAGCCATGCCATAACGTCCATGCTGGCATCGTCCAGCATCTGCCGGGTCGTCGCCGGGGCCGCATACATTTCGGCAACGCCATAGGTATGCTTGATCAGTTCCGGCTGGGCCGTGTCCTGCGGACGGTCGTCCCGCTCCGTAACCCACTGCGCTCCGCGCTTGCCCTTGGAATAGAAGCGCTCATAGCTTCCGCCGTTGATCGGCTGGACTTCCGCCAGCCCACGCATGGGCGACAAGTCCTTCAGAAGTTCACGAATCTTCGTGTCCACCGTGGGGACCACGAAATAGCCGCCGGCCGGATCGTTATCGGTGGCGACGGCCTTCAATTCCGTGGCGTCCCCGGTGCGGATAAACGACGCGAACGCCTTGCGCTCATCATTGTCATTGTCGCCGGCCGGATGGTTGTCGTTGGATGCAACCGGGCGGTTCGCCTTCGCCTCGATCTTGTCGAGCCGGGCCTTCAGCGCCTTCACTTCATCCGGGCTGACAACCGGATCGGCCTTCTTCTCAATCACCGGATCGGCGTTCGCCTCCGGTTCCTTCACTGCTTCATTTCCCATGTGGTTTTCCTTGCTCTTTACGATGGTGACGCGCGCGCCGGGGTGAACCGGCGAGCGGCACAAACTGATTTCGGTGACGGTGAGGGCCTTGAAGACGCGGCCACCAGTGGCACGCGGCTCAAAGCCATGCGGCCGGAAGCCGATGGACAGGCCGTTGATGCGGCCGGCCTTCATATGCCGGTGTGCATCGCGGGCGGGTCCAATGCCTTCCACAAACAAGCGGCCCTTTACCTCAAGCCCCTTGTCGGTTTCGGCGGCGGTTTCCCACACGCCGACAACCTGCTTCTGGTCATGTTCCATCACCATGGGCAGGGTGTTCACGAGATTGAATGCGCCCGGCTCGATCACGTCGCCGACGCTATCGGGCGAACCGAAGGGCCACGCGATGCCGGTGACGGTGCCGGCGTCGTCAATGGAAACGTCGCCCTTCAGAATAAGGGTTTCAGAAGTCATCGGCGGCATCCTCATCGTCGGGAAGATCGGCGTAGGCTTCGGCGATACGGGCGCGAAGGATTGCCGAGGCATCGCCGGGCACGGTGTCGGCGTCGTCAATCGAAGCGTCGGCCTTCGGGACAAGAGTTTCAGAAGTCATCCGCGTCGCCCTCATCGGCACGGATTGCGGCGGCCTGTCGCAAATCGTCCTGGGTGTCGGGTGCCGGTGCCTCGACCTTGCCGGTCCACCGGGCTTCAAGAATGTCGGCCGCAAGCTGGAACGCTTCAATGATGGGCGTCGGGCGGGCGTAGGCATCGACAAGCGCCTGAGCTTCCTTCGGCGACGTGCCGCCGCCGATAAGGCCGAGCCGGATCACTTCCATGATGTCGGCGAAACCAAACTGCCCGGTCATAACGCGGGAGTAGACCGCGCCAATGCTCGCGCCGGTCTTCCGCTCAAGTTCAATTTCGTGGCCGGTGAGGGCGAAGGTCTTTTCGCCGTCGCCGAAAAAGGCGACGTGCTTCATGCCAGCACCGCGAGCGTGAGGGCGAGCAAGATCAACGAAGCCAGCCAAGCGGCTTCGATAGCGGCATAGGTCTTCATGCGTTCTCCTTCGCCGGGATCGGTGCCGGCCCGGTCGTCGTGGTCGTGATGTGAGGGTTCGCGAGTTCGTCACCGCCCGGATGTGCGGGCAGGTTTTCGCGGGCGCGCACTTCGTTCGGCGTGTAGACGCGGGCCGCAATCAGCTTGGAATAGATTTCCGCGCGGGCGGCAGCGTCGGCGCGCTCAAGGTCGGCCGTGACGAATTCAAAATAATGGTCGTCCTGTTCGTCTTCCGAAAGCAGGACCGTCGCATAGGCATCCTGCCAACGGTCGAGCCAAGGCTTGAGGCAAAGCTGAAGAAAGCTCGACGCCATCTGTTCGGTATTCGACCAAGTGCCGCGCTCAAGCTGATAGAGCATGGTCGGCGGAACGCCGATGGCGCGGGCAATCTCATTGATCTGTTCAAGCCGGTTTTCGATGAACTGCGCATCGGTGCCGCGCATCGTTTGCGCGTCATACTTCCAACCGGCGTCGAGAATGAGCGGGTCGCCATTGGCGCTCGACTGCCATTCCCGCCAAGACTTCAGGATATTGCTGATAGTCTTTGCACCGGCTTCACCACCGGCCGGCTTTTCATTCCAGATGATACCGGACGGGCGCGCACCGGAACCGAAGAACTTCGATGCATGGCGCTCAAGCACCATGGCAACGCCGATAGCGTCCTTGCCGAGCATGATCGGCGAGGTATCGAGGAAGGACCGCATATAGAGAACATCACGGAAGGACAGGCGGCGTTGCTGGCTCTTGGGCGACTGCACAAGGTAGTAAGGTTCGCCGCTGTCCTCGAACCTCCGTTGCACCGTGCCGGGTGCGAGACGGTGAAATTCAAACGGGCGGCCATCCGAGAAGCGCACGACTTCGGCGAATCCGCCCTTTTGCAAGATGGCGTCGGCCGTAAGGTCAACGCGAAGCTGCCCGGCGCTGGTCCATTCGTTCGCGAACCGATGAACAAGCCGATAGCTGCCGTGATCCTTCGCGGCTTCCTTGCTGTCCCCTTCCTCGCGGTAGAGCTTGCAAGGTAGGGAACCGATGGTTTCGGAAATCAGGCGGACGGCATGAAGAACGGCCGGCACATGCAGGGCCGAGCTACGGCCGACGCTTACACCTGAAGCAGTCGGGGAACCGCCCCAAAGCTCAAAGCACTGCGGATCGGAAACAGAAAAGGACTTCTGTTCCGATCCGAACCCAATGGCCTTAGCTACGCGGCCGAACCCACTACGCAACAAAACTAGAATCCATACCAAACTCTACCGGTATAGATTCTCTCACACGTTGAATCTTAAAACAATAGGTTGTAGGCATTTTTTCCTATTTAAGAGGAAAATATTCCTTTCTTTTGAGCATTCATAACATCTTCGTAGAGCCGGGCGATTTCTTTCAACGGCAAAGCGTTGTCGGGATCGAAGCAGGCTTCAAAACTGCGCTCCCATCCATCCAGTTTAGCTCTATCCCCTTCTTCATTTCGAATGGCGGTGCGGAGACGCGCATCCTCTCCCGCACCGTTATACATGCTGAACAATCCCCTAGTGAATTTCAAATATGCTTCGAAGAAATCAGGCTCTAGAAGGTATTTGTAAATGTAGATCGTATGATCAAGAGAGCGTTTCGCCTTAATTATTTCGACAGGTGTATATTCTTTCCAGTCACCTATCCAATGAAAATAGCAGAACAGTCTATTTAGGAGCGGAGATACCTTGTCGTAAACTTCAATCCTCTTCTCAATCAACTTTCTATTTGACCACTGCTTTTGCTCCAAATTTTTAAGCGTTGTGCTGATCCTCCACCCAAAGCCCGCGACAATGAGCGGCGTGAGTGCGGAAACTAGCAGCTTGGCAATCTCGAATGTAGTCATCGGCAGCCCTCCCCCGCTGCCAACTGACTACAAGTTTTTCAAATGCTCAAGCTCAAGGCCGGGATAGGCGATGGAATTCACAAGCTCGACGCGCTGCTCAAGCATCCCTTGAGGCATGATGCCGTAGCGGCCCGTCATGGTCGCGCTGGTATGTCCAAGGATGAATCCGAACTGCTCGTCCAGATGGCCGGCCCGGCGAAGGGCATCGGCCGCACCGTGCCGGAAGCTGTAGAGCGACAGGCCGCGCCCGTCCTTCATGCCGAGCCGGGTGAGGTAGCGGCCGAACTCGCGCGAGAACTCCGCAATCATCTGCCCGCGAGCATTGCGCTTGGCTTCGGGGAACAGGCGGGCCTCGCCCTTCTTCTTCATGGCGTCGTGATACTTCAGGAAGCCGAGCCGGATAAGCTCATCGTGAACGGGCACGACGCGCATCGAACCGGCCGTCTTCACGCTCTTTTCGCCGTCGCCTTCTTCGGTGATATGGAAAATCCAATGGCCGTGTTCCTGCCGCACGTCCGCGACGGCAAGCTGCGCAATTTCGGCAGGCCGTGCGCCAGAGAACAGCATGATCAACGGAACCCAATAGCGGTGATCGCGGATCATGACGTTGCCGGGCTTGGCGACGTTGCGCCATTCGTCGGCGCTGCGGCATCCGGTGAACAGCGGCGACTTGAACAAGGCGTTCATCTGGTCGGCCGTGAAGGGGACCGTGGTCTTGTCCTTCGGCTTCTTCAAAAACATGCCATCTGCCGGATTGTGGTCGAGGTAGCCGTGATTGACCAGCCATGAGCAAAAAGCGCTGAAGCCGGACAGGTAGCGGTTCACCGTCCGGTGAGTGATCACCGGCTTGCCAACCTTCTCATTGTGGCGGACGATTTGCGCGATGGTCTTGCCGGCGAATTCCTTGCTTTCGGTCGCCTTCACCGGGAACTTCATCAAAAGCGCCTTCCACTCGCGGGCAGCCCTCTTATCAATCCGGTGAGCCGGCAAGGTGTAGCCGGCATAATCAAGGAAGCTGCCAACGTCGCGACGGGCCTGTGCAATCGTGTCGGTGGCGATGCCCTTCGGGTTTTCGGCGGCGTATTGCTCAAAAAGCTCCATGATGGTTTCGCCGGGCTTCGCCTGCTCGCGGGCCGGGCCGGTGGCGGGC
This sequence comes from Phyllobacteriaceae bacterium, assembly GCA_040255475.1. Lineage (GTDB taxonomy): Bacteria > Pseudomonadota > Alphaproteobacteria > Rhizobiales > Rhizobiaceae > Mesorhizobium_L. Next base: position 20,849 of record JBDZVC010000013.1, on the reverse strand, counting down.
TTCACGATAGGGTCGCGCGGGGTGCCGCTGTAGTCTCCCCGGTCGCGTTCAAGGGTGCGCTCAAGAGCTTCGATTTCGGCGCGCATCATCTTGCCGGCGAGGTCGCCACGATCCGGGGATAGCGGATCAACCACCAAGCTATTGTCGGCGGCGTAGGCGTCAACCTCATGATTGATCAACGCGGTTTCACCTTCGGCGAGATGCTTGCGCATGTGGTCGAGCTTCACGCGCCGGGCATAGGCATCAACCTCGCGGCGCTTCGACGCCACCAGCCTATCGAACTGGTCGGTGATGGCCTCAAGGTCGGCAGCGGTCGGCATCAAGCGCCGGGCCTGTTCATCGCGGTCGAGGGTGCCGGTGTAGTGCTTCCAAACGGCGTCGGCCTTGTCCGCGTCGGTGAGCGCCCGGCGAGCGCGGATGTCATCGAACTGCGCATTCCATTCGGCAATCACGGGCATCATCAGCCGCTTCGCCTCACGCGGGTCTTTAGTCCGCAAGCTGCGCTCTTTCATCTTCGCGCCGACGATGGTCTGAAGCTCCACCGGCACGGCAATTTGAGCGTAATAGACGCCACCGCCGCGCTTCTTCAGGTATGACACTTGAGGCATTTTTGTTCCCTATATACCCCTACAATCTAGGGGGCCAATCTAGGGGAGTTATATGCCGAAAATGTCAATAAATGCAATAAGTTGTTTTGATTCCAATGCCTTGGCAAGACTTGGATTTCTGTCCAGGTTCCCCAGCCACCTACCAATCCATTGAAATTGCTGATAAAATCGCCCTGACACGAAAGCGGCGGAACGGAAGGCGATGTTTTTGCCCCATGTTGCGTTTTGTATCAAGTTTGTACCAACTCGCCCGCAGAAGCCCTTTCCCCGCCCTCGACAACATGCCGCTGCGCAGGCGGTCCTGCCAGGGCGCTGCCTCCCTCCCCTGCCATAACCTCCTGATTCCAGCCGCTCCGCGCCGTTGGGCCTTTCCCTACATCGGTCGGCCGTGGCCGCTTATGGACAAGCGCAAGCGTTCCCTTCGGTCATCCAGCTAGCCCGGCCTAGCTCCGCTGTCTCCCGGATTCCAGAACGGCCGCAATCGGGCGGCTGATAGGAGGCCAAAATGGCAAAGAAGCAGGAAACCACCGCACCCGCGAAGAACTACCCCTCGCACGGCGTCTACGTCGTGGAAGACGAAGGCGAAAAGGCCTTCTGGACGAAGGTCGGGGCCGCCTGGGCTCACAGCGACGGCGAAGGCTTCAACGTCACCTTGACCGCCATCCCCGTATCCGGCGGGATCGTCATCCGTAGCCGCAAGGAGAAGGAGGCGGGGGAATGATCCCTGCCACCGCCCGCGCCGAGATGATCGCGAATTTCCGCGCTAATTTCGGCAAGTCCCGGATGACGGATTTCAAACCCGTCGTGAAGGTTTTCGATCCTTCCGGCTCCGCCACCTGGCCCTCTGCGATCTCGGCCAGGGCACCCTGGAATTGGGGTTACGTCTCCGTCCACGAACTCGCCGCGCAGCGCAATCGGCTGGGCCTCCTCCTCGAAATCGATCGCCATTTCAGGGCGACAAAGACCCTCTCGGAGTACGCGGACGCCCCATCCGCCTGGGTTCCCCCGAGGCCGCCGCCGCAGATCGTGACCGGCGGCGCCATATCTTCGTGGACCTTCGGAAAAGCTCGGAATGCCCGGCCGCGAACTCGCCGCCCTTCTCGGCTTTGCCGTGACGACGGTCGAGGCAATGCCGAACTGGACGAGCCTGGAGCTTACGCGGATATTCTGTCCGGTCATTCATCGTTCGGATGTTTCGAGGTGGCGAAATGACCACCCTGGTAGATCACGTCAGGGTCGGTCGGCTTCTCTGGCTTCATGTTCGTCAGGACGTCCGATCGCCATTTGGCTGAACTTTGGCGTGGCTTCCAGCCGAGGAAGGCGACAGCGCTGTTGTCCCACCACATCTCCTCATTATCGGATACGCCGTAGATGATCGTGTGGCCGACGCGGGGTGCCGTGAAGCCGCGTTCACACAGATCGAAAAGATCCTCGACGCCGAGCCAGATCGCCTGGGTGCGCGGGTTGATCGGCTTCGGGAAGCACCAGCCGATGCGGATTGAGAGGCATTCCTGGCCGAACTTGTCGAAGTAGAGGCTGGCAATGCCCTCGCCGAACACCTTGGAAACACCGTAGAGCGAATCCGGCCGCACGGGCATGGCCGGGTCCACGCGCTCATGGCGTGTATAGAAGCCGGTGACATGGTTCGAACTGGCGAAGATGATGCGCGGCATGTCGTGATGTCTCGCCGCCTCGAACAGATTATAGACGCCGACGATATTGCCGTTGAGGATCTGCTCGAAGGGCTTTTCCAGCGAGATGCCGCCGAGATGGAGCACGCCATCGACGCCGCCCTCGAACAGTGCATCGACTTGCGCCTTGTCACCCAGATCACAGCGCCTGAAAGTTTCATGCGGCGAAAGATCGTCGATTTCAGCTATGTCGGAGAGCAGAACCTGTTCGGCCAGCCTGTGGAGCAGCGCCCGCAGGGATTTGCCCACTCCGCCCGCGGCCCCGGTCATCAGAAGCTTCTTCAGCAATGTCTTTCCTCAGTCCAGTATCGAAGGTAGCCACAGGGAGAGGGCCGGAACGTATGTCGTCAAGGCCAGCGCCACGAGGATCGCGGCATAGAACGGCCAGATCGTTCTGACCGCCTGCTCGATCTTGACGCCGCCGATGGCACAGCCGACGAAAAGGCAGGCGCCAACGGGTGGTGTGCACAGTCCAAGGCCGAGATTCATCATCATGATGATGCCGAACTGGACCGGGTCCATGCCGATGTCCTTCACCACCGGCAGGAAGATCGGCGTGCAGATCAGGATAAGCGGCGCCATGTCCATGATCATGCCGAGCACGAGCAGGACCAGATTGATCATCAGCAGTATGACGATAGGGTCGCTGGAGACCGACGTGACCAGCGCGGCGAGTGCGTCAGGCACCTGATAGAGCGCCAGCATATAGCCGAAAGCGGAAGCGCAGCCGACGAGGATCATCACGAGCGCGGTGGTGCGCACGGAACTTGCCACGGCCGCCTTGAAAGAAGACCAGCTCAATTCCCGGTAGACCAGCGCCGTCACGACCACTGCATAGATTGCTCCGAACGCGCCTGATTCGATGACCGTCATGACGCCGGAAAGCGTGCCGCCGACGATGATAACGGCCGTCAGCATCGCCGGGACCGAGGCGGCGAAGCTGACGAGGAGCGTGCGCCACCCCGGAAACTTCTCCGCCGGGTAGCCGCGCCGCACGGCCACGAGATAGGCCGCGATCGCCAGGCAGAGGCACATCACGACGCCGGGGATGATACCGCCCATGAACAGCTTGGACACCGAAATACTGCCGCCGGCGGCCACCACGTAGAGGATGATGTTGTGACTCGGCGGCACCACGACGCCAGCGACCGACGAGGTCACCGTGACGTTCACGGCGTAGTCGGCGTCATAGCCCTTCTCCTTCATAACCGGCATGAGGATGGCGCCCAACGCCGAGGTGTCGGCAACCGCCGAGCCGGAGATGCCGCCGAACAGCATGGAGGAGCCGACATCGACAAGGCCCAGCCCACCGCGGACGCTGCCGACAGCGGAGGCGACGAACCGCACCAGCCGGTGCGCCGCTCCGCCATGAAGCATGAGTTCGCCGGCGAAGATGAAGAAGGGGATGGCCAGCAGCGCATAGGCCGATATCCCGGCCACAATGCGCTGGAAGGCGACGAAGAGCGGTATTCCTTCATAGAGGAAGGCCCCGGCTGCGGCGATGCCGAGCGCGAAGGCAACCGGAACACCGACGATCAGCGTCAGGAAGAAAAGACCGAAGAGAATGGTCAGTCCCATGCGGGGCCTACTCCCGTTCCTGCCCGCCATGGGCGATGCGCGTGACGATATTGCTTCCGGCAAAGAGGACCATCAGGACGCCGCAGATGCCGAGCGGCAGGACCCGCCAGGCCTCGGCGACGTCGATCATCGGGATCAGGCGGTCGGTATTGTCGAGAAAAAGCGCATAGCCCTGCCAGGCCATGCATGCGCCGAAGACGACGATGAAGAGGTCGGACAGATAGCGCATGATCTCGCGCGGCACGAACGGCAGGCTTTCGCGGACGAAGTCGATGCTGAGATGCGTCTTGCGGCGGATGCCGACCGCCGCGCCGAGAAAGGTGATATAGGAAACGAGAAGAAGCGAAAGCTGCTCGACCCAGGTTGGCGTATCGTTGAGGATGTAGCGTCCATAGACGAGCCAGCCGAACGCGACGACGATGATGACGAGCGCCAGACCGGCGACCAGCATGCAGAGCCAGGCGATCCCGTCGAGCACGCGGTCGATCATCAACGCTGGTACCCGCGGTCCCGGCGGTGTCAGTTCTTCTATTTTATCATGGACATTGACCAAAGCCGCCGCTCCTCCGCGAACTTCCCCAATAAAGAGCCCCCGTCCACAATTTCTGCGTCCGGGGGCTCTGGCGTGGTTTCGGCCTATTTGACGGCCCGTATTTCCTCTACGACCTTCTGAAGGTCGGGAAATTTCTTGTAGAACTTCGCATAGACGGGCTTCATGGCATCCTGGAACGGCGTGAGGTCCTTGATCTCGTTGATCTTGGCACCGCCCTTGACGGCGTCCTGCTTGGCCTTGTCCGACGCCTTCGCCCACAATTCGCGCTGTTCAGTCTGGGCATCGAGAGCGGCCTGGCGGACGATGCCTTGGGTCTTCGGGTCGAGCGCATCCCAGCTCTTCTTGGCAATGCACAAACACTCCGGGATGATCAGGTGGTCGGTCGTCGAATAATATTTGGCGACCTGATAGAGATTGAATTCGGTGTAGGAAGGATAGTTGTTCTCCGCCCCGTCGAGGACACCGGTCGTCAGCGACTGGTAGATGGATCCCATCGGCATCGGGGTTGCGTTGCCGCCCATCGCGTCGATCATGTCGACATAGAGCTGGTTGTCCATCACCCGGATCTTGAGGCCCTTGACATCGGCCGGCGCCTTGATCGGATGTTTGTCGTTGAACATGCTGCGCGCGCCGGAATCGAACCAGGAAAGGACCACCAGCCCCTTCTTTTCGATGGCGTCGGCGAATTCCTTGCCGATCTTGCCGTCCATCACATGATGCATCTGCTCTTCACTCGAAAAGACGAAGGGCAGCGACAGCACATTGGTGATGGGGACGACCGGCCCCATCGGCCCGAGATTGAAATTGCCGAAATCAAGCGCACCATTACGGGTCTGCTCGATGGCGTCCGGCTGGTCGCCAAGCACGGCGTTGTTGTAGACCTTGAGCGTCAGTTCGCCGTTCGTCTTCTCGCCCACCGCCTTGGCGAAATCCTCCAGCGCGACGGTGTTCGCGTAGCCCGGTGCATGGATGTTCCAGCCGCGCCAGTTCTTGGCGAAAGCGGAAGAGGTTGCGGCAAGGCAGAAGACGGCCGCGGCAAGCGCGGTCGTCCGTAGAAGCGGTTTGGCGATCAACATGATTTCCTCCCTGAAACCTGAAAGCGGTGAACAATCTTGTAATACATCAACATGGATGTCATCATACAATTGAGATACAAGCCGTCAATGCTTTTTCTATCGAAAGGCGACGCTACAGCTTTTCAACGGCGGAAATGGCCACAAAAATGGGACGAACAGGTGGAGGTATGAATTGAGCGGTGCTGATGTGGATCAGGATACTCCAGACCACGGCGGCGCGCGGGCAAAGGCGCCAGCGCGCAGGAATCTGGTCGGCGTCGTCGGCGACGGCCTGCGACGGCAGATCCTCAGCGGCGAGCTTCGCCCTGGAGACAAGCTGCCGAGCGAAGCCGGCCTCACCCGGCAATTCAACGTAAGCCGGACAGTGATCCGTGAAGCCGTGGCATCGCTGCGGGCGGACGGGCTCGTTGAGGCCCGCCATGGCGTTGGTATTTTCGTGCTGAATAATCAGCCGCCGGCGTCACACAGCTTCCAGAGCTTTGAAACAGCCCGGATTTCCTCGATTATCGAGGCACTGGAGCTTAGAACAGCCGTGGAAATCGAGGCGGCGGCGCTTGCCGCCATGCGCCGCTCGCCGGCCCAGGAAGAGGCGATCCACGAGCGTTACGACGATCTGGCGGCGCAGATCGCGGCAGAGCAGCCGACCATGGAAGCGGATTTTGCCTTTCACCTGGCGATCGCCGACGCCACCAACAATCCGCGCTTTCGTGAGTTCCTTGAGGTGATGGGCCGCAACGTCATTCCCCGCGCCTCGCTACAGAGCGGCGACGCCGAGCATACGCCTGCCGACTATCTCAGGCAGATCCAGGCCGAGCACAAGCACATCGCCGACGCCATCTCTGCCCGCGATGCGGAGGCGGCACGCGAGGGAATCCGTACGCATCTGCAGGGAAGCCTGGTGCGCTATCGCAAGCTTATCCGCGGCAGCTAACCTAAAGATCATATCTCTCATTGACAGAGATATGATGCCTACTATGATCATCGCCTAAACGACACGTCTCGGGCGAAGGATCGGACAGCGTGATGGAATCACAAGAACTCAAGGCGGCGCTTGGCGCCGGCCTGCTCTCCTTTCCCGTCACACCTTTCGGAAAGGACGGTGCCTTCAACGACAAAGCCTATGCCGATCACGTCGGCTGGCTGTCCGGTTTCAGGGCAAGCGTGCTTTTCTCGGCAGGCGGCACCGGCGAATTCTTCTCGCTGTCGCCGGAGGAAATCCCCGTCATCGTGCGTACGGCGAAGGTCGCGGCCAACGGCATACCGATTGTCTCGGGTTGTGGGTATGGCACGCGCATCGCGGTCGATTTGGCCAAGGCGGCGGAAAAGGCCGGTGCCGACGGTATCCTTCTGCTTCCGCATTATCTGATCGCCGCCAGCCAGGAAGGCCTCTACGCCCATATCAAGGCCGTCTGTGATGCCGTCGAAATCGGCGTCATGGTCTACAATCGCGACAATTCCATCATCACGGCCGAGACGCTTGCAAGGTTGTGCGAGGCCTGCCCCAATCTCGTCGGCTTCAAGGACGGTTCGGGCGATATTGGCCTGGTGCGCCAGATCACCGCCACTCTCGGCGATCGCCTGACCTATCTTGGCGGCATGCCCACGGCGGAACTGTTCGCAGATGCCTATCTCGGCGCCGGAGTCACCACCTATTCCTCCGCTGTCTTCAATTTCGTGCCGAAACTCGCGCAGGATTTCTATGCCGCCCTGCGTAGTGGTCAGCACGAACGCACGAACGCGATCCTGAGCGCGTTCTTCTACCCGTTCCTGAAAATCCGCAATCGCAGCAAGGGCTATGCGGTCTCCGCGATCAAGGCGGGCGTCCGGCTTGTCGGCTTCGATGCCGGCAACGTGCGAGCGCCGCTTACCGACCTTACCCCGGATGAAATGGATATGATGGCGGAGTTGATCGGACCCTATCGCGCATGAGGATCGAGGCGGTCCGGACCCATCTGCTCGACCATAAGCTCGATCGCGCTTTCGAGAGCGCTTCGATGCGTTTCGATCGCCGGCAGCACTGCCTTGTCGAAATCATCTGCGAGGACGGCACCAGCGGCTGGGGCGAATGCCTCGGGCCGGCACAGCCCAATGCGGCGGTGGTGAAGGCTTATGCGCCGGCACTCATCGGCCGCGACCCGCTGGAGACGGAAAAGCTCTGGATCGAACTCTACAATCTCCTGCGCGACCAGGGGCAGCGAGGATTGACGATGACGGCGCTGTCGGGGATCGACATCGCGCTGTGGGACATCAAAGGCAAGCATTTCGGCGTACCGGTCTCGACGCTGCTCGGCGGCCGTTTCCGCGAACGAGTACGCGCCTATGCGACCGGTGGCTTTCGCCGGGAAGGCGGCGATCGGGTAGCCGACATGGCCGCGGAAACCGCCGGCTATGCCCGCGAAGGTTTCCATGCGGTCAAGATCAAGATCGGGTTCGACGTAACGGAGGATCTGCGCGTCATCGCGGCCGTGCGGGAGGCGATCGGACCGGAGACGCGTTTCATGATCGACGCCAATCACGGCTATGACGTGCTCGAGGCGATCGAACTCGGCAAGCGCGCCGCACGCTACGGGGTCGACTGGTTCGAGGAGCCGGTGCTGCCGGAGCAGATCGGCGCCTATCACGCGGTGCGTGCTGGCCAGCCGTTGCCGATTGCGGGCGGCGAGACATGGCATGGGCGCTACGGCATGCGCGAGCCGTTGGAGACACGCGCCGTCGATATCCTTCAGCCGGACATTTGCGGTATCGGCGGGTTCAGCGAGATGCGGCGCGTTGCCGATATGGCAGCGATGCATGGCGCGCGTCTGGTGCCGCACGTATGGGGTACTGGCGTCGCGCTCGCCGCAGGCCTTCAATTCATGGCTGCGCTGCCGCCCGATCCACCGCGCCGGGATCCGGTCGAACCGATCCTCGAATTCGACCGCACGCCGAACCCGTTCCGACAAGCCGTGCTCGCCCAGCCGATCGAACATGAAGGCGGCGTCGTGGCTATCCCGGACGCGCCCGGCCTCGGTATAGAGATCAACCGCGACGCGCTCGCCCAGTATGCTCTGAAGGAAGCATGATGGGCGGAATCCCCGTCAACACACGCCCCCTCGACGGCATGCCGCCGAGGCTGAAAACGCCACCCGGCGCTACCGACTGCCATATGCATTTTTTCCTCGACGGGTTTTCCTCGCAGCCTGGCGGACCTCCGATCGCCGAACTGGCGACGATCGAAGACTATGCAGTCGTGCAAAAAAGGCTCGGGCTGGAGCGAACCGTCATCGTCCAGCCCAACGCATATCAACTGGACAATAGCGCGACGCTCGCCGCGCTCGACCGGATCGGCAAGGAGAAGGCGCGTGCCGTTATCGCCGTCTCGCCCGAGATGACCATAGCGGAACTGAAGAAGCTCGACGCGCGCGGCGTGCGTGGCGCGCGCATCATGAACCTGCCGGGCGGAGCAGTGACGCTCGCGGAAATGAAGCCCGTGGAAAGGCTGGCGCGCGAGGTTGGATGGCATCTTATCGTCCAGTTCAACGGAAATGAAATCGCAGAACATCTCGACGCCCTGAACTCGATCGAAACGGATTACGTCATCGACCATATCGGCAAGTTCATACCGCCGGTTTCCGCCGATAGCGGCCAAGTCGATGAAATCCTTCGCCTCCTCGATCGCGGCAACGCCTGGTTCAAGATCTGCGGCTGCTACGAAACGAGCTTGACCGACAGCCCCGAATTTTCCGACGTGGCAGCGATCGCCCGGCACGTTATCGCTCATGCGCCTGAGCGCATCCTCTGGGGCTCGAATTGGCCGCATGTCGGAGTGGCGCGCAGTGCGTATCCGGACGATGCTGCATTGCTTGACCTTCTCGCTGACTGGGCGTCGGCGGACACGGTCGGTAAGATCCTCGTCGACAACCCGGCCCGGCTCTACGGGTTCGGTTCGGGCTGATAGTGGCCGGAAACATCTGAAAAGCGTGTTGGATTTTGTGAACAGATTTCGGCCCCTGGCGGCCGGCTATTTCCGCTAAGTTAATGCAAGGACAAGGTTCTCAGTATCGTCCCAGGCGATGTATTGGCGGCAATCATCAAATAGCGCCAGCAGACCTTTGTTGGATTACAACGCTTGATGAGGAATGCCGAGAGGGCAAACCTCTATGAGCTCAGCGAATAGACGCATTGCAAATGATCCAAGAAGGATCGCCTGTTTGGTCCCGCGGAGGTCTCTCTCTCATGTCAGCTAGTCTTTTCGGGAAAATCGCCTTCGTGACCGGCGGCGCGATCGGCATCGGCCGCGAGATTGTTTTGGAACTGGCTCGCTCCGGCGCCGATGTCGCGATAAGCTGGTATTCGCATGAAGAAGAAGGAAAGGCGGTAATCTCCGATATCGAACAGCTCGGCCGGCGCTGCCTCGGCTTCAGGCTCGACGCGACGAACAGCGCCGACGTGACGGCAGCCGTCGATCGTATTGCCGGCGAGCTTGGAGGCATCGACATTCTCGTCAATAATTCCGGCGGCCTGCTTGCGCGGCAACCTATCGCGGGCATGACCGATGAGCATTGGCGCAACGTCATGGCCGTCAATCTCGACAGCATGTTTTATTGCTGCAGGGCGGCGACGGCGCATCTGCGCGACAACGGACGCATCATCAATATCGCATCGCTTGCCGGCCACAATGGTGGCGGCAACGGCAGCACGGCCTATGCGGCCTCCAAGGCGGCGATGTTCGGCTTTACCCGCGGCCTGGCGAAGGAATTGGCCCCGCGCCGTATCACGGTCAACGCGCTCGCGCCCGGCCTCATCCTCGACACGCCCTTTCACGAGACCTTCACGCCGAAGGAAGCCCAAAACGCGACGATCGCCGGCATTCCGATAGGCCGCGCAGGCTATCCGCCGGACGTCGCATCCGCCGCCTTGTGGCTCTGCTCGGAAGGCGCGGGCTGGATCACCGGCGAGATCATCAACATCAACGGCGGGCAATATTTCGCTTGAGGTAGGAGGTCGTGGACTTCTTCCAACATCGGCTGCTTCGGGGCCGGAAGCCGACAGTCGGCTTCTGGGAGAGCAACGCGCATAGCGGACTTTCCGCGTCCGCCTCAAGCGGACACCCGAGCATCTCGGCCATCATGCTCTCGCGCCCGCCTGCGCAGCCCTGGGGAGAGTGAAGCTAGTAGACGCGACGCTGAAGATGCCGATCGTCACCGCTCGTGGGATTTGGTTATTTCGTCCACGCCAGAGAGGTCGAGAAGGAGCAATTCATCGATAATATCGAGCAAGCGGCGACGCAGCTCCGGTTCATGTTCGGACGCTGCATACTCGGTCTTTATAAGGTCTTTGATCTGATGGAAGTTCATATCTCGACCTTTGGCACTCGAACCTCCGGCCTTCCGCGCCATGATATCTCGCTCGGCCGCTAGTATAACCAGTTCCGCCACGTTGCACGTCGCCGTTTCTAAGGCGTGGAGAAACGCAAACGAATCGCCCTCATATGCGGGACTGCGTACAAACTCCCTCGACAAATCGAAGAACGATGAAAACTGATCGGGCGGAATGCTGCGGAACGCGTCGGACGCCTGCTTACGCACCTCCGCATCATCGTCATGAAAATAGCCGCGAAGCTTGAGAGCGGCGCGTTTGACAAGCGTGTCATGACTGATTGCATGGGAGGCGACATCGGCGGCAAGTCTTCGTGCGTCTACCGAATCCCGCTCAAGCGTATCTGCGAGGGGCAGGTATCGACCATCGTTGTAGCTCGTTCTCATCACGTGCCAGGTTGCCACGAGCCACATCGTTGGATTACCGAAGATGAGCAGCCGCGTAAGAAGCCGTCTGCCGGCTTCCGGCACCTGATAAATGATGTATGGCAGAAGCCGCGTTGCCGGGTGGGTAACCAGCGGCGACAGCCGCTCGGGGTCGGCTTCATGCCATTTGCGAAATTGTGTGATAGCCGTCGCCCCGGCGCGGGCGATAAGACGCCGTGCGAAGGCGGGCAGCCGCTGCGGACTGAAGCTCATGCTGGAAAGGGCGGCCGCGAGGCGCTTATGCCTCTCCGTTTCTACATCCGCAACAAGTTGATCTAATAGAGCCGCGCAACGTTGTTTGTCTTCGTTGAACAACGGCGTGAGAGAACGCGGTATGCAACAGCGAACGCCCATTCGCTCTTCAAGCCGGACGCGGCTTTCAATGATGGACCAAGCCTCTTTCTTGCGCTCTGGCACAGCCCACAACACGGCAGCAAGCGCCTCAAGCGCAGAGCCCCGCGCACCATTCACACCGCGAATGTGTAGCTTGCTACCGCGGTTGATCAGAACGTCGATCGTTACCGTTTCGCGCTCGATTTGCTCCGCTTCGACAACGTCACTTTCCTGAGCATCACCATTCACGATGTACCAGGTAAGGATGCTCCAGCATCGATCCAACTGAGCCAATGCTGGATGCTTCTCGATGATGCGAATGATTCCGTCATCGAATTTTTGCCGGTCGCGGCGAAATGCGTCTTCGATTGCTGCCGCAAGCGATTCCGGCTCTGCATCTTCCGCATCTGCCAACCCCCACAGAAGTTGTTGAACGAAGGCCGGGTTTGCGGCTTCGGGAATGCGAAGCTGCAGCCTCGCGAAGCGTAGCGGTTGTTCTTTGGTCAGCGTTTGTAGAACATGTGCAAGCTGGCGAGCGCCGCCAGTTATAAACCCGTTGCCGTAGAAGCGTTCTTCCTCGCTGTTATGAGCGTCAATGGCAGCAAGCCACTGATCGTCGCTCATATGCTCTGCGCGCTCTTTGGCAATCGGAGACTCGACGGAATGAACCTCCACATTGCTGGGCTTCTGAACGTCCCGTTGTGAAAACTTCCGCCGTAGCTCCGCCAGGCGGCTACGTAGATGTTCGCTCAGGACGTCGTCGCCAATTGTCTCAAGAATGCAGAACTGTTTGTAGCCGCTCGCCGAAAGGTGGCGGAGCACTCTTTGCCGATCCTTTTGATCCTCTCCCCGTTCGCCGGTTCGGAAGTCCTGTAAATACTCGTGGACGTCAACGAGTTCCGGCCGATAGGCCAGAATGGCGGCCTCTACTGCCTGCCGGCCTGCTCCATCCATGAAGGGAAGTGCTGTCTTGGCGGCATCGGCGAACGATTTCCAATTCGCACCATGCCAGCCCGCTTCGAAGAGATAGGGCGACTCTAGGAGTGGCAATAAGTTCGAGGCCAGATCGCGGCCGTTGGCAGCAATCGTTTCGAGATGCAGATGCGCTGCTGCTTCGTGGACGTTTGGATTGAGCAAGCCCAACTTCTCCCGCGCCAATGTCGCATCATCCGCAGCAACGCTCCTGAGCGCGTCCGTGAGCAGTCGAAGATAGGCATCGCTGCCAAAGGCATGACCGCTGCATGTCCGAAACGAGAATGAATAATCCTCTTCGTCGGAGCCGCGTTTGCTGGCAATCAGATCGAAGGCTCTCACCAGTGCGGGCATCGATCCCTCGACAACCGCAAGGGGTGACTTCTTTGCCAATTCTCCAAGCGCGTGAAGGTCGATGTCTCGCAACTCGTCGCGCTCGAAGGGGTGACGGCCCGGGTTGTGCTCGTACCAAGCGTCGAAATAGGCGCTGAGAATGGAAGCGGCTCCCGCTCCGCTATCGCCAGCCGCCCAAGTGGCAACGAGCAGTTCGCGACGAAACTCGCCCTGGTTGCCAAACAGGCCTGCCGGGTGCGATCGGATGACACGCTCACAGAGACTGGCGAGCGCCTGATCCGGGCCTTGGCGGCGAATGTACCCGAACCATTCCAGCAATGCCGCGCCGCGTTGGGGATCGCCGCTCCACCATTCATCGAGGAGCGCAGCAACGGGTTCGGGGCGCGCACCTGCTACCGTTCCGAGCCACCACATGACCGTTCGTCTGCGGGGCTCGCTCTCGCCCTGTAGTTCTCGTAAAAACCAGTTCGCCTGTGCCAACAGATCAAACCATCCAGCCGTGCCGTAGATAGCGCTGCGGACGAGTGCTGAGAGTGGCTGAGCCGCGTCATCGCGGGCGACGACGATCCGGCGTTCCTCTTCGGTAGGATTGGACAGCGCGCCGAGCCACTGAGCTACGGCGAGTTTGATGTGGTAGCGGATACCGTCCGCGTTCCAGATGCCTTCGAGTTCCTGAAGATACCGTGGGCGATCGCTTTGCCGCAATGATTCAAGGATCTGACGAACCTGTGTTCTGCGAAACAGATGCTGTTCCGACGACGTCAATAGATCGACAATCCGCTGATTGCGGAGTGCGAAGGAGCGAGCGAACACGTAGTCAAAAAAGCTCTCGTGGAAAAAGTTTACGGTGCCACGGTTGCGAACGATTAAGTGTTCGGACACGAGGATATCGACCGCCCGCGGAAACTCATCCAGGATCGTAAACGGCGCGTCGAGCCGCTGACGTTCGCTCATCCAACTCGCCAGCGACGAAAGGGGTCCGAGCAGGGACCAAGGAACTGCGTCCCTAGAAGCCGCGATATGGCGGGTTTTTAGTTCGACCAGTTTCGCGAAGAGGTCATTGCGGCTTGCGAATTGAGTATCTCCCTGACCGGCAATCTCCGCAAACACAGATAGGTTTAGCGGCAAGCAAAGCAGCGCACGTTGCGCCGTGTCCATCGTGTCGGGCGCAACGGCAACGCGTTCGAGGACCGGCACGACATCCCGATCCCACTCAAGCAAGGGGACATCAACTTGGATGACGTCGTTGGCCTTTTTCAACTGCTTGATGCGCTCATCGCTTTCGATGTCGAATGAGCGGCAAACCAATACGACACGCACTGATCGAAAATGTCGTGCTTCATCAATCATACGCAAGACAGCGTTCTTTGCTGCGCCGTTGCGGCCGGATACCTCACTCACGGCATCGATCTGATCGATGACAAGAACCGAGATAGCATCCGGCGAAAGTCCTTTGAGCGTGATGACGGGGCTTTCATTCCTCTGGAGCAAGGCACGGCCCAGGTCGGCAGGCGCCTTGCAGTCAAGATGTTGGTCGATACGCAGGGCCACATGAGGTACGCCCGCGCGTCTGAGGCCATCGATCACACCGCGAACGACACCGGACTTTCCCGAACCGGCAATGCCGCTCAGTAGGATTACCTGCGGCCCCCGGTCATCAGTGAGCTTGGCGAGCACATCGGGAACTTGTTGCCGTCCGATCGTCTCGCCTGCCGCCCCAAACGGCGTGTAGGTGGCCAGATAGGCCTCGGTCTCATCGCGCAGCCGTTGAGGAAGGGTCGGGTCGAGATTCCAATCCTTGAGGTTGAGCGGGGTTAGCGAGGGGATTTCAGCGCGTAGCAGTTCGGTCGTGAGGCTGCGATTGAGCCGACTTTGCAGATAGTGTCGCAGCGCTCCAATCGCTGTGGTGCTCGATTCCTGAAACGTGATTCCGACAAGGGCGGCAATGAGGCTCTCGATCTGCACTTGCGGGAGAGTCCAACAATCGGTTCGGCGAAGCCAGTCGAAAGCCGTCTCCGGTGTGATCTCGAGAGTGGTGTGGTATTGGACAAACTTGTCGGAAGCGGTCTTGCCGATTGCCGCCTGAAAGTCAGGAAAGCCGTCGGCAAAGGACGCCTTGCTGGCAAGGTCGGCCAAATCCGATGCCGGACTTTGCGAAACGAAGATGCAGCGGTCGATAGCGCTCGCGCCCAATCTTGCGGCAAAAGCAGGCAAAACGCCTTCCCTTTGCAGGGCTATGATGGTCCAGTTGCCATTGGGATTGTTGATCTTCGTTTGATGCCATGCGGTATGGCTTCCGTGATCGACCGCGAACTCAAAACCCGCGAACTCTGGGCGGATGCCTTCTAAGCGAATAGAGTGCGCTTCGGCGCGAAGCACGGCGAGGACTTGTCCGATCGTCCACAAGGCCTCGTAGTCGTTCCCAAACTTGTCTGCGATCCCGCCGCCGAACAATCAGGTTCTCCTACCGTCATCAGCCGAACATAGGCGTTGCTCAGCGTTGCCGTCGCCGAAGCCGCCATCCAGGAAGGCTTGACAGACCTCGATCAGCCTTTCGCGCATGGCCACCATGCGCGGGAAAGTTTGGGGATAGCGCTGTTCGATAGCTGCTTGTAGAGGCATGCTCAAAACTAGCGAATGCACGGATCGAATCAAATACGTCTCTGCTCTGTGCGCTTCATTGCCGAGACAAAGTATGGGCTGCAAGGAATGGACACGAGCAGCTTCAGCCAATCGCTAATCCTTCCGGGGTGCGGATCACGCGCAGGCTTAGACGCGCCGCGAGCTTTTCTGCGTTCTGAAAAATCGAGTGCCACTCCTCCTTCAAAGTTCGACTAAGTGCGAGGAGATAGTCTAGCGCGGCCCGAGAACCGAGCGCGCCGACCATGTAGAGGGCGCCGATCCTGGCGTTAGAACTGGATGTCTCAATCAACCGACTCAGCAGATCGAGCGAAAGAAAGGCGCCCCGATCTTGCAGCGCCGAGAGAGCGCTACGCATCGGGTCGTTTAAGGGATCACCATATCCGCCGACGTGCTCCGCGGCGATCACGGTTTCGGTAAGCGTCAGCAGACGTTCTGTAGCGCCATCGAGACCGGCCTCGGTGGCAACGGTCTCCATTGATAGAGCATCGAGCTGACTGAAACTCTCCGTTGTTCTCCATCCGTCTATCAGCGCCAGGATCATATCTAGCGCGGCATGGGGTGGGCACTCCTCAAGTCCCGCGCTAGTTAGACTATGACGCTCCAGCTTGTAGCGAGCGCCGAGCATGAGTGAGCGCGCTATCGAGACTTTCTGTGCGGGCTTCAGATGCCGCCGCGCCAGCGCTTCGACGAGGCGAACGCCATGCTCTCGTGCGGGATAGTCACCGAGCATACTGGCGAGCGTACAAATTTCATCAGCGCTGAGAGTCGGAAGCTGCCTGATCAGCGCTTCGAATGTCCCAGCATCGCCGAGGATGGCACCCCATAAAGACAATCTTGTAACAATGGCACGATCAAGCCGTGTATCCCCCGAAGTCTCGCGAATATAGGACTTTGCATCTTCGGCGGAGCCCATGATGTCAGGTAGGTGATCTACTAGATCAAAGCGTGACTTGCGCGAAAGCCGTCGGTCCGCGAGATAGGCCGTCAGTCGAACCGAGCGGTCGGGCGCGCAGGCGATCGCATCGCGAGCCGCCCACCGGCGATGAAAATCCCGCGCGCGCAATCCCCGTTCGATCATGTCCCAGAAATCGTCGGGGAGCGGATGCTTTAGCAGCCCGCACACTGCCAACCTTATAAGGTCTGACTGTGCGCGATCTTGAGCGACCGAGGTTAGCCGGTCGTTGGCAATGTATCGCGCATCCAGACGGCCGATCAACACGCCGATCGCCCAAAGCCGCCCGACATCGCCGGCATTGCGTCCCCCTGCATCGAGATAGACGTCGAAAGCCGTAGCCGAATGCGGCATGACGAGGGCTTGTAGATCGCCGATATTCGGCGAAACGTCGCCTTCTAAATGCGCCTTCAGCACACTGAGAAGGAGCGGCGTATCGCCGAGTCTGGCGAGAATGGCCGCGGCGCCGTCGTGAATGAGATAGCGATTGTGTAAAGCTTTTCGCAGCTCGGGCAGCAGTGGCTCGGTCCAGTGCTCAAGCAGCAACTGTCCGATACGGCGGCTTGTCCAGAAGCTAGCTCGCGGCCAAGCCGCGACCAGGCGTCGACCGACCTCGGCAGCCACCTCGGGAGCGCATCCCATGCCGTTGGCAATGCAGCGTCCAAGCAGGCGCGCAGTGCTTGCAAAGGCGTCGTCGGGCTTTGCCAGAAGGTCGGTGGCGATCGACGTCGCATCGGGCAATTGTTCGAGCGCGAACTGGATGGCGTGTGCCCAAGGGCGTTCGACTGCGCGTTCGGCGCGGGTCGCAATCTCACTCTTGTGGACGGCGAGAAGGTGGCAAGCGGCAAGATACTCCTGGATGATCGGAAACGGGAAAGCTAGCCGCCCGCCCCCCTGCCGACGCAACAGTCCGGCGCGCAGCGCATCGTCGTGAAGTTGATCGGCCGATGCTTTAGGACCGGCGTAACTAGCCATGACCTTTCGGACATCGCGTTCACCGGCACCGATCTCGCCACGTTCAAGGAGATGGAATGACAGCGCTTCCGATGCGGCACGCAGACCCTCGGGGTCAACCGCGCGAACAGTGTCCTTATGTTCCTCGGGACGAAATAAAGTGTTGAGGTAGGCTTCGATCAGTTCAGCGCGGCCGCTCGGAAGCCCGCTGCTGCCATCCCAAGTGGCAAGTAGAAGCGACAGGAAGAGTGGAATGCGCGTGAGGGCCGCCATGTCCGG
Organism: Phyllobacteriaceae bacterium; assembly: GCA_040255475.1. GTDB lineage: Bacteria > Pseudomonadota > Alphaproteobacteria > Rhizobiales > Rhizobiaceae > Mesorhizobium_L. The sequence goes on along the minus strand of JBDZVC010000013.1, from coordinate 3,073 downwards.
ATGCGCATCAATCCGCGCCACCAAGGCCTCGATCTTCGCTTGGGACAGGCCAGGGCGCCAGCGGGCCACAAACGCTTTCATCGCGGCCCCGTCGAGGGGCAGGATCTCATACTTTGGAGCATCGAAGCCGGCCGGCAGCACTGCCGGATCCCGGACCGTCAGCATCCAGGCAGCCTGAGCGAAGCGTGCGGTATAGAGCTGAACGAGGCGGACGACTGCAGACCGCCGGTCGGCAGCGATTTCGTCGAGACCGTCAAACAGTAGGGCGACCGAGCCGTCTTCACTCAGCCTTTCCCAGTCGAGCTGGACCCGGAACTCGGGGTTGAGGACCGAGGTGAGATAACTGAGAACGTCCTTGCCTGATGTTGCGAGCGCCGCGAGCGGAATGACGGCGGGGATGACGCCCGTATCAATGAGCTTGACCGAGAGCGCCTGCAACAGGGTGGATTTGCCGAACCCCGGTCCCGCATGGACGATGACGGCGCGGCGGTCGTGGGTCGGGAATTGGCTGAGGTCGATACGGTCCTGATCGAGACCGCGCCGTCGAGATCCGAACTCATCTTCGATCTCGGAACGGTCGGAGTCGCTGGCGCAAGCCTCAGGCCAGAGGAAAATGTCTTCGCTCCGGCCACCAGCGGCAGTGCCTGGCACCGAAATCCGTGCCATGCGGTGGAGCGTTTCGCGATAGGCGTCCATGCCCCATCCGTTCGGCGCCGCGACTACAAGGCTATGCATAGTGCGTAACGTTTGACGCAGGCGCGCCCCCGCGAAGATGCCGCGAACGCGGGCATCGCCGCCGACCAAGTCGCGCAGATATACAAGTAGCTGGGACACGGTCGCGGTCGACGGCGGCAATCGGTACGGTGCGAAGTCGCGCTCGAGGCGCTCGGGCTCAATCCGGTCGACGCGCAATCGGCGGAAGAGGCGGTGACAGTCGGGAACGAGACGACCGATCCGCTCTGCGAGCCCTCGTTGTGGAAGCGTTAGTCGCTCGGTCCACTCCGGCGCTTCGCCGAACCGAGCCCTATCGGCGAGATCGACGAGGTTCTGCGCGAGCTGCGACGCAGTTCCGAGCACCAGCACGAGCTGATCGTCAATCCCAAACCGACTATCGTCGCGCTGTCGCTGAAAATCGATCCAAAGCTTGTCCCAAGCCTTGCCGTTTGGATCTAGGTTGAGCTTGATTTGGATCCACTCGCGATGACCATCCGCATATCGCAAGACGACGTCATCGACATGCGCAGGCGCCTCGACCCTTACTTCAAGCACGCGCTCGGCCGGATTGGGACAGTCCCAACGCAGAAGATCGCCCAGATATAGCGCTGCAACGCTGTTCTGATATCTAATCCCGGCTTGGGTAGCTGGGCCGCCGCGTTCTTCCATTCTCATGCCTCGGAACGAGGGACACAGAGTGGAGCGCACGCATGCGCGTCGATACCCCCCGTCATCCTATTCCTGCATTTGCTCTCCATGAAGATCGCTCGGTCCATGCAATGGTAATCACGGGGCGATTTAATCAAGCTGACGTTTTGATTCGGTGCACTTTCAGCTTCAAGTTGATCAACTACTGAGCGCTAAAGCTATTGAAACTCCGAAATAATCCAATGGAAATGCATGTCCCGGATATCTTGCACTGATGACGCTGCCAGGCGCGGTCGGCCTGGGAAGCGATAGGCCAATCGAAGGTCGGCTTTCGGGGAATGCGAATTCGAAATAGAATGTCCGAAATGCGGGCGCAAACCAGTCGCTCAAGTTTGGGCGGGCTGTCGATGTAGGGGAATAAGCCGTAAAGCTGGGTCGGCAGGGCGACCAAGCGCGTCAGTCGTTGTAGCGGGATTACGGCAGAAGGCAGGTAACCGTCCGGTGAGGGCCGCGGTCAGGCTGCTTTCGCCGTGAGAGTGGATCGGCGCCAATTCCACGGCAGAAGATCGCTCAGCCGGCCTGTCGCGTATCGGCGATGCGGACGAGCGCGTCTGCGGGTCGACGTCATTGAGGCGGGTGGTTACCCCTAGGACTTCCGACGTTCGCCCTCAGCCTACAAAGCGGCCATCACCGATGGGATACGAAGGCGAGTGTGATCGAATTTGAGCAGAGGATTGCCTAAGCACAAGGATGTGATGCCGTCGCGACTCTCGCTCACCGAGCCAGAAATATTCGAGTCCGTCACTCGGGACCCGAATTCTCTACGAGGTAAAGAGTTCGAGCGGCTTCTGGCTCTCGACGTCGAAGAGCGGGTGCAGATCGGTGATACGGATCTCGGGGATGACGGCCAGCGCGATGCCCGTCATCGAAATGATCGGGGTCGCGACTTCTGGATCGATCCCGAGTTCTCGTGCGGCAGCATTGAAATGCCCGATCGCTTCGCTCAGAACCTCGCAGGGTTCGAAGGACATCAGCCCGGCGAGGGGCAAAGGCACCTCGGCCAGCACCTGGCCTTTGTCGACGAGCACGAAGCCGCCTCCCATGCGTTGCAATGCCTTGACGGCTTCGTGCATGTCCGCGGCGAAGCGTCCGGCCACCAGGATGTTATGACAGTCGTGGGCCACCGTGTGGGCGATGGCACCGCTCGTTAGTCCGAGATCCAGCAGCGGCACGCAGGTCGGCTTCGTTTCCTGCCCGTGCCGCGGCACCACCGACAGCATGCAGGCATCGCCCGGAAGATCCTCGGGCGCTATTCGCGAACTGTGAACCTCGGCCGAAATCGTCGCGGGGGCCGTCATCCGGTTCGGCAGGAGACGGATGGCGTTGATCGCGACGCGGCCGCTTTCCACCGGTGCGTCGATCGTGAAATCATCGGCGGATACCAGGCCGATGCGGACGGAATTGGGAAAGTCCTCCGCATTCAGGGGGTCACGGATCGGTTCGATCAGCCTGCCGTTGGCAACCACATGCCGCCCGCCGACGAACACGTCCATGGTGCGGACTTCCTCAAGCGATTCCAGAAGCTGGAAGTCGGCGATGTAGCCAGGCGCAATCGCGCCGAAATCGCGCAGGCCATAGTGCTGCGGGCCGATATAGCTTGCCCACCGGATCGCCCTTGCCGGTTCGACGCCGTATTGCATGACGCCGCGGA
>JBDZVC010000637.1:0-1780 GCA_040255475.1 Phyllobacteriaceae bacterium | reverse complement strand
CGGAGCCGTTGCCGCCCGGCTGTTCGTGATAGACGGGCAGGTCGCGCCGGCGGAAGAGACCGATGATACTCTTCTCGATCCGCTCGAACAGGTTCGGTTCCTCTTCCTCCTCGATCGGCGGCAGATCATAGCGGAGGATCTGGCCCTTCGAATAAAGCCGCTGCGAATCGAGCAGAAGATTGGCGTCACGGTCGTAGATGCGCGCGCGGGTGCGCGTCGGCGAGATCAGCCGCCTGAGCAGCGGCGCCACCACCTCCGGGTTGATCGGGAAATCCAGATTGTCGAGCTGGTCCGACCCCGGCTCGATGCTCTGGCCGGCCTGCAACTCCAGGAGCTTTTCCGGGTCGATGCGGATCGCGTCTGTCTCCACCGAGGCGGAGGAAGCGATGGCGCCGGCGATGATCTCGCCCTGCGTCATCAGGCTTTCCTCGCGCGCATCGATCAGGCCGTCGCGGAACTGGTTGAGATAGAGGATGCCGACGACGAGCACGACGAGTGCCGCCATGTTGAGGAACAGGATGCGTCGCGTCAGGCTGGAAAAGAGATAGTGGCCGAGCACCCAGTTCAGGCGCTTGCGGAGCCGCGCGAAGAATCCCACCGCCTTCCGCTTTTTCGGAGCGGCCCGTTCGGTGAGCGGGATATCGCCGGTTTCTGCCACCATGGCCGGATTTTAGTGCAACAGGGGCAAGATGGAAACGCAAAGGCTCACCGACGGACATCGGGCCGCAGGCAGGGCTTTTGCGTATCGTTCTGCCGGAGAAGCTATCGACGTCGTCATCCTCGGGACAGGCCCGAGGATGACGACGGTGTATATCATCGCCCTCCCGCCATTCACGCCTCGCGGAAGCGGTAACCGACGCCGTAGAGCGTCTCGATCATGTCGAAATCATTGTCGACGACCTTGAACTTCTTGCGCAGCCGCTTGATGTGGCTGTCGATGGTGCGGTCATCCACATAGACCTGCTCGTCATAGGCCGAATCCATCAGCGCGTCGCGGCTCTTCACCACGCCCGGACGCTGGGCAAGCGAATGCAGGATGAGGAATTCGGTCACCGTCAGGGTCACCGGCTGCCCCTTCCAGGTGCAGGTGTGACGCTCCTGGTCCATCACGAGTTGGCCGCGTTCGAGCGAGCGGCTTTGCGCGTTCGGCGATTTCGCCGCTGCGTCGCGGGCGCTGGCGCGCCTCAGGACCGCGCGGACGCGCTCGACCAGAAGGCGCTGCGAGAAGGGTTTGCGGATGAAATCGTCGGCGCCCATCTTGAGGCCGAAGAGTTCATCGATCTCGTCGTCCTTGGAGGTGAGAAAGATGACCGGCAGGTCGCTCTTCTGGCGCAGCCGGCGCAGGAGCTCCATGCCATCCATGCGCGGCATCTTAATGTCGAGGATGGCGAGGTTCGGCGGCCGGGCCGAGAGCCCTTCCAGCGCCGATGCGCCGTCGGTGTAGGTTTCGACGCGATATCCCTCCGACTCCAGCGCAATGGATACGGACGTGAGGATATTGCGGTCGTCGTCGACCAGCGCAATCGTGGACATTTCGAGCGGCTCCCTCATCTGCGAGCGTCCCTTCCTTCAGCGGAAACCCGCCTTTGAGGGACAAATTGGGTACAAAATGTGGCGCGGCGACCCCGCATATCGCACGACCGGGCATAGATCGGAACCCCAAAAGGAGTAATGAGACTGGTTCGATCGCGGTAACCATACCCGACATATAAACGATTTAAATAACCCTTTGAATTTTTAAACCGATTAATGATTTGATATCGCTAGTCTTTTCTGTATC
>JBDZVC010000636.1:0-1782 GCA_040255475.1 Phyllobacteriaceae bacterium | reverse complement strand
TCGCGCATGGCTGCTTCTTCGGGGTCGCGATGGTCGTCGCCGTCAGCCTCGTGCCGCCGGCAGAGCGTGGGCGGGCAGTGGCCTTCGTGCTCGCCGGTCTCACCATATCCAACATCGTCGGCGTGCCGATCGGCACCGCGATCGGCAATTTCTGGGGCTGGCGCGCGACTTTCTGGGCGATGTTCGCGCTCGGCATCGTATCGATCGCGGCGGCGATCGTGCTATTGCCGCGTACCGCCGGAGCCTCCGCCCCACGCGTCGGTCTGGGGGCCGAACTGCGCGTGCTTGCCCGCCAGCAGGTATGGACCTCGCTCATCATCATGTTGATGCTGATGATGGCCCAGTTCATCCCCTTCACCTATATCGCGCCGATGCTGCGCGAGGTGACGCATCTCGGCGACGGCATGATCCCGTGGATGCTGCTCCTGATCGGGCTCGGTTCGACGCTCGGCGTCTTCGCCGGCGGCAGGCTTGCCGATCGCAACATGATGCGCGGGCTGGTCGTGACCCTGCTTATACAGGCGCTGGTACTGCTCGCGGTCTATCTGGTCAGCCCCTATGCGCTCCCGATGGCCATCGCGCTCATCGTCTGGGGCGCGCTGAACTTCTCGATCGGCACGGCGGTGCAGACGCGCATTCTCGCATGGACGGCGGATGCGCCGAACCTCGCCTCTTCCCTTATCCCATCGGGTTTCAATGTCGGCATCGCGCTTGCCGCGTCGATCGGCGCGATGCTGCTCGAAGGCGGTTACGGCTACCGCAGCCTGCCGCTGATCGGGGTCGCCGCGATGATAATTGGTGCGGGCGTTGCCCTTCTCTCCTCCTCCGCCGAGCGTCGCGCAGGCAGGATGCCGCCGATGGCGGGCGGACGGGCCGAGGAACCGAGCCGTTGCTGATCAGGCTCTTCGAAGCCGGCGCGGCTACACGTCAGCCGCCCAGTGTCTCCGCGAAAAACTCCAGCAGCCGCTTCCAGTGACGTTCGGCCCCCCTTTCGTCGAAGACGCCGTGATCCGATACGCACCAGCCGTGCTTCATGCCGATATAGTTCTCGATGACGTGATCTACCTCGGCCTCTCTCAGCGCCTCGGCAAGGCGGGCCGACTGCGCCGGTGGAAAGCTGTTGTCGACGCCTGCCGAGCCGACATAGACCTTCGCTTTGATGGATGCCGCCCGGTTGGCAGGACTGTCCGGCGCATCCGAAGCAAGGTTGCCGCCATGGAAGCTCGCCGCTGCGACGATGCGATCCGGCCAGGCGCCGGCGGCGTTCAACGCACGCGCCCCGCCCATGCAGTAGCCGACCGCGCCGACGGGGCCCGTGGCACCGTTCTCCGAAAGCGCATCGAGAAAGGCGCCGCTATCGCGCATGGTCATTTCCTGCGTCGTCTCGGCGATCATCTTCCTGATCTGCGTCCCGGTCACCTCGTTGGCGAAAGCAGTTTTCGCATCGAAAGGCCCGTATGCACCGAAGCGGTAGAACAGGTCCGGCACCAGCACCGCGTAGCCCCGGCCGGCAAGTCGCTCGGCCATCTGGTAGAGGGAAGCGCGCGGGCCGAAAGCATCCATGTAAAGGATCACGCCCGCCTTGCTTTTGCCTGGCGACACCGGCGAAATAAACGCCGCTTTCGCCGTACCGTCCTTCGTCCTGATCTCGATGTCGCGCATTACCCGGTCACCCTTTCATTCAACGTTTATTGAACTTCGCGCGGACCTTGCCGGCACGCAAGATGGCAGCAAAACAAAAATGCGTTAGCGAACGAATTTGGCCATATGGAAGGCCTGCAC
>JBDZVC010000635.1:0-1783 GCA_040255475.1 Phyllobacteriaceae bacterium | reverse complement strand
ACATCAGGAGTTCGTGCTGTTTGCGCGTGAGCATCGCGATTTCCCCGAGAATCAGCGTAGTAAACAAAACCAGAACAAACACTATCTGTTCCAGTTGTGTTCCGCAACCGTTTAAATTTCGATGAACCTCGGGAGAATTGCTTCGCGGACCTTGTTGGCCGTCAGCGGATGAAAAGCACCTTGCACGGATCGCCGGGCTTAGCCGCGGGCGCGTGTGGCTCGCGGATTATGAGGCAATTGGCTGCCGCGAGTGTCTTCAGCATGGAAGAGTCCTGCACGCCGAAAGGCGTGGCGAACAGGCCTTCCGCCGTTTTTTCCGCCACCGCCCGCACGTAATCCTGGCGCCGGTCGTTCTGCTGCATCGCCCTGGCAAGACGGGCTTCGCGGATATCAGGCCGATGGGATCGTCCACCGAGGCGCGCGATGAGGGGCACCAGCAGGAGATGACTGGTCACCAGGCTCGAGACGGGGTTGCCGGGCAGGCCCAGCGCACGGGTGCCGCCGATTCGGCCCGACATCAGCGGCTTGCCGGGGCGCATGGCGATCTTCCAGAAATCGAGCGTCATGCCCTCGGCGGTCAGCACTTCCCGCACGAGATCGTATTCGCCGACCGAAGCGCCTCCAAGCGTGACGAGTATATCGGCGCGTGCATCGAGCGCACTACGAAGCGCGGCCGCGATCAGCTTGCGGTCGTCGGGCACGATGCCGAGGTCGAGAACGGTTGCGCCTGCGTCGCGCGCGATGGCCGCAACGCCGTAACCGTTCGAGGCGATGATCTGATCCGGTCCCGGCTGGCTGCCGGGAGGCAGCAATTCGTCACCGGTAGCGATAACGGCCACCAATGGCCGGCGGATGACTGGAACGCTTGCGTGGTTCGCCGCCGCGGCAAGCGAAAGCGCGGCGGGGTCGAGCACACGGCCGGCCGGAAGAAGCGGCTCGCCTTCGGCGAAGTCGAGACCGGCGCGACGGATATGCCGTCCCGGCTCCAGGCTCTCCAAAGCCTCGACGAGGCCTTCGCCGACGATACGGGCGTCTTCCTGCAACAGGACCGCATCGGCGCCATCCGGTACCGGCGCCCCGGTGAAGATGCGGACGGCTTCACCCTTGCCGACCGTACCGGAATAACGCTTGCCCGCCGGGGCGGCGCCGACGACCTTGAGGCGCGCGGGCAGGGCGGCGATGTCCCCGGCACGCACCGCGTAACCGTCCATCGCGGACGCGTTGAAAGGCGGTTGCGTGCGCAATGCGGTAAGCGGTTCGGCGAGCACCCTTCCGGCAGCCTCGCCGATCGGCACGTCTTCCTTGCCTAGGGGTTCCGCACCGGCGAGCAGGCGTTCCAGCGCGCTATCGACAGGCAGCAGGTCGCCGGCGTTCATGTGTTTTCGGCCTTGTACGTGCCGGACTTGCCGCCGCTCTTTTCGATCAGGCGGATGCCGCCCAGTACCATGCCACGGTCGATGGCCTTTGCCATGTCGTAGATGGTGAGACAGGCGACGGAGGCGGCCGTCAACGCCTCCATCTCGACGCCGGTCTTGCCGGTGACGTGAGCCGTCGCGGTTACCCGAAGTCCCGGCAGGGCCTCATCCGGCTTGATGTCGACCGAGACCTTGGTCAGGAGCAACGGATGGCAGAGCGGGATCAATTCATGCGTGCGCTTCGCCGCCATGATGGCCGCGATGCGCGCGGTGCCGATCACATCGCCCTTCTTTGCATTGCCTGCGAGGATGACCCGCAGGGTTTCCGGCCGCATGGTGACCGTGCCTTCGGCAACCGCCACGCGCTC
>JBDZVC010000157.1:0-9132 GCA_040255475.1 Phyllobacteriaceae bacterium | reverse complement strand
GCGAGTGGATCGTCAACGAGATGAAGGCGTCGGGCCTGCGCGGGCGCGGCGGCGCGGGCTTCCCGACCGGCCTCAAATGGTCGTTCATGCCGAAGACCTCGGACGGCCGCCCGTCCTATCTCGTCGTCAACGCCGACGAATCGGAGCCCGGCACCTGCAAGGACCGCGACATCATGCGCCACGACCCGCACACGCTGGTCGAGGGTTGCCTGATCGCCGGCTTCGCCATGGGTGCGGAAGCGGCCTACATCTATGTACGCGGCGAGTTCATCCGCGAGCGCGAGGCGCTACAGCGCGCGGTCGATGAAGCTTACGAGGCGAAGCTGATCGGCAAGGGCAACAAGAACGGCTGGGATTTTGAGATCATCGTCCATCATGGCGCCGGCGCCTATATCTGCGGCGAGGAGACGGCGCTGCTCGAAAGCCTCGAAGGCAAGAAGGGCCAGCCCCGCCTGAAGCCGCCTTTCCCGGCGAATGTCGGTCTTTATGGTTGCCCGAGCACGGTCAACAACGTCGAGTCGATTGCGGTGGCGCCGACGATCCTGAGGCGCGGCGCGGCGTGGTTCGCGGGCATCGGCCGCCCCAACAATACCGGCACCAAGCTTTTCTGCATCTCCGGCCACGTCAACAAGCCGTGCACTGTCGAGGATGCCATGTCGATCCCTTTCCGAGAGTTGATCGAGACGCATGCAGGCGGCATTCGCGGCGGCTGGGACAATCTGCTGGCGGTCATTCCGGGCGGCGCCTCGGTGCCGCTGGTGCCGGCCGGCGAGATCATGGACTGCCCGATGGATTTCGATGCGCTGAAGGACCTGAAATCCGGTCTCGGCACGGCGGCCGTCATCGTCATGGACAAGTCGACGGATATCGTGAAGGCGATCGCGCGGCTCTCCTATTTCTACAAGCACGAAAGCTGCGGCCAGTGCACGCCGTGCCGCGAGGGCACGGGCTGGATGTGGCGCGTCATGGAGCGGCTGGTGCGCGGCGAGGCGCAGAAGCGCGAGATCGACATGCTGCTCGACGTGACGAAGCAGGTCGAGGGCCACACGATCTGCGCGCTCGGCGACGCGGCGGCATGGCCGATCCAGGGACTGGTTCGGCATTTCCGCCCGGAGATCGAGCGGCGCATCGACGAGTTCACCCGCAACGTGCACCGCTCCGAGCCGGTGCTGGTCGCGGCGGAATAGGAAACTTCAAAAAGACGAGCCTGGGCAGGAAGAAGGAAACGACAGGAGAGGGTAGCGGAAGACGGCAGGAAGACAATCTCAAGAGGAGAAGACCGATGTCGACATTTCCCATACCCGAGACGTTAATGCCTGACATGAGCAAGATCGAGGCGATGAACAAGGAGTTTGCGGCGCTGCTGTCCCAAGGCGGCAGGAATTACCAAGCCGTGAACCTGATGATGCACCCGGTTGGAAGCGCGGCGGCGATATCGGCGCTTTCCATGGGTGTTGCAGGGCATGCCCTTGGCGTCTGGATGGGCGCGATGGCCGGTTCCATGGAAGCCACGCGTCAGCTTTGCGGAATGAAGATACCCGGCATGGAGATGTTCGGCTTCGATGCCAATTGGGGCACCACCTGGGACGATTGCGATTGCGACGTGGACGCGGCCAAGCCCGAGCCGAAATCGCCGGTGTCGCGCGCGAAATCCGCAGCCAAGACGCTAATGGCCGATCTGGAGAGCGCTTCGGCTGATTTTGCCGGTGCGGCCGATAAGGTGGCGGGCCTCGCCGGCAAGTCAGCGCACACGAAGCCGTCCGTCAAGGAAAACAGAACGGTCGCGGCGTCTCCTCGCTCGATGGATGAAGCGCAGGCGATGGATGCCACGAAAATTCTGCCGGAGGATTTCCATCGGCCGAAGGCGATCGACAAGCCTGAAAAGCCGGATGATCTGAAGCTGGTTTCAGGCATCGGCCCGAAGCTGGAGCAGGTGCTGAACGGCCTTGGCATCTGGAGGTTCGCGCAGATCGCAGGCTGGACGGCCGAGGAAGTCGCCTGGGTAGACGACTATCTCGCCTTCGCCGGCCGCATCGAACGCGACGAATGGCTGAAGCAGGCGGCGGAATTGGCGAAGAAAGCCGGTTGAGGTGGAAGCCGCGCCGGCAAAACAGGTTTGAAAAGCGGCCGGGCGGACTGGCCACGGACGTTCTGATGGCATACGAAGCGGCGAACGCCGCAGGGGCAAGGAATGGCTAGACTTAAAGTCGACGGCAAAGAGATCGAGGTGCCCGATCACTACACGCTGCTGCAGGCGGCGGAGGAAGCTGGCGCGGAAATCCCGCGCTTCTGCTTCCATGAGCGGCTTTCGATCGCTGGCAACTGCCGCATGTGCCTGGTCGAGGTGAAGGGCGGGCCGCCCAAGCCGCAGGCCTCCTGCGCAATGGGCGTGCGTGACCTGCGTCCCGGCCCCAATGGCGAGCCGCCTGAAATGTTCACCAACACGCCGATGGTGAAGAAGGCGCGCGAAGGCGTGATGGAGTTCCTGCTCATCAACCACCCGCTCGACTGCCCGATCTGTGACCAGGGTGGCGAATGCGACCTGCAGGACCAGGCGATGGCCTTCGGTGTCGATTCCTCGCGCTTCTACGAGAACAAGCGCGCCGTCGAGGACAAATATATCGGCCCACTGGTGAAGACGATCATGACGCGCTGCATCCATTGCACGCGCTGCATCCGTTTCACGACCGAGGTCGGCGGCGTCTCTGAACTCGGCGCGACCGGGCGCGGCGAGGATATGGAGATCACCACCTATCTCGAACGCGCCATGACCTCGGAACTGCAGGGCAACGTCATCGACCTCTGCCCGGTCGGCGCGCTGACTTCCAAGCCCTACGCCTTCCAGGCGCGCCCGTGGGAGCTTACCAAGACCGAATCGATCGACGTGATGGACGCGGTCGGCTCAGCCATTCGCGTCGATACGCGTGGCCGCGAGGTGATGCGCATCCTGCCGCGCACCAATGACGACGTGAACGAGGAATGGATTTCCGACAAGACGCGCTTCATCTGGGACGGGCTGAGGACACAGCGCCTCGACCGGCCCTATGTGCGCAAGGGCGGCAAGCTTGTCGCGGCGACCTGGCCGGAGGCGTTCGGGGCTATCCGGGCTGCGGTGGCAAAGACGAGCGGTGACAGGATCGGCGCGATTGCCGGCGATCTGGCGGCCGTCGAGGAAATGTACGCGCTGAAGCTCCTGATGGCATCGCTCGGCTCGGCCAATATCGACTGCCGGCAGGACGGCTCGGCGCTCGATCCGGCCGCGGGCCGCGCGGGCTACATCTTCAATCCGACGATCGCCGGCATCGAACAGGCGGACGCGCTGCTCCTCATCGGCTCCAATCCACGTTTCGAGGCGTCGGTGCTCAACGCGCGCATCCGCAAGCGCTGGCGCCTCGGCGATTTCCCGATCGGCGCGGTCGGCGACATCGGCGACCCGCGCTACGACTATGAAGCGCTGGGGTCCGGGCCGGATTCGCTGAAGCAGCTTCTGGACGGCAAGAGCAAATTCGTCTCGGCGCTGAAGAAGGCCCAGCGGCCGCTCATCATCGTGGGGCAGGGCGCGCTCGCCCGGCCGGACGGTAGCGCGGTGCTCGGCCTTGCCGCGAAGCTCGCTGTCGACCTCAAGGCGGTGCGCGAGGACTGGAACGGTTTTGCCGTGCTACATAATGCGGCGGCTCGCGTCGGCGGTCTCGATATCGGCCTCGTGCCGGGAGAGGGTGGCAAGGACGTGGCCGGCATGATGGGCAGCGCGCTCGACGTGCTCTTCCTGCTCGGCGCCGACGAATTGGACATGAACGCCGTCGGCGACGCCTTCACTGTCTATATCGGTACGCATGGCGATGCGGGCGCGCACCGGGCCGACGTCATCCTGCCGGGCTCCGCCTATACGGAGAAGTCGGGCACCTACGTAAACACCGAGGGCCGGGTGCAGATGACCAATCGCGCCGGCTTCGCGCCGGGGCAGGCGAAGGAGGACTGGGCGATCCTGAGGGCGCTTTCGGATGTCCTCGGCCACAAGCTGCCGTTCGATTCGCTCTCGCAATTACGCGCCCGGCTCTACGGCGATTACCCGCTGATGGCGGCGATCGACGAGATCCAGCCGGGTGAGGCGGCCACCATTGCGAAGCTCGCCAAGCTCGGCGGCCGGCTGGGCAATGCGCCCTTCGTTCCGCCGGTCAGGGATTTCTACCTGACCAATCCGATCGCGCGCGCCTCCGCCGTTATGGCCGAATGCTCGGCGTTGGCGTCGAACGGCTTCCAGCAGGCGGCTGAATAGGGGCAGATAAGTGGAAATCTTTTTCGACACCTACATTCTGCCTGCATTGATCATCCTGCTGAAATCGGTGGTGATGATCGTCATCCTGCTGATCAGCGTCGCTTTCATCCTCTACGGCGACCGCAAGATCTGGGCAGCGGTGCAGTTGCGTCGCGGACCGAACGTCGTCGGCCCGTGGGGAACGCTACAGCCCTTCGCGGACCTGTTCAAATTCGTGTTCAAGGAGCCGGTCATCCCGGCCGGCGCCAATAAGGGCGTCTTCCTGCTGGCGCCGCTGGTGTCGGCCGTGCTGGCGATCTCCGCCTGGGCGGTGATCCCGATCGACAACGGCTGGGCAATCGCCAACATCAATGTCGGCATTCTCTATGTGCTCGCCATTTCCTCGCTCGAGGTCTACGGCGTCATTATGGGCGGCTGGGCGTCTAACTCGAAATATCCGTTCCTCGGCGCGCTGCGCTCGGCGGCGCAGATGGTTTCCTACGAGGTCTCCATCGGCTTCGTCATCATCACGGTGCTTCTTTGCGTCGGCTCGCTGAACCTCACCGACATCGTGCTCTCGCAGAAGGACGGGCTCGGGACGCATCTCGGCCTGCCGAACACCTTCCTCGACTGGCACTGGCTGTCGCTCCTGCCGATGTTCATCGTCTTCTTCGTTTCGGCGCTTGCCGAGACCAACCGACCGCCCTTCGATCTGGTCGAGGCGGAATCGGAGCTCGTCGCCGGCCATATGGTCGAATATTCCTCGACGCCGTTCCTGCTTTTCTTCCTCGGGGAATATGTGGCGATCGTCCTAATGTGCGCGCTGGCCACTATCCTCTTCCTCGGAGGCTGGCTGCCGCCGCTCGATTTCGCGCCGTTCACCTGGGTGCCGGGCTTCATCTGGTTCATCCTGAAGATGCTGCTCGTCTTCTTCATGATCTCGCTGGTGAAGGCCTTCGTGCCGCGCTACCGGTACGACCAGTTGATGCGGCTTGGCTGGAAAGTGTTCCTGCCGATCTCGCTGTTCATGGTCGTCGCCACGGCCGTGTTCCTGAAAGTGACGGGGCTGGCATGACGGATACTTTGACGCTCGCTACGATTGGCATCTGCGCTGGACTGCTTTTGGCGCTGTTCGGCAATGTCGTCGTCCTTCCCTTCGTGCTGCGGTGGCAATCCGAGTGGTTGAGAAGTTGTCGTCGGGGTTGGGATCGTGAGCGGGCGGCGGCGGCAACAACGTTAGCATACCGGTTTCTGATGCCGCTCGTCTTCGCGATCGTTGGAGCGGATGCGGCTGTCAGCATTTTTGGAGAAGTCCAATGAGCGCGTTTGCGCAAGCGGCGAAATCGCTGCTCCTGAAAGAGTTCTGGGAAGCCACCGTGCTCTCCCTGAAGCTGTTCGTCGCGCCGAAGGCGACGATCAACTATCCGCACGAGAAGAACCCGCAGAGCCCCCGCTTCCGCGGCGAGCATGCGCTGCGCCGCTATCCGAACGGTGAGGAGCGCTGCATCGCTTGCAAGCTGTGCGAGGCAATCTGTCCGGCGCAGGCCATCACCATCGAGGCCGGCCCGCGCCGCAATGACGGCACGCGCCGCACCGTGCGCTACGACATCGACATGGTGAAGTGCATCTATTGCGGCTTTTGCCAGGAAGCCTGCCCGGTCGTCGCGATCGTCGAGGGGCCGAATTTCGAGTTCTCCGCGGAGACGCGCGAAGAGCTTTACTACGACAAGGAAAAGCTGCTCGCCAACGGCGACCGGTGGGAGCGCGAACTGGCCCGCAATATCCAACTGGACGCACCGTATCGGTGATGCCCGGCAAAGTGGACGCGCCCGAAAGGCTCGTCTAAGAGACACGCGATTCTTCGGGCCTCAGCGCAGGGAGAGTCGAAATCGGGAAGGGCGTTCTGTCTTTTCCGGGAACTGAAACCGGGGGAACCCATGCTGACTGGACTAGAGGCGGCGTTCTTTTACCTCTTCGCCTTCATACTTGTTGGCTCGGCCTTCATGGTGATTGCTGCGCGCAATCCCGTGCATTCGGTGCTGTTCCTGATCCTTGCCTTCTTCAACGCGGCGGGGCTGTTCCTGCTGTCGGGCGCCGAGTTCCTCGCGCTGATCCTGCTCGTCGTCTATGTCGGCGCGGTGCTGGTGCTGTTCCTGTTCGTCGTCATGATGCTCGACGTTGATTTCGCCGAGATGAAGCGGGGCGTGCTCGAATATGCGCCGGCAGGCGCCTTGGTCGGCATCATCCTGCTCGGTGAGCTGATCGTGGTGCTCGGCGGCTACACCTTTTCGCCGGACCTCGCCAAGACGATCGCGCGGCCAATCCCGTCGCTTGCCGAACGCTCCAATACCGGCGCGCTCGGCGACATCCTCTATACCGATTACCTGTTCTATTTCGAGGTCGCCGGCCTGCTGCTTCTGGTGGCGATGGTCGGCGCCATCGTGCTGACGCTGCGCCACAAGCAGTCGGTCAAGCGCCAGTCGATCGCCGCACAGGTGGCCCGCAATCCGAAGACCGCGGTCGAACTGCGCAACGTCAAGACGGGCGAAGGAGTGTCCTGATGGAAGTGGGCATCGCGCATTACCTGACCGTATCGGCGATCGTCTTCACGCTCGGCGTCTTCGGCATCTTCCTGAACCGCAAGAACGTGATCGTCATCCTGATGTCGATCGAGCTCATCCTGCTTGCGGTCAATCTGAATTTCGTCGCCTTCTCGGCGGCGCTCGGCGATCTCGTCGGCCAGGTCTTCGCGCTCTTCGTGCTGACGGTGGCGGCGGCTGAAGCGGCCATCGGGCTTTCCATCCTCGTCGTCTTCTATCGCAATCGCGGCTCCATCGCCGTCGAAGACGTCAACATGATGAAGGGCTGAAATGTACCAGGCAATTGTCTTTCTGCCCCTCATTGGCTTCCTGATCGCCGGCCTTTTCGGCGGGTCGATCGGGGCTAAGGCATCGGAATACGTCACCTCCGGCCTGCTGGTGGTGTCGGCGATCCTGTCGTGGGTCGCCTTCTTCCAGGTCGGCTTCGGAGATGTGGAGACATTCGTCGTCCCCGTCCTTGCCTTCATGAAGTCCGGCGGGCTCGAAGCCGACTGGGCGCTGAGGATCGATACCCTGACCGTGGTGATGCTGGTGGTGGTCAACACCGTCTCGGCGCTGGTCCACATCTATTCGATCGGCTACATGCACCACGATCCCAGCCGGCCGCGCTTCTTCGCCTATCTGTCGCTGTTCACCTTCGCGATGCTGGCGCTGGTGACTGCCGACAATCTCGTCCAGATGTTCTTCGGCTGGGAGGGTGTCGGCCTCGCTTCCTATCTCCTGATCGGCTTCTGGTACAAGCGGCCTTCCGCCGTCGCCGCAGCCATCAAGGCCTTTGTCGTCAACCGCATCGGCGATTTCGGCTTCCTACTTGGCATCTTCGGCGTCTTCGTGCTGTTCGGCTCGGTCAATCTTGGCACCATTTTCGCCAATGCCGCGACCTATCTGCCGGCCGCGGGTGCCCCGGCCGGCGAGCCGGTGCTGACCTTCCTCGGCTACGCGCTCGACAAGCAGGCGGCGCTGACGGTGGTCTGCCTGCTCCTCTTCATGGGTGCGATGGGCAAGTCGGCGCAAGTACCGTTGCATACCTGGCTGCCGGACGCGATGGAAGGCCCGACGCCGGTGTCAGCGCTCATCCACGCCGCGACCATGGTCACGGCCGGCGTCTTCATGGTGGCACGCCTGTCGCCGCTCTTCGAGCTTTCGCACACCGCGCTCACCGTCGTCACCATCATCGGCGCGCTCACCGCCTTCTTCGCCGCCACGGTCGGCCTCGTGCAGAACGACATCAAGCGCGTCATCGCCTATTCGACCTGCTCGCAGCTCGGCTACATGTTCGTGGCGCTCGGTGTCGGCGCTTATGGCATTGCGATCTTCCACCTCTTCACCCACGCTTTCTTCAAGGCACTGCTCTTCCTGTGCTCGGGCTCGGTCATCCATGCCGTCTCCGACGAACAGGACATGCGCAAGATGGGCGGCCTGAGGAAGTTCATCCCCTACACCTACTGGACGATGATCATCGGCACGCTGTCGCTTACCGGGGTCGGCATTCCGCTGACCATCCTCGGCACGGCGGGCTTCATCTCCAAGGACGCCATCGTCGAATCGGCCTTTGCAGGCCAGAACGCGGCTGCCACCTTCGCCTTCGTGCTGCTGACCATCGCCGCGGCCTTCACCGCCTTCTATTCATGGCGGCTGATCTTCATGACGTTCCACGGCAAGCCGCGTGCCAGCGAAGAGGTCATGCATCACGTGCATGAATCGCCGCCGGTCATGCTGGTGCCGCTCCTGCTGCTCTCGGTCGGCGCGCTTCTCGCCGGCGCGGTGTTCAAATTCGCCTTCATCGGCGAGGGCTATCACGAGTTCTGGCGCACGGCGCTGTTCACGCTGCCGAATAACGACATCATCGAGGCGATCCATCACTCGCCCGTGCTGGTCAGCCTCGCGCCGTTCATCGCCATGGTCGTCGGAACCTGGGTCGCCTGGGTGTTCTACATCCGCTCGCCCAAGGCGCCGCATGAGCTCGCCGAGCAGCATCGCGGCCTCTACGCCTTCCTGCTCAACAAATGGTATTTCGACGAAGTCTATGACTTCCTCTTCGTCAACGGGGCCAAGCGCCTCGGCCATTTCCTCTGGAAGCGCGGCGACGGCACGATCATCGACGGGCTCGGCCCGGACGGTGTCTCGGCGCGCGTCATCGACGTCACCAACCGGGTCGTGCGCCTGCAGACCGGCTATCTCTATCACTACGCTTTCGTGATGCTGATCGGCATCGTCGCGCTCATCACCTGGATGATGCTCGGAGGTTCTCTCTGATATGACCGACTGGCCCATCCT
>JBDZVC010000156.1:0-9192 GCA_040255475.1 Phyllobacteriaceae bacterium | reverse complement strand
TTGACGCCGCCGTCATCTTTGCGCCTGTGGGTGCACTGGTGCCATCGGCACTCCGCGTCGTGCGCAAGGGCGGTCGCGTAGTTTGTGGTGGCATCCATATGAGCGACATCCCGTCGATGCCCTATTCCCTGCTCTGGGAAGAGCGGGAACTGGTTTCGGTCGCCAACCTGACGCGCAAGGATGCCGAGGAATTCTTTCCCGTGGCGCGGGAAGCGGGCGTTCGCACCCACACGAGACGATACCCGCTCGAACGCGCCAACGAGGCGCTTGAAGACCTGCGGCAAGGCCGCTTGAGCGGCGCGGCCGTGCTCGTACCTTGAGAGGTCGTCCATCCAGCCCGCTTGGGCCAGGACAGTTGAGTCCCGGACCGCATCTCGATGGGGGAGCCGTCGCCTGCGCTGGCGCTACGATCTCTCCTGGCGCTGTCCCTTGTCGCGGCTTTCGGCGGCGGAAAGTCGAGTGTGGTCGACGACGCCGGCAACGCCACGGACACCCTCGGAGACGGCGCGCGCAGCTTCTCTCTCGCCTGTTGAATGAACATTTCCCCACAGATGGACCACCCCGTCCGAAACGACGACAGACAATTTGACGAGGCCGTCGAAAGCCGTCTCGCCCAGCCGGCTCAGGATACCGCGCCTGATCGCGGCGTCACCGGGCGCGCAATCGTCCGGTTCGGCCATTGCGATCAGCCGGAGCAAGTCAACGCGGCTGACGATACCGATGAGGCGACCGTCGCGCGTTACAGGGACGCGCTTTATGTGATGATCGTCCATGAGAGTGGCAACTTGTCCGACCGTCGCGTCCTCCTCGACCGCTATGACGCCCTTTGTCATGACGTTGGCAACCTTCCAGCCATGGCTCTTGACGAAAGTGGCCGCCTGATCTGACCCGTCGTTTCCGCTTCGATGCATCCCAGGATTGATCTCGACCCGGCTGAGCAGATCACCCTCCGTGATCATGCCTGCCAGCATGTTGCAGTCATCGACCACGGGAAGTCCGCTGACGCCCTTTTCCAGCATGATCCGTGCGGCGTGTTTCACGCTGGTATCGGGGGTAACCGTAATCACATTCGGTTTCATCAGGTCCTTGATGCGCATTTTTACTCCGCCATGACGAGCATTGCCGTGCGCGCCCGATCGCGAAACATGTTTCCGGTCGCCCGCCGGGAAACCGCATCATTTCACTTGCTCGGCGGCGAGGGTGCATTGCGCTGGATCAAGGTCGGTAGCCGCCGTTGCTGCCGGCTGTGGGGTCAAGAACATCGACCGGCGCCGATGTCCCGGCGGCAAACGTATGAACCTGCGTATTATGAAGGACGCCGAAAGACGGCGAGACACCCTACTGGAGCTGCCAGCGCCAGTCCCGCACCATGGGCATGTCAGTGCCATGGGCGACGATATACTGCCTGTGTTCGATCAACCGATCGCGGATCGCCTGCTTGACATAGACGCCGGCCGCGCCAAGCTTCGGCACGCGGTCGACCACGTCGCCGACGAGGTGGAAGCGGTCGAGATCGTTGCGCACCACCATGTCGAAGGGCGTCGTGGTGGAGCCCTCCTCCTTGAAACCGCGCACATGGATGTTGTCATGGTTGGTGCGCTTGTAGGCCAGGCGGTGGATCAGCCAGGGATAGCCGTGATAGGCGAAGATCACCGGCTTGTCTTTCGTGAACAGAGCGTCGAAATCCGCATCCGAGAGGCCGTGCGGGTGCTCGGTCTTCGGCTGAAGCGTCATCAGGTCCACGACATTGATGACGCGCACCTTCAACTCCGGCATGTATTGCCGCATCAGGTCCACGGCAGCCAATGTCTCCAGCGTAGGCACGTCACCGCAACAGGCCATGACGACGTCGGCCTCGCCGTCCCGGTCGTTGCTTGCCCATTCCCAGATTCCAATACCGGCCGTGCAGTGCTTGATCGCCTGAGCCATATCGAGCCATTGCGGCTGCGGCTGCTTGCCGGCGACGATGACATTCACGCGGTTCCAGCTTCGCAGGCAGTGGTCGGTGACGTAGAGCAGGGTGTTGGCGTCCGGCGGGAAATATACGCGCACGATATCGGCCTTCTTGTTCACCACATGATTGACGAAGCCCGGGTCCTGATGGCTGAAGCCGTTATGGTCCTGCCGCCAGACATGCGAAGTGAGCAGATAGTTCAACGACGCGATCGGCCGCCGCCATGCCACTTCCTTCGAAGTCTTCAGCCATTTGGCATGCTGGTTGAACATGGAGTCCACGATGTGGATGAACGCTTCGTAACAAGAAAAGAAGCCATGCCTTCCCGTGAGAAGGTAACCTTCCAGCCAGCCCTGGCAGGTGTGCTCGGACAGGATTTCCATTACCCTGCCGTCGGGTGCGAGATGGTCGTCGTATGAGAAGGTCTTGGCCTCCCAGGTACGATCGGTGACTTCGAACAGATCCTGCAGCCGGTTGGAAGCGGTCTCGTCCGGGCCGAAGACGCGGAAATTGCGGCGTTCCAGGTTACGTCGCATCACGTCGCGCAGGAAGGCTCCGGCAATCCGTGTCGATTCCGCGTCAGCGCCGCCGGGAGCCGTGACGGCTACCGCATAGTCGGCGAAATCGGGCAGGCTCAGAGGCCGCATCAGCGCGCCGCCATTGGCGTGCGGGTTGGCGCTCATACGCCGGTCGCCTTGCGGGGCGAGCGCTGCGATCTCGGGCAGCAGCCGGCCGTTCTGGTCGAACAGTTCCTGTGGACGATAGCTGCGTAGCCATTCCTCCAGCAGGCCGAGATGCTCGGGCTTCTCCATGGTGAAGGGAACCTGATGCGAGCGCCAGAAACCCTCCGCTTTCAAGCCATCTACCGTCTTCGGGCCAGTCCAGCCCTTAGGCGAGCGCAGCACGATCATCGGCCAGATCCAACGTTCGCGTTTGCCGCCTCCGCGCGCCTCCTTCTGGATGGAGCGGATTTCGGCGAAAGCGTCATCGAGCGCTTTGGCCATCTTCAGATGCATGGCCTGCGGTTCGTCGCCTTCCACCATGATCGGACGATAGCCATAGCCTGTCAGAAGCGCTTCCAACTCGGCGGGCGGGATGCGGGCCAGTATGGTCGGATTGGCGATCTTATAGCCATTGAGGTGCAGGATCGGGAGCACCGCGCCGTCGCTGACGGGATTCAGGAACTTGTTGCCGTGCCACGAGGTGGCGAGCGGGCCGGTCTCGGCCTCACCGTCGCCCACTACGCAGGCGGCAATCAGGTCAGGGTTATCGAACACCGCGCCGAATGCATGGGAGAGCGAATAGCCCAGTTCGCCGCCTTCATGGATGGAGCCCGGCGTTTCGGGGGCAGCATGGCTTGGAATGCCGCCGGGAAACGAGAACTGCCGAAACAGCCGGCACATGCCGTCCTCGTCCTGCGAAATTTCGGGATAGAGTTCGCTATAGGTGCCTTCGAGCCAGGTGTTGGCCACGACTCCAGGGGCGCCGTGCCCCGGCCCGGCGATAAAGAGTACGTCCGCATCCAGCCTCCTGATGACGCGGTTTAGATGCACATAGATGAAATTGAGGCCCGGTGTCGTTCCCCAGTGCCCAAGCAGGCGCGGTTTGACATGCTCCTTCCGGAGCGGTTCGCGCAACAACGGGTTGGCAAGAAGGTAGACTTGTCCCACGGAGAGGTAGTTGGCTGCGCGCCACCAGGCATTCATCAATTTCGCCTCCTCCGGAGAAAGCGGTTCTTGGACCGGGGAGGTTTTCTCGTCCGTTTTCATCGGGGTTCTCCGTTGAAGGGCTTGGGCCGGCCGCTATTTCAAGTGAAAGTAATTAGATTGAGCGGCTGAAAAATCACCCCGCAGGCCTGCTATCGATGTGGCATCGTACGGTTCGGCGCCTTGATCCGGGTCAAGTTGTCTTTCGAATCACTGGGATGTGAGCCATGGCCGACGCGATCCTGACACTTAACGCCGGCTCTTCCAGCTTGAAGCTGGGCCTGTTCAATGTTGGTGACGCGGGGCAGTTAGCGCTCGTAATACGTGCCGAGGTCGACGAACTGGCTGCTATGCCGCATTTCTCGGCATGGGATGCGGGTGGCGTTCTTATCGAACAGCAACACTGGCCCGAGGCGGCGAATAATTTTCGCATCCTTGCGGAACAAGCGGTTGGCTGGGCCGCCCGCCACCCGAATGGAAGAGGGCTGCTCGCGGTCGGGCACAGGATTGTCCATGGCGGATCCGACTACATCGCACCAAGACTTCTCACAGGAGAACTGGTCGAGGCGCTTGATCGTCTGTCGCCGCTCGCGCCGTTGCATCTGCCGCAGAATCTGGTGCCTATCCGCGCGATCGCGGCCGCATACCCGCATTTGGCGCAGGTTGCCTGTTTCGATACCGCCTTCCATCATACCATGCCGCCCGTGGCCACGCGTTTCGCCCTGCCGCGGAACTATGAGCGGGAAGGCGTGCGCCGCTACGGCTTCCACGGTCTTTCCTACCAATACATCGCCGACCGCCTGCGGGAAGTCTCGCCCCGGCTGGCGGACGGGAAGACGATCGTCGCCCATCTCGGAAACGGCGCCAGCCTGTGCGCTCTGCGCGTGGGAGTGAGCTTCGATACGACCATGGGGTTCAGTGTGCTGGATGGGCTGGTGATGGGCACGCGGCCGGGTACGCTCGACCCGGGCGTCGTGCTTTACCTGCAACGGCATCATGGCATGAGCGAGAGCGAGGTCGAGGACCTGCTCTACCTGCGTTCCGGCTTGCTCGGCGTGTCGGGGGGCATCGGCAGCGACATGCGCACGCTTCTGGCCAGTCCCGAGCCCGCGGCGCGTGAAGCGGTAGAGCTTTTTGTCTATCGTCTTGCCCGCGAGGCCGGGGGACTTGTCAGTTCCCTTGGCGGGCTGGACGGCGTCGTCTTTACGGGCGGGATCGGCGAGCACTCGGCGCCGATCCGGGCGGCAATAGCGGAAAGGCTTGCCTGGCTCGGGCTAAGGATCGATGCAGAGGCAAACGCACGCGGCGAAATGCTCCTAAGCGCAGCAGAGAGCACTGTAGAGGTTCGCATCATTCCGACCGATGAGGAGAAAGTGATCGCTGGCCATACGCTGGAGGTCGTGACTGGCGGATATCGCGACGTTTCATCGAAGCCGCTCCGGGAATGAGCACTGCCGCGCAGTTCGTGTCCTTGACCAAGTTTGGCCCCTTCAGCCGGCTCGTCTTCCGAGCGCATGCATGGCGGCGATCCATTTCCTGCGCCTGCGGTTGCTGACGCCTTCCACCAACCCGAAAAGCCCGTAAGATGGGGAAGTCGAGAGTCGCAATGTCGATGAGCTGGACATGGTGTCCGGCTGCGCGCGCTCCTTCGGCATAGGCGGCCGCAAGCGCCCGGCACAGTCGGCCCGGGTTGTCGTCGGGGTGGTCGAGGACGATCAGGATACGGCGCGACATGGCGGTTCTCCGGATGATCGCCGCAGATTGCGCAATCGCTGTACAGGTGCCTTGATCGCGGTCAAAGGCTGTGGCGTTTCGCCAACTGGCGCTCGCGCGAGAAGAACCAGCGTTTCGTCGTTTCCGATGCGGCCAGATAGATGAGCGTGATGGCCAGCAGGCCGATCATGACGATCGCCGGCAGCGGCGTGAAGCCGAACCAGTCCGCGCCGGGGAGGTAGGGGATCAGCAGCGCGAATACAGCTACCGCTAGGGTCAGCCAGGCCAATAGCGTGCCCGGCCGGCTCTGCCAAAAGGCCTTGCGGGTGCGTATGACGAGGACGATGGCGAGTTGCGTCAGCAACGATTCCACGAACCATCCCGTACGGAACATGTCGGCATTCGCGTGCATCACCAGCAGAAGCAGGCCGAAGGTCAGGAAATCAAAGCACGAACTCATCAGCCCGAAATAGATCATGAAGCGGCGGATCGAGCCGATGTTCCAGCGGCGTGGCGCTTCGATCTGGTCCGCGTCGACGCGGTCCCGCGCGATGGCCAGCGAGGGCAGGGAGGAGAGCAGGTTGTTGAGCAGGATCTGTTGGGCCAGCATGGGCAGGAAGGGCAAGGCGAGCGAGGCGAACGCCATGGAGACCATGTTGCCGAAATTGGCGCTGGTGGTGATCGAGATGTACTTTATCGTATTGGCGAAGGTTCGCCGGCCGTCGTCCACGCCGCGCAGGAGGATATCCAGGTCCCGCTTGAGCAGGATCATGTCGGCTGCCTCGCGTGCCACGTCGACGGCACCGTCGACCGATATGCCGATATCGGCCTCGTGCAGGGCAGGGGCGTCGTTGATGCCGTCACCCAGGTAACCGACGACATGGCCGCGTCGGCGCAGCGCCTCGATGATGCGTTCCTTCTGGTTCGGGTCAATTTCTACGAACAGATCCGTTCGCGGCGCGCGGCCGAACAGGGCCTCCTTCGTCATGTGGGCCAGTTCCTCGCCCGTCAGGATATTGCGATGCTTGATACCGATCGTTTCCGCGAGGTGTGCCGCCACGTAGCGATTGTCGCCGGTGATGACCTTGACCGTTATGCCGCGATCGCCGACCGCCTTCAGGGTGTCCGCCATGCCGGCTTTGGGTGGATCCAGGAACAGCAGGAATCCGGCGAAACACAGGCCGATCTCGTCGTGACGGCCGTAGGACTTCCCTCCGGGAAAGCGCCGGGTCGCGAGCCCCAGAACGCGATAGCCCTGGCTGCTCCATGCCCGCATCTTGCCGTCGATGGCGCTGGAGTGCGCCGGAGTCAGCGGCTTCTCGGCCGCACCGTCGAGAATGGAAAGGCACGCCTCAAGCACATTGCTGACCGCGCCTTTGCAGATCATCAGATCCTCGGCTGCACCTTGCCGGCGCACGACAACGGATAGGCGCTTGCGCACGAAGTCGTACGGGATCTCGTCCACTTTTTCCCAGTCGGACAGCGGGTCGGTATCGCTTCTTGCCGATCCGATCGCTTCGTCGAGCGGGTTGGCCATACCCGACTGGAGCGTGGCGTTGAGGAGAGCCCAGAAGCGCACGTCGGTGGACTCACCGCCGTTCATGTCTTTGCACGCGTTGAGCTGGATGACTCCTTCGGTCAGCGTTCCGGTCTTGTCAGTGCAAAGCAGATCCATGCTGCCCAGATTCTCGATGGCGTCGAGCCGGCGGACGATCACGCCGCCTGCCGCCATGGCGTGGGCGCCGCGCGCGAGGGTGACGGAGATGATCGCTGGCAGCAATTCCGGAGTCAGGCCTACCGCGAGCGCCAGTGAGAACAGCAGCGAGTCGATCAATGGCCGGTGAAGAAACAGGTTGGCTGCGAATACCAGGATGACGATGACCAGCATGATCTCGGTCATCAGATAACCGAAGCGGCGGATTCCCTTGGCGAACTGGGTTTCCGGCGCGCTCCGGGCAATCGCGGTTGCGATGGAGGCATATTCGGTATGCCTGCCGGTGCGCGCTACCAGGACGGTCGCTATGCCGCTACGCACCGAGGTTCCGGTGAAGACCGCGTTGGTGCGTTGGGCAATCGTAACCTGTGGCGGAGATAAGCCGGGGGATTTCACCACCGGGAAGGTCTCGCCCGTCAACGCAGCTTCGCTGACGTTGAAGTCCCGTGCATCTACCAGCACGCCGTCGGCGGGGATGAGGTTGCCGGCCGAAAGCCTGATCACGTCGCCGGGGACGATGGTCGTGGAAGGGACGGATGATTCTACGCCATCGCGTAGCGCCGTTGTTTTGCTCGACACGCGGACGGTCAGGGCCGCCATGGCCTTGGAGGCCCCGAATTCCTGCGTAAAGCTGAGGAAACAGCTCGCCAGCACGATAAATGCGATGATCGCCGCTTCGTTGCCCTCGCCGACGAAAGCGGAAACCCCAGCTGCGAAAACCAGGACCAGCACCAGAGAGCTTCGAAACTGCCTTATGAAAGTTCCGAGCGCTGTCGTCCTGTCCTTGTTCCCGATGCTGTTCTTTCCCGCGGCATTCAGCCTGGCGGCGGCCTCTCCGGAGGAGAGGCCCGTCGTGCTCGATCGCAGGCTGGCCGCCAGCGTCTCCACCGGCACGGACCAGTAAGCCGTTTCTATCGGGGTCGTTTCCGGCTCCATGGCGGACGCTTCATAGTGAAGGAAAGCCTTCATGCCGTTCGCCCGGCGGCGAACAGCATCCGGACGAACATAATGGTCGCGGTGATTTCGTCTAACTCGACATGAGGCGGTTCAAGCCAGTTTCGTCGAGCAGCGAGCGCGTCATGCCGCCAAAGGCCCATTCCCGCAGCCGGCTATGGCCATAAGCGCCCGACACGACCAGGTCGACGTGATTGGCGACGATGAACTCGACCAGCCGCCCGCTGTCGTCGGAATTCTCCAGCACTTTGGACCGGGCCTCTACTCCATGGCGGGCAAGGAAGCCGACAACATCGGCAACGCTCTGATCAACCCGCTGGCCCCTTTCGGCCGCGACTGTGACGACGGTCACGTTGAGGGCCAGCCGGAGCAGCGGTACGGCGTCCGCGACGGCCCGGCGTGCTTCGCGCGTGTCCTTCCAGGCGATCACGACGTCCTTCATCTGCACCTGCTCGGTGCCGCGAGCAAGGAGGAGCAGCGGCCGTCCGGCCTGCAGGACGACGCTTCCCGGATCGGCCTGGCGATAGGCATGGCCGGCCGCAACACCTTCCGGAGCACTCATGATGATCAGATCGGCTATCCTCGATCTAAGAGCGAGAGCGCGGCTCGGATTGTCGAGCGCCTGGCACCATTCTGTCGGGATCCTCCCCGCGAACATTTTTCCAAATTGGTCGTGCAGTTCCTTGAACTTTCCCTCGATGTCGCTCCTCATCTGCTGCCATGCTTCCGCAGCCAGCACTTCGCCGCCCGGTCCGGTTATCGGTATCGGCGCATCGGCAGCGCAGAAGCCGATCAGTTTGGCACCCAAACGTTCCGCAAGATCTGCGGCTGCCATCACGACGGGAGCCAACGGCGCATCGATATCGAGATTTACGAGAACGGACTTGTAGCTCATGGCTGCTCTCTTTTGCGGGCGCAACATCAAGAAGCGATAGCCGTCTGCGAGAAAAGGACCTTGATGTGGATCAAGCTCCCGCCGTTCCCGATGCGAGTGACCATGGCGACTGCAGTGGATCGGGCGACGGGTACTGCAGCCGCCGGATCCGAAGCGATTGCATGGTCTTGCAAGTTCCATATTTGCCAAACGGCAAATATTTGCTATATATCTGCCAAACATGGAGATCGATATGCAACTCCAGCAGGTTCCGGCC
>JBDZVC010000634.1:0-1795 GCA_040255475.1 Phyllobacteriaceae bacterium | reverse complement strand
GGCATGACCATGATCTGCGTCACGCACGAGATGGGCTTCGCCCGTCAGGTGGCGAACCGCGTGATTTTCATGGATGCCGGACAGATCGTCGAGCAGAACACGCCGGCCGAATTCTTCGACCACCCGCAGCACGAGCGCACGAAGCTGTTCCTGAGCCAGATACTCCACTGAAGGAGCAACTATCCGCCTGGCTCAGATCTCCGCGTGCCACCCGTAAAGCCAGTCGAAATCACTCGCGAGGCGCTCCGGCGCGCGCGCTGACAGCACCAGGTTACGCGCCAGCGCGATCGGGCCGGATGCGTGCCAGGTGAAATGGTTGAACGCGCCGCGCCGGACGACGCGTCGAATGCGTGGTCGCCGCAACATCTCGAACCGAGCGAGCGCCGCCGGTAGATCGTTCGCCGCCTCGGCTACCAATGCCGCCAGCACCCATGCGTCTTCGATGGCCATGGCGGCGCCTTGGGCCGCAAACGGCGTCATGGCGTGCGCGGCGTCGCCGATCAGTGCGAGGCCGCGTGGATCGGTCCACGGTCCGTTGGGATCGACAGCGTGGATCGGCCAGGCGGTCCAGGGCTTCGCGGCTTCCGCCAGATCGGCAAGCGGCGGAGTGAAACCACACATCGCGCGTGCCAAAGGTCCAGTGTCGATCGTGTTCGTCCAAGACCCAGCGCCGGCTTCGCCGTTTGTGAGGGCGACGAGGTTGAGCACGGTGCCACTACGGAGTGGATAGATGACCATATGCAGCGCCGGGTTCAGGAAGGCCGTCACACGATCCGGCGGGGCGAGGGGGATCAGCGCGCGACCAGTGGCGCTTGCAGTCTCGACCAGTGCGCGCCATGCCATTGTCCCGCTTGGCCGGCTGGCGCGGCTGCCCTTCACGAAGCGCCGCAGGCCCGACCAAACGCCGTCGGCCGCTGTCAGCAGTGCGCCGGCCATCTTCTCCTGCCGGCCGTCATGCTCCGCTGTGACAATGACCTCTCCGCTCCCGAAGACGACGTTGGCGACGGTCGAGCCCGAATGGAGCAGGATCCTGGGGTGTTCCGACGCGCCGGCGAGGAGTGCCCCATGCAGATCGGCGCGGTGGGCGACAAGATAAGGCGCATTCCAGCGTGTTTCCGCTGCCCTGCCGAGCGGCACGCGGGCGAGTTCCCTGAGGCCTTTCCCGTCCTTCAGGACGACCGCTTCCGGAGCGACGGCGGTGCCCTTCAGCCTGTCGAGCGCGCCGAGGGTGCCGAGTATCCGCGTCGCGTTCGGCGAGAGCTGGATGCCGGCGCCGATCTCCTCGAAATACTCCGCGCGCTCGAAGACCTCGACATGGAAGCCGCGCGCCGCAAAGGCGAGCGCGGCGGTCAGGCCGCCGATACCCGCGCCCGCGACGAGGATCGTGCGGGGAGGGCGGCCTTCCATCATGTTTCCGTTGGCGTTCAGGCCGCCTTGTCGATGTAGAGACAGCCCGCCGGCCGTGTTTCGTCGGCTTTCAGCGCCGGATCGTAGCGGTAAAGCGTCGAGCAGTAGGGGCAGACCTTCTGGTCGTCATCGCCCATGTCGATATAGACGTGGGGATGGTCGAGCGGCGGATTGGCGCCGACGCACATGAACTCCCTTACCCCGATGTCGATCGCGGCGTGTCCCGCATCGTTCTGGAAATGAGGGGTCAAATGTCCGGCCATCTTCGTCTCCGCTGGAAGTCCTGCAACGCGATATCGCGCTCAGGATGGGCGTTTGTAGCATATAAATGTTCGATGCAAGATATGTGATACAAGTTTGTCGTAAAACCGTGACAGGAGGATGGATC
>JBDZVC010000155.1:0-9219 GCA_040255475.1 Phyllobacteriaceae bacterium | reverse complement strand
TGTGGGACCCGGTCGAAGGCCATCTCGATCCTTCCGGCACGACGCACGCCTACGCTAAGGCGGCGCGCAAGCTCGGCGCGGAAATCGTGCTCAGGAACCGCGTCGTCGAACTGACGCAGGAGCCGGACGGTACCTGGAACGTCGTTACCGAACAGGGAACCGTCAAGGCCGAGCACGTGGTGAATTGCGGCGGGCTGTGGGCGCGCGAGGTCGGCCGCATGGTCGGGCTCGAACTGCCGCTGCTTGCCATGGAGCATCACTACCTTCTGACCGAGGACATTCCCGAGGTCATGGAGTTCAACAAGACGACTGGGCGCGAGATGATCGGCGTCATGGATTTCAAAGGCGAGATCTATACGCGCCAGGAACGCAACGGCGTGCTGCTCGGTACCTATGAGAAGATGTGCAAGCCATGGTCGCCGGTGGAGACGCCGTGGAGCTTCGGGCATGAATTGCTGGTGCCCGACCTCGACCGCATCGCGCCGTCGCTGGAAGTCGGCTTCCGTCATTTCCCCGGCATCGAGAAAGCCGGCATCAAGCAGATGATCAACGGTCCCTTCACCTTCGCGCCGGACGGCAATCCGCTCGTCGGTCCCGTGCAGGGTCTCACCAATTTCTGGTGCGCCTGCGCGGTAATGGCCGGCTTCAGCCAGGGCGGCGGCGTGGGGCTGGCGCTGTCGAACTGGATGGTGAACGGCGATCCGGGCTTCGATGTCTGGGGCATGGACGTCGCGCGCTTCGGCGAATGGGCGACACTGCGCTACACCAACGCCAAGGTACGCGAGAACTATTCACGTCGTTTCTCCATCCGTTTCCCGAACGAGGAACTGCCGGCGGCAAGGCCGGCGCAGACGACGCCGCTCTACGATACGATGCTGGCCGAGAACGCCGTCATGGGCGATAGCTGGGGCCTTGAGACGCCGCTCTGGTTCGCGCCGAAGGGCACGGAACCGAAGGATATCGTCTCCTTCCACCGCTCCAATGATTTCGAGCATGTCGGCAACGAGGTGCGCGCCGTGCGCGAGCGTGTCGGCGTGACCGAGATCGCGAACTTCGCCAAATACGAGGTGAGCGGCCCCGGCGCGGAAGCTTTCCTCAACCGGCTGATGACCAACCGGATGCCGAAGAAGGGCCGCATCGTGCTGACCCCGATGCTGAACGAATTCGGCAAGCTGATCGGCGACTTCACGATCGCCCACGCGGGCGACGAGCGATTCATGGTCTGGAGTTCCTCGGCCGCGCAGAAATACCATATGCGCTGGTTCGAGAGACACCTGCCGAAGGATGGGTCGGCCAATGAGGCAGTAAAAATCCATCGCTTCGACATGACGCTGGTCGGCCTGTCGATCGCCGGGCCGAAATCCCAGGAGCTTCTTCGGAAGCTGGTCGATCAGGATATCTCGACAAAGAACTTCCGCTTCATGGATTTCCGCGAGATGGCAGTCGGCGGCGCGCCGTGCATGGTGAACCGCATCACCTATACGGGCGATCTCGGCTACGAGATCTGGATGCAACCGGCGTATCAGCGCCTGATCTATCGCGCAATCAAGGAAGCCGGCGCGGAGTTCGGCATCGCCGATTTCGGCATGCGGGCATTGCTCTCGATGCGTTTGGAAAAGAATTTTCCTACCTGGTTCCGCGAACTTCGGCCGATCTACGGGCCGTTCGAGGGCGGGATGGACCGCTTCGTAAAGATGGAGAAGAACGACTTCATCGGCCGCGAGGCGGCAGCGAAGGAACTGGAAGCCGGGCCGAAGCTCAGGCGCGTTTCCTTCATGGTCGATGCGCTCGATGCCGACGTCATGGGCGACGAGCCGATCTGGGCAAAGGTTTCGACGGACTATGGCACGGTGGAGAAGCCGCATGGCTATGGCGCCACGCGTTTCGACGAGAATGGCGGCGAAACCCGCACTTCGAATGCCGATGAAGGCGATTCCTCGATCCGCGGCATCGTCGACGGCGAATGGCGGGTCGTCGGTTGGGTGACCTCGGGCGGATATGCGCACTATGTCGGACAGTCGATGGCGCAGGGCTATGTGCCGGCTGCGCTGGCGGAAGACGAAAGCTCCGGCCTATTCGAGATCGAGATATTGGGGCGCCGCCGCGCGGCACGCATCAATGCCGCGCCCCTCTTCGACCCGACCGGCGAAAAGATGCGCGCGTAACCGGACCTCGCCGATTGCCGCCGCCTCATCGGCCATGGTAACAGCCGGCGTGTTCGAGCATGGCAGGCGCACGGTGGGTAATTTTCTGGTGAGCCTCGGCAGGCGGCTCGGTGAGATAAGGCTCGGGCCGCTCGACGGGGCGATCGTTTTCGTTGCCCTTTACTGCCTGTTCCAGGCTCTTACCCAGCCATTGGTGAGCTATGGGGTAGGCGCGGGCGTCAATATCGACGAGGCCGAGCAGCTCATCTACCTGCCGCATTTGTGGATGGGATACGGAAGTTCCCAGCCGCCACTCTACAGTTGGCTGACCGCCATCTTCTGCCAGATTTTCGGCACAACGATCCTGTCGCTGAAAATCGTGAAATATCTGATCTTTCTGCTTGGGATGGTCTGCGTCGCGGTTAGCGTACGCCGATTGGGATATTCCCGTGGAGCGGCCGCGGCCGCCATGCTCGGCCTGTTCACCATCCCTGAAATCCTCTGGGAAATGCAGCGTGCGCTGACCCACTCCGTTGCCGCATTCGCATTCTCCGCCATGATGGTCATGGCCTTGGTCCTGCTTTTCGAGAAGCGCACCCTTGCCAGATATGCCTTTTTCGGTCTGGCGGCGGGATTGGCTCTGCTCGCCAAATATAACGACGTCCTTCTCCTTATCGCATTGATCGCGGCGGCGCTGTCCGTTCCGGCCTATCGGCCGGCCATTCTCGATCGCAGGATCGTGATGAGCGCATTGATCACGGCCCTCGTCGTCTTCCCGACCGCGCTCTGGAGCCTGGAGCACCAGGGCGCCCTGCTCGGCCACGCTTCGAAATTCCAGATGGGCAATTCCGGAGCCTATATCTCAGCACGGCTGCAAGGGCTCGGGGATCTGATAGTGGGGAGCATCAGCTTCGCCATATTGCCATTTGGCCTTGTCATCATAGCTTTCGCTACGGAAAAGCTGATGAGGAAGGTTTGGCGGCAGAGTGCAGGGGCCGGTGCCCAGTTTATCGGCCGCACCATCGTTTTCGGTCTGTCGGTTGCGGCGGTACTAATCATCGCGAGCGGCGCGGCCGAAGTTCGAAATCGCTGGCTGCTGCCGCTCCTGTTCCTCGTGCCGGCCTATGGTGCGATGCGTGCCGACGAATTCGACCTTAAAGGGCGGGAAATCCAGCATTTCCTTGCAGGTGTAGGTGCAGCGATCGCAATCGCGGCGATTCCTGCAATCTGGTACATACAAGTCGGGGGCGGAAACGGCTTTTCCAGTTCCATGCGGCTCGACTATCCGGCTTTCTACAGGCTTGTGACAGCCGACGGGCCGGTTTCAACCATCGTCGGCGACGAGCAATGGGTCGGCAATTTCCGTCTGGTCGAGCATGACCTCGTCATCCTCGATCCCCAGACCCCGTATTTCAACAGTCTCATACGGCTCCCAGCCGTAGTGGTATGGCTTCGCGGCAGCGGCTCGGTCCCGCAAGGCTTGCTGGAGAGGATAGAAAAGGCCGGCTACGCCGTGGACGGCGCCGTGCACCGTCTCTCCGTGCCTGAGCATCTGGCCTCAAAAGGCAGCCGCGATGCGAGTTTCGTCCGGCTTCGGAAAATCCGCGATGTTCCGGCGACGGAAAGCGACGCTCCGGATACCGAGCCCACCCGAGACGGCGACTGAGAGACGCCTTTCATCTCCTGTCAGTGATCCTTACCGCCGGCGAAGAAGAGTTTTTCCCATTTCTTCTGCGCCTGATAGCCCTCGCGGATGAAGGGCGTGAAGGGCGCAAGATTGAGCAGCAGCCAGTTAGTGAGGCTTGCAGGAAAGCGGGTCGGCTTCACGAAATCGACGAACAACACCACGCGCGTCTCGCCCGAATGGTTCCAGGCTTCGTGCTCATAGGCGTCGTCGAAGAGCAGCACCTTGCCTTCGTCCCAATGACAGATCCGGTCAAGCACGCGGATGGCGATCTTGTCGCGTTCTGGCGGTACTTTCAGGCCGAGATGCAGGCGCAGGACGCCATTATAGGGGCCGCGGTGCGCCTTCAAATGCTTGCCGGGCTCGAAGATCGAGAACATCGCCGCCTTGAGGCCGGGAACTTTCTGCAGGATGCGCCAGGTCTCCGGGCAGGCGCGGATGCCCTCCTCCGATATCGAACCGTAGCCACACAGAACGAAGGTCTTCCAGTCGCGATCTGTGGAAATCGTGCTGACCTCGCTCAATATCTCGTGGAAGCCCGGCAACTCGTCCTTGCGGGTGAGCACACGATCCAGCTCGGCACGGATGAGCTTCCATTCCTTTTCGATGTCCGCAGCCCAGGGGAAAGTGGCGTTGTCATAAACCGGCGGATTGCCGTAGATGGCGTATTTCAGATTGAGCCGTTCCGCCCAGTCCACGATGGCCTGACCAATGCGATAGCCAAGCCCCTTCTTGAACATGGGGTCCTCGATCCCCTCCGTGCGCTTTTGTTCGAAATTCCCGATGCTGACCTTCTGATCCATTTCATGCAGTCCTGTCTGTTCGCACGCCCAAAAGGATATTCCCGTGCTCCGGCAACCAGATATCGCCGAAGCGGCGCACTTCAACGGGAAATCGGACAACCTCAATTAAGGCGGTTTCGCGGCAAAACCGTTTCGCATCCCCGTCCCTTGTCTCCCGGGCGGCTTCCGTCCAATCTGTCAGGCCGGCTTTTGTACGAAGACAGTCAGCGAACCGTCGTCGTTCAGCTTCACTGCAAGAATCTGGCCGGACTTGATCGATTTTTCCTCAAGCTTGACGTGAAGGGAAGCATTGGCATCGATAGCGTCCCGAAGCGCCTTGACCCCCTTACGGTTCGCAGCGACAGCCTTGTCGATCACCGCCTTGTCGGCACCCGTACCGACGTCCACGATCCGGAGGAACGCAACCTTCTTCATCGATTGTACCCGGGCTGCGCCATCTTCACTGGCATGTATCCCGGCGACGGCCGCATCGACGGGGCTTTGCTTCTGCGCGGCCCCGCTGTCCTCCGGAGCCACGCCGCCAGTATTCGGTGTCTGCTGGACACTGTCGCTCATGCTTCGGGTTGCCTTGTTCGCATCGTTGCGCGGGCCGGCGGCGATGGACGGAATTGCAAGTACGAGTGTGCAAGCCGCCGCGACCCCGATTGTCGCTTTCCTCATTTCTCAACTTCCTTCGATCGGATCACCTGTCGGACAACAGGTTCAACGCCGGCGAGTTCCCGGAATTGACGAACGGCAGCGGCGTTCAGCCCGTCGCCGAAGCGCCCGCATCGGCCGCAAACGCTGCGAAATCGGCAAGCGTGCGGACGATATGCTCCCGCGTTTCGGGCCGATCCAGGATTTCCCGTGCTTCCTCCGACGGTTTGCCGACGAGGTGGGTTTCGAAGACCGCACCAGGATGCAGGCCGGTCGACATGGTTCTCAGCACTTCCGAAAGATGCTCCCTCACAAAAAGACCGCGTACCGACGCATGCACCAGCATTACCGGCTTGTTCGGAATTTCCGAACCCGAGACGAGCCAGTCGAGGGCGTTCTTGAGAGGGCCGGGAATACCATGCGCATATTCGGGCGAGGCGATGATCAATCCGTCCGCCTCGCCGACCTGCCGTGCCAGTTCGGCAACCGCCGGCGGCCGGCGTTCACCATCCTGATCCGGATTGAAAAGCGGCAGGTCCCGTATCTCTCCGGACATATCTACCGAGATACCTTCCGGCGCATGACGGGCAAAGGCTTCGAGCAGGATACGGTTGGTCGAGGCCGCGCGCAGGCTGCCGCAGATCGCCAGGAATCGCATGAGGACGCTTTCTTCGAGGATTGCCGAAGCGCCGAGTCTAAGCGATTCGCCGCTGGCGTCAGGATGCCGAGGAAAGGCGCTCCTGGAACTGTCCGTCGATCGGCTCGAAAACTCCGGTAGCAGGATCGCGGACCAGAAGGCGACCCGACGCAACGCCGAAGAACGCGCCGTGCAGTTCGAGTTTGCCGCGTTCCACCAGGATACGTACGCAGGGGAATGTCATCAAATTCTTCAGGCTGAGTTCCACCGACGCGAATTCCAGCTTGCGGAGATATTCATCGTGGTCATGTTCATGGCGCGGGCCGAGGCTTTCTGCCGCCGGCGCGATCTGCGACATCCAGCGGCCGATGAAGTCGCCGGGCGACAGCGGCTCCTGTTCGTCGGCGAAGGCGCGGATGCCGCCGCAATGGGCATGGCCCAGGACGACGATGTGCTTCACATGCAGCGCCTGCACGCCGAACTCCAGCGCCGCGCTCGTGCCGTGCTGGGTGTCGCCATGTTGCTCATAAGGCGGGATGATGTTGGCGACGTTACGGACGACAAGCAATTCGCCCGGCGAGGCATCGAAGATTACTTCGGGTGACACGCGGGAATCCACGCAGCCGACCACCATGATTTCCGGATGCTGCCCTTTCTCGGCCAGTGTCTTGTAACGTCCGTGCTCGTTGGCGAAGCGATTTTCCAGAAAGGCCTTGTGACCGTCGATCAACCGCTTCGGGAACATGGTTCACTCCGTTTTTGTTTCTTCATGCCGGCGGAAAAGACGACTTTCCCCGAAGGGAAGTGTCAGCCCTGGCGCCACCAACCGCCATCGGCGCTCACGCGGTCTATCCCCTTCGTGTCGAGCGTTGCAAGAAATTGTGCAGCGGTCTTTCCGCCGATCTTCAGTTCCGGTGCGATTTCGGCCAGGGGCAGAAGCACGAAAGCGCGTTGCGTCATACGCGGATGCGGCACTTCGAGGCCGGGTTCATTGATTGTCAGGTCGTCGAAGAGCAACAAGTCGATGTCAATGGTCCGTGGTCCCCAGCGTTCGGCGCGCACACGCTTCAGCCCCTTTTCGGCCTCGAGGCAGAGGTCCAGCAGGTCGCGCGGTGAAAGGTCGGTTTCGACGCCTGCCACGGCATTGAGGAAATCCGGCTGATCCGTCTTTCCCCAGGGCGGCGTGCGATAGACGGAGGAAACCGCGACCACGCGAGTTCGCGGATCGGCGTCGATCGCCTGAAGCGCCTTCGCCATGGCGGCCTGCGGATCACCCAGATTGCCGCCGAGGCCGAGCCATGCACGATCTTTACGCATGCGCCAGCATAGCATCGGCCATCTTCAGCGCGTCCACATTGATTGCGACATTGTGGACGCGAAAAAGCACGGCACCCTTCAGCCGCAGGATGACGCTTGTCGCGGCCGTGCCGACATCGCGGTCGTCCCCTTCCCTACCGGTGACCGCGCCGACGAAGCGCTTGCGCGACGTGCCGACGGCAAGCGCAAAGCCGAGTGCAGCAAGTTCCTCGAAGCGCGCCATCAGTTCCAGATTGTCGGCCGGCGTTTCCTTGGCAAAGCCGAAGCCCGGATCGAGCACGATGCTCTCGTCCGGAACGCCGGCCGAACGCGCTATATCGACCGACTTCTTCAGGAAAGCGAACTGGTCGGCGATGACATCCTTCTCTTTCTGCCGTTCGCGGCCCGTATGCATCAGGAGGAGACCGGCACCGGTTTCCGCCGCGACACGGGCGATATCGGGCTCGCGTTGCGCACCCCAGACATCGTTGACGATATGCGCGCCCTTTTCGACCGCCAGCCGCGCGGTCTCGGCGCGATAGGTATCGACGGAGACGATGGTGCCGCCTGATGCCAGCGCCCCGACGATCGGCAGGATGCGCGCCTGTTCTTCCGCTGCCGTCACCGGCTGTCCGCCCGGACGCGTGGATTCGCCGCCGATATCGATGATCGCGGCACCTTCCCGCAGCATTCGCTCCGCCTGCGCCAGTGCCTTCTCAGGCGAAAAATAGCGGCCTCCATCGGCAAACGAGTCCGGCGTCACGTTGAGGATGCCCATGACCACCGCCTCGGCGCCGAATTCCAGGCTACGGCCATGCGCCAGGTGCCAGCGCTTGTTGGTCATGGCGGAAAGCTGCTCCATAACGGTGACGTGGCTTTCTGAAGCGGACCAGAGGGAAAATCAATGACATTTGCGTTGTGCCGTCCCACAGGGAGCGGCAGAGTGGCGCGAGAGGTTCGCTCATGAAGCATTTATCGGTTGCACTGTTTCTGGTTATATCGGCGAGCCCGGCATTTGCGGCCGACATGGTCAGGAGCTACAGCTATTATACGCTCGACGCGACGACGCTTGACGAACTGACCAAACAGTTCGAAAACCGCGGCCCGAAGGTCGAAAGCTCGGGCCTCAAGCATCCCGGCGCGACACGGATGCAGTTCACCACACGCACGACCTACGCCAGGGAACGTGACCGCTGCCGGGTTTTGAAAGCAAGAACTGTTCTGAAAGTGGAGGTGATCCTGCCGCGCTGGCGTCCGCGCCATAAGCCGGAAGCGGATATGCGCATCATCTGGGATACGCTCGATTCCGACATACGCCGTCACGAAGGTCTGCATACCGACATCGCAAAGAATTACGCACGCAAGCTTGAACAGTCGATCGAGGCGCTTGGCCCGGCAGACACTTGCGATGAAATGGCGGCGAAAGTGAAGAAGACGACGAATATGGTGCTGGACGAGCATGACCGCGCGCAGCAGCAATTCGACCGCGTGGAGAGCATCAATTTCGAGAACCGGTTCCAGAATTTGCTCGATTATCGGTTGAAGCGGATGGAAGACCTTCGATCGCGGGCATTCGGCAGCCCACGCCATCACAATTGACTTCAGGAGGCCGAAAGTCTCTTCAGTGCGTGCCAGCCAGCCAGCGCTCGATGCGGTTCGTCGCCTCGACCATATCGCCGACGCTGCCGGCATAGGAAAAGCGCATGAAGCGGTGGCCCTCGACGGTGTCGAAATCGAGCCCCGGCGTCGCGGCCACATGCGCCTCGGCCAGCATGCGGCGGGCGAAAGCCATGCTGTCGTTGGTGTGGGCGGAGACGTCGCAATAGGCGTAGAAGGCGCCATCCATGGGCGCCGCGATGCGGAAACCGAGTTGCGGCAGGCGCTTCATGAGCATGTCGCGGCTTTGCCGGTAGCGTTTTCTCACCGCATCGAGTTCCCCGCTGGCTTCGAAGGCGCGGATCGCCGCGCGCTGCGAGATTTCGGGCGCGGAGATATAGAGGCTCTGCTGGATGCGCTCGA
>JBDZVC010000633.1:0-1804 GCA_040255475.1 Phyllobacteriaceae bacterium | reverse complement strand
GTCGGGCAGACGCCGGTGGCGCCGCTCATCGTCGATGCGCTGAAAAGGCTGGAATATCGCGGTTATGATTCAGCAGGCGTCGCAACCGTCGAGCGGGGGGAACTCTCCCGCCGCCGCGCCGAAGGTAAGCTCGTCAATCTGGAGCGCCGGCTCGAAGCCGAGCCGCTGTCTGGCACGATCGGCATCGGCCATACGCGCTGGGCGACGCACGGCGTGCCGAACGAGACAAACGCGCATCCGCATTTCGCCGACGAGGTGGCGGTCGTCCACAACGGCATCATCGAGAATTTCGCCGAACTGCGCGACGAACTGAAGCGCGATGGCTATGTCTTCCAGTCGCAGACCGACACGGAGGTCGTGGCGCACCTGATCTCCCGCGAACTGCGCAGCGGTGCGCAGCCCATCGAGGCCGCGCATAACGCGCTGAGGCGTCTTCAGGGCGCATTCGCGCTGGCGATCATGTTCAAGGGCGACGAGGACCTGATCATCGGGGCGCGCAACGGGCCGCCGCTCGCGGTCGGCCACGGGCAGGGCGAGATGTATCTCGGCTCCGACGCCATCGCGCTCGCCCCCTTCACCAACGCCATTACCTACCTGGAGGATGGCGATTGGGCGGTCGTGCGCCGCAACAAGGTGCAGATCTTCGATATCGACGGCAATCCGGTCAAGCGGCAGCGCCAGCAATCGGTCGGCACCTCCTACCTTGTCGACAAGGGTAATCACCGGCACTTCATGGAAAAGGAAATCCATGAACAGCCGGAGGTGATCTCGCATACGCTGGCGCATTATCTCGACTTCACCAGTGGCCGGACGCGGGCGATGGACCTGCCTTTCGACTTCGAGAAGCTCGACCGGCTGGCGATCTCGGCCTGCGGCACGGCCTATCTGGCCGGGCTGATCAGCAAATACTGGTTCGAGCGCTATGCGCGGCTGCCGGTCGATATCGATATCGCCTCGGAGTTCCGCTATCGCGAGATGCCGCTGGGGAAAAACAGCGCCGCGCTCTTCGTCTCCCAGTCGGGCGAGACGGCCGACACGCTCGCTTCGCTCCGCTATTGCCGCAGCGAAGGCGTGCCGATCGGCGCCGTCGTCAATGTTCGCGGGTCCACAATCGCGCGTGAATCCAACGTCACCCTGCCGACGCTCGCCGGCCCGGAGATCGGCGTCGCCTCGACCAAGGCCTTCACCTGCCAGCTTTCCGTGCTGGCCTCGCTCGCCGTCCGCGCCGCAGCCGAGCGCGGCACGATCGACGAGGAGGAGGAGAAGCGGCTGGTGCGTCAGCTTTCCGAAGCGCCGCGCTTTGCCAGCCAGGTGCTGAAACTGGACGGGCAGATCGAGAAGGTGGCGCGCGAACTCGCCAGGGTGAACCACGTCCTCTATCTCGGCCGCGACACCAGCTATCCGCTGGCGATGGAAGGCGCGCTGAAGCTCAAGGAAATCTCCTATATCCATGCGGAAGGCTATGCGGCGGGCGAACTGAAGCACGGCCCGATCGCGCTGATCGACGAGAATATGCCCGTCATCGTCATCGCGCCGCATGACCGTATCTTCGAAAAGACCGTCTCCAACATGCAGGAGGTCGCCGCACGCGGCGGGAAGATCATCCTGATTACCGACGAGGTGGGCGCGGCGCGCGCCGGGATCGAGACCTTCGAGACAATCGTCCTGCCCGATATGCCGGAATTCATCGCGCCGATCGTCTATGCGCTGCCGGTGCAACTCCTCGCCTACTATACGGCGGTGCAGATGGGCACGGATGTCGACCAGCCGCGCAATCTGGCGAAGTCGGTGACCGTCGAATAGC
>JBDZVC010000632.1:0-1812 GCA_040255475.1 Phyllobacteriaceae bacterium | reverse complement strand
GCGCCTTTCTCGAAACTCTTCTTCCATTCGCGCATGGCGGCGATGAAGATCGCGCCCATGCCGGTCGTCTTGCGTTCCGAAAGCGTGCGGTAGAGGTCTTCCAACGACTGTCCCGACCAGAAGATCTGCTCGAAGCGGTTCAGCGAGGCGCGCATCCGCGTATAAGTGATAATCTTGTCGACTATGATCGCCCAGGTCCAGATCGAGGCACACAGCAGCCCGATCATCACCAGTTTGACGACCCATCCGGCGTGCCAGAACAGGGCCCAGACCGAAACCTCAGATACGGGCGCGGCGAGGGTAAGGGTGTCCATGTGCAACTCGTCCTTAACGATCGTTCGGCGACACCCTCTCCCATGCGTCGCCCCGAAACGGTTTGAGTCTCGAAAGAATAATGGCGCCTGTCCCCCGACCAGCGCCGTGCAACGCCTTCTCCGGGGCAAATTTGGTCAAAGGAAGGCGAGCCGAATTCCTTCGGATTTTAACCATACTGTTCATGAATGGTTATGGTTAAGGATGCGTTAGTATCGGCAACTTTTCACGGCGGCAAAGCACAACCGCGCTGTCAGGACGCAGCCCCCTGCGGCATGAAGGTGTCCACCCACTCCCTGGGGAAGCGGCGCGGCCGTCCGCTCTCGCCGATAATGGCCGCCTCGACCTTCGCATCGACCAGGGCGGTGTCGCCACGCCTTATGCGCTGCTCCATGAAGATACGCGCGCCCGATACATTCACCGTCTTTGTATCGATGGTGAGGATGTCGTCGATGCGCGCCGGGGCATGGAAGACGATCTCCATGCGCCGCACCACCCAGACCATCTTCTCGCCATGCTTGCCGTCGGCGAGTTCGGTGTGATGCACGCCGGCAAGGCGCAGGAAATCCGAGCGCCCGCGTTCGAAGAATTCGAGATAGCGCGCGTGATAGACGACGCCGGAAAAATCCGTGTCGGCGAAATAGACGCGCGCGAGCAGCCGATGGCCGGTCGGCGTCAGTTCGCCTGTGAGGCCGGTAGCCAGAGCTTCGTCCTCGTCGGCCATGTTCTTCCCTTTCCGAATCTGGTCGGATGGAGCCACGACACGGGCTCCAGATCCGGCTCCGGGATGCCACCATTGCCGGCGATGTTCAAGGATGCCGCGATCGACGCGCCGGATCAGCTCTCTTCCTGGAACAGGTTGATCTGGGTCTGCACTAGGTCGCGCGGCGCCTCCAGCCCGAGATGGCGCCAGGCATTGGCGGTGAGCATGCGCCCGCGCGGCGTGCGCTGGATAAAGCCCTGCTGGATGAGATAGGGCTCGATAATGTCCTCGATCGCATCCCGGGGTTCGGAGAGCCCGGCAGCGAGGGTCTCGACGCCGACCGGGCCACCGCCATAATTGCGCGCGATCATCGACAGAT
Organism: Phyllobacteriaceae bacterium; assembly: GCA_040255475.1. Taxonomy (GTDB): domain Bacteria; phylum Pseudomonadota; class Alphaproteobacteria; order Rhizobiales; family Rhizobiaceae; genus Mesorhizobium_L. Next base: position 418 of record JBDZVC010000632.1, on the reverse strand, counting down.
AGCGCCGGTCGAGCTGGTCGAGGCCGAGCGCGTCGACCTCGAGCCGCGACAGCGCCTCGTCTGCGACCTTCCGCGTCACCTGTTCGGCACCGGCGACGGCGGCGAAATCGCGGACGCGCCGCAAGAGCCGTCCAGCGATGCGCGGCGTGCCGCGCGCGCGCCTTGCGATCTCCAGCGCTCCGTCCCCGGCAAGCGGCAGTCCGAGGATGCGCGCACCGCGCCGGACGATCTCGTCCAGTTCCTCTATCGTGTAGAAATTGAGGCGGACCGGGATGCCGAAGCGGTCGCGCAGCGGATTGGTGACCAGCCCTGCCCGCGTCGTGGCGGCGACCAGGGTGAAGGGCGCAAGGTCGATCTTGACCGAGCGCGCCGCCGGCCCCTCGCCGATGATGAGGTCGAGCTGGTAGTCCTCCATCGC
>JBDZVC010000154.1:0-9341 GCA_040255475.1 Phyllobacteriaceae bacterium | reverse complement strand
ATCTTCCTGGCGATCTTCGCGCCGATGGCGATCGCCGCGCGCTCCGGCGTCAAGTCGGTGTCGATCGAGCAGATCCACGCCGCCTACGCGATGGGCGGAACGCAGGGCCAGATTATCCGCCACGTCATCCTGAAGGCGGCGCTGCCCGAGATCTTCACCGGCATGAGGATCGGCATCGGCGTCGGCTGGACCACGCTCGTCGCGGCCGAGATGATCGCGGCTGATCGGGGCCTGGGTTTCATGGTGCTCAACGCCGCGCAGTTCCTGGCGAGCGACACGGTCATCATGGGGATCATCGTCATCGGCGTGTTCGCCTTCGCGTTCGATCTTCTGATCCGCTATCTCGAGCGCCTTCTGATCCCATGGAAGGGCAAGATCTGACCATGACCTAGCCGCGCCTGGAACCGGGCCGCCGCGCCGCGCCGACGAGCCGAAAACTGGAACAGCCCTGCACGCCGTTCGCGGAGTGACGCATTTGTTGTGCCTTCAGGGGCAAATCAAGAAGACGAGGAAAACGATGGCCAAGGAAACCGAGATGACCGCCGAAGACCTGGCAACCATGTTCGACGCCTTCAACCGGCACGATGTCGATGCCGTGATGACGGCTTTCGCGGACGACTGCGTCTTCAACGCGGTCGGCGGACCCGCCGCCTACGGCACCCGCTTCGAAGGAAGGCAGGAAATCGCCGATGCCTTCGCCAAGGTCTGGCACGACATGCCGGACGCGCGCTGGGATCACCACAGCCATTTCGTGCATGGCGACCGCGCCGTCTCGGAATGGACCTTCTCCGGCACCAACGCCGATGGCATGCGCATCGAGGCGCAGGGTGCGGACCTGTTCACGCTGCGTGACGGCAAGATCGTCTTCAAGCAGGCCTTCCGCAAAAACCGGCCGATGCAGAAGGCCTGACCGGGAAATTCCGCACATCATCGGCTTCAGGAACGACGCAGATGGACGACAAGGTCATACAGTTGGACCGCAATCACGACAGCTACGATCCCCGCTACGATCCGGTGGTCGACACCGGGCCGGGCCGTAATCGCGATTACGCGCCGACCTACTGGATCGCGACCGCCGGCGAGCCTCCTCGGGACGATGGCCCGGTAACGGCCGACATGGACGTGGACGTCGCGGTGATCGGCTCGGGCTATACAGGCCTCTCCTGCGCCATCCATCTGGCGAAGGAGCACGGCATCAAGGCCACGGTGCTCGAGGCGAACCGCGTCGCCTGGGGCTGTTCGACGCGCAATGGCGGGCAGGCGCAGTTTGCCGCAGGCCGGCTGACGCGGTCGGGCTGGGTTGAGCGCTGGGGCATCGATATCGCCCGGCGGATGCATGCCGAGATGCTCGACGGGTTCGACGTGTTCCGCGGCCTGATCCGCGAGATCGACTGCGAGCCGCAGGATGGCGGCCATCTCTACCTCGCGCACAAACCCAAGATGATGCCCAAGCTCGAGGCGGAATCGAAGCTGCTTAACGACCTGTTCGGCTACAAGAGCCGCATCCTGTCGCGCGAGGAAGTGCACCGCGACTATCTGCGCGACGAGGAAGCAGCCGGCGCGATGCTGGAACCCGACGGCATCGCCATCCACGCCGGCAAGCTCGCCTTCGGCTATCTGAAGATGGCGCGCGCGCTCGGCGCGACGGTGCATCCCGGCAGCCCGGTCGCCGGCTGGACGACGAAGGACGGCGTGCACTACCTCTCGACGCCGGGCGGCACGGTCCGCGCCCGCGCGGTGGCGCTCGCTACCGCAGCCTATACCCCGCCCGGCATGGACGCGCTCACGCGCCACCGGCTGATGCCGATCCTGTCGAACTCGATCGTCACCCGCAAGCTGACCGATGCCGAGCGCGAAGCGTGCAATTTCAAGACGAAAATGGTGCTGACCGATACACGCACGCTGCGCTTCTACTATCGGCAGATGCCGGACGGCCGCGTCCAGATCGGCAGCCGCAGCGCGATCACCGGCGCGGATGCCGAGAACCCGCGCCATCTCCAGCTTCTCATCGACGGGCTCGGCCGCAAGTTCCCGGCGCTGAAGGGCATCGACATCGACTATTCCTGGTGGGGATGGGTGGATGTCAGCCACGACATGATGCCGCGCATCTTCCAGCCCGATCCGAAACGGACGATCTATTACGCGCTCGGCTACGGCGGAAACGGTGTCATGTATTCCGCGCAGGCGGGCCGCCGTATGGCCCAACTCGTCGCCGGCAAGGGCGGCGCGCTCAACCTCCCGATCTTCTCTTCCGAGCTTCCCGGCCACGGCCTGCTGACGCCGTTCCGCCGGCTCGGCCAGCGCGCGATGTATCACTGGTATTACCTCAAGGACGAAAAGCTCTGACGCTCCGCAAAAAGCGGCGGACACCTGAAAACGAAAGGATTTTTGCCATGAAGATGACGACCGAAGAGGCGTTCGTGAAGGTGCTCCAGATGCACGGGATCGAACATGCGTTCGGCATTATCGGCTCGGCCTTCATGCCGATCTCCGACCTCTTCCCGCAGGCGGGCATCACCTTCTGGGACTGTGCGCATGAAGGTTCCGGCGGCATGATGGCCGACGGCTACACGCGCGCCTCCGGCAAGGTCTCGATGATGATCGCCCAGAACGGGCCGGGCATCACCAATTTCGTCACCGCCGTCAAGACCGCCTACTGGAACCATACGCCTCTGCTTCTGGTGACGCCGCAGGCGGCCAACAAGACGCTGGGCCAGGGCGGTTTCCAGGAAGTCGAGCAGATGGCGCTGTTCAAGGACATGGTCGCCTATCAGGAAGAAGTGCGCGATCCTTCCCGCATGGCCGAAACGCTGAACCGTGTCATCCAGCACGCAAGGCGCGCCTCGGCGCCGGCGCAGATCAACGTGCCGCGCGATTTCTGGACGCAGGTCATCGATATAGAGCTTCCGGCCATCGTCGATTTCGAGCGTCCCGACGGCGGCGAGGCGGCGCTTGACCGGGCCGCACAACTGCTCTCGAAGGCAAAGTTCCCGGTCATCCTGAACGGCGCCGGCGTGGTGCTGGCGGGCGCCATCGGCGCTTCGGCCGAACTCGCCGAACGGCTGGACGCACCGGTCTGCTGCGGCTACCAGCACAACGACGCCTTCCCCGGCTCGCACCCGCTTTTCGCCGGTCCGCTCGGCTATAACGGCTCGAAGGCCGGCATGCAGCTTATTGCGAAAGCCGACGTCGTTCTGGCGCTCGGCACGCGCCTCAATCCGTTCTCGACCCTGCCGGGCTACGGCATCGACTACTGGCCGAAGAACGCGGCCATCATCCAGGTCGACATCAATCCCGACCGCATCGGCCTCACCAAGCCGGTCACCGTCGGCATCATCGGCGATGCGAAGAAGGTGGCGGAAGGCATCCTTGCCCGTCTCGACGCCAAGGCGGGAGATGCCGGCCGTTCCGAACGCAAGGCCGAGATCGCACAGACCAAATCGGCCTGGGCGCAGGAACTCACCTCCATGGACCATGAGCAGGACGATCCGGGCACGACCTGGAACGAACGCGCCCGCAAGGCGAAGCCGAAATGGATGAGCCCGCGCATGGCGTGGCGCGCCATCCAGGCAGCGCTGCCCCGGGATGCCATCATCTCCTCCGACATCGGCAACAATTGCGCCATCGGCAACGCCTATCCCTCCTTCGAGGCGGGTCGCAAATATATGGCGCCCGGCCTGTTCGGCCCCTGCGGCTACGGCCTGCCCTCTATCGTCGGCGCAAAGATCGCCTGCCCGGACACGCCGGTCGTAGGCTTCGCAGGTGACGGCGCCTTCGGTATCGCCGTCACGGAACTGACCGCGATCGGAAGGTCCGAATGGCCGGCCATCACCATGATCGTCTTCCGCAACTACCAATGGGGCGCGGAGAAGCGGAACTCGACGCTCTGGTACGCCGACAATTTCGTCGGGACCGAACTCGACACCCAGGTCTCCTATGCAGGCATCGCCAAGGCATGCGGCCTTCAGGGGGTGCAGGCCTTCACCATGGAGGAACTGACCGCCGCTCTCGATCACGCGGTCGAGGACCAGATGAAGCATGGCAAGACCACGCTGATCGAGGCGATGATCAACCAGGAACTCGGCGACCCGTTCCGCCGCGACGCCATGAAGAAGCCGGTCAAGGTCGCCGGCATCGACCGCGCCGACATGCGGCCGCAACCGGGAGCCTGAACAGGAAAGCCCGACATGAAGGCGCTCGACGACATCATCGCCAGGGCACGCTCCAACCCGCGCCATGTGGTGCTGGCCGAGGGCGAGGACCCGCGCATCGTCGAAGGCGCACTGAGGGCGATCCGTGAGGGCGTGGCGCGCGTCACGCTCGTCGGCGACACGGAAAGTGTCGCCCGCCTCGTGCAAGCGGAAGGGGGCGACCTCGCTGTCCTCGGCATCGAGGATCCGGCCCACTCGCCGCGCACGGAAGTCTATATCCGTGAATATCATGCGCTTCGCCGGCACAAGGGCGTCGACGAGGCCGCTGCCGGGCAGGCCATGCGCGATCCGCTCCGCTTCGCCGCCATGATGGTACGTCAGGGCGATGCCGAGGGGGCGGTCGGCGGTGCCGTGGCGACTACGGCGGAGACCGTGCGGGCAGCGCTGCAGATCATCGGCAAGGCGGACGACAGCCGCCTGGTCTCTTCCTTCTTCCTGATGATGCTCTGCGAGCCCTATCATGAGCGGCGGGGCGCCTTCGTCTTCGCCGATTGCGGCCTCGTGGTGGAGCCCGACGCGGCAGAACTCGGCGCCATCGCCATTGCCTCCGCGCGCTCCTTTGCAGCACTGACGGGTGCCGAGCCACGCGTGGCGATGCTTTCCTTCTCGACCGGCGGCAGCGCGGCGCATGAAAGGGTGACGAAGGTAACCGAGGCATCACGGCTGGTTCGCCAGGCGGACCCGACATTGACGATCGACGGGGAACTGCAATTCGATGCGGCCTTCGTCGCAGCCGTCAGCGCGTCGAAGTCCCCGACTTCCCCGTTGCATGGGGAGGCGAACGTATTGGTGTTTCCCAATCTCGAGGCGGGAAATATCGGCTACAAGATCGCCCAGCGCATCGGGGGAGCCAAGGCCATCGGCCCGATCCTCCAGGGGCTGGCAAAACCCGCCAACGATTTGTCGCGGGGATGCAGCGCCGACGATGTCTTCCATCTGATCGCCGTCACCTCGCTGCAGGCGGCCGCGACGGCTCGGGTCGATTCATGATCCCGACAGGATGATCCCGGTCACGCGTCTTGGCCTTCACGCAAAGTCGTGAGACAGGCGCGCTTTTCACTGCACCGTCCGGAATGGTGCCGCAATGGAGAGCCTCTTCTCGCCGCTGAAAATCGCATGTCGGAAAAATCGACGGCAGGCATGGGAGCCGAGCGTCAGTCCTCCATTATGGCGACGGCGCGTGTCCAACCGGCGGACGCCTTTTCGATCTTCACCGGAAAGCAGCTTATCAGGAAGCCGTCGGCGGGCAGCTTTTCGAGATTATGCAGCTTCTCGATATGGCTGTAGCCGATATGTCGGCCCGCCTTGTGCCCTTCCCAGATGATCGAGGCGTCATGCGTGGCCGCATACTTCCTGGCGGTATGCACGAAGGGTGCATCCCAGCTCCAGCCATCCGTACCGGTGACCCTGACACCTTTTTCCAACAGGTACATGGTCGCCTCGTAGCCCATGCCGCAGCCGCTTGCGACATAGTCCTGCCGGCCGAATTTGGCGCCGGCCGAGGTGTTCACCACGACGATCTCCAGCGGCTTCAACTCGTGGCCGATGCGCTTCAGTTCCGCCTCGACATCGGCGGCGGTCGCGACGTAGCCGTCCTCGAAATGGCGGAAGTCGAGCTTCACGCCCGGCTGGAAACACCATTCGAGCGGCACCTCGTCAATGCGCATGGCCGGCTTCCCTCGATCCTGCGTCGGATGGTAATGCCAGGGCGCGTCGAGATGCGTGCCGTTATGGGTGGAGAGATTGACACGCTCGACCGCCCAGCCCTGCCCATCCGGCAGGTCCTTCGGCTTCAGCCCCGGAAAGAACTTCAGCATCGCCTCAAGGCTCTGCTGGTGGTCGAAATAGGTGACGGAAAGATCCTGCCCCGGCGGATCGGCTGGAATGCCGTTGGCGATCGGAATGGACAGGTCGATGATGGTGCGGGGCATGCTTTCCTCCTGAATAGTTTTCGCCTTGCGATGCGGTCAGTGCTGGCGCACCACTTTGTTGCGGAGGACGCCGATCTTCTCCACTTCGAGCTCGATCGTGTCGCCGTCGGAAAGGTAGCGGCCGTGTTCTAGCCCGCAGCCGCCGCCGACCGTACCCGAGCCGACGAACTCGCCGGCGAACACCGTTTCATCCTGCGACATATGGGCAAGGATCTCCTCGAAGGAAAAGAGCATGTCCTTGGATACGTTGCTCGTCCAGGTCTCGCCGTTCACCCGCGCTTCCATCTTGAGATGGTACGGGTCACCGATTTCGTCCGCCGTAACTATCCAAGGCCCGAGCACATTGCCGCCATCGAAGCTCTTGCCCTTGGCCGGGCCGAGATGGCCGGGCATCTCCCTGCCCTGCTGGTCACGGGCGGAGAAATCGTTGAAGATCGTATAGCCGAGGATGTGGTCTTTCGCGTTTGCCACCTTGATGTTGGCCGACGTATTCATGGTGACGATGCCGAATTCGAGCTCATAATCCATGACATTCGAGTAGCGCGGCCAGGTGATTGTCGCCTCCGGTCCGCGCACGATCAGCCGATTGGTGATGTAGTAGATCGGCATCTGGCGATAGACCTCGGCTAGCGGCGCCACCGGCTCGGCCTCGATCGCGGCTACCGCGGCCGCGTCCCTGGCGAGGAGCTTACGCATGCCGCGGCCCGATTTCCTGATATGCTCCTCGAAGCTCATCCCGTCGCGCATCTGGCGCGGCTCCGGCAAGGGCGCGAGCAGATTCACGTCTGCGAAAGCGTGGGACAAGTCTTCTTCCTTGCCGCGCTTTGCGAAGAGGTCAGCAGCCGCATCGAGCCCCCTCTTACCGGCATCGGCAAGCGCGACCATGGAACCGAAGGCGGGATTGGCCCTCCCGGCGCGCACGGCGGCCGCCGCGAGGTCGAACAGCCGGTTGTCGGCGCCATGAACGAGAGCGATGCGTTGCTCCTTCGACGCATTCTCGAAAGTGGCGAGCTTCATGAGACCTCCTCTTGCAGATATATATATTTTATGATTTTGTCGATAAACCAAAAGCGCGGCCATGGGAAGCCGCCCAACGGAGGAAACCCGATGAACATCTTGAAACCGGCCGTGGTTGCGGCCGCCGCGCTTGCTTTCACGGCGCTCGTGCCCTTTGCCACGGCCAGTGCCGCCGACAAGATCATCATCGGCTGCACCGCCACTACCGACTGCGCCAGCGCAGCGGTCGCGGAGAAGGAAGGCATATTCAAGAAGAACGGGCTCGACGCACATATGCTTCTGATCGGCCTGAACTCGAACATCCCGGCGGCGCTTCTCTCCAATTCCATCCAGATCGGCGGACCGACGCCTTCGGTCTTCCTGCAGGCGGTCGATGGCGGCCTCGACCTTGTTGCGGTCGCCGGCGCATCGGTGAGCGACAAGTCGACCGCCGATACCGCGGCTGTCGTCGCGAGGCCGGATTCCGGCATCAAGAGCGCCAAGGATTTCATCGGCAAGAAGGTCGGCGCACCAGGCATCGGCGCCTTCCTGCAGGTGCTCTTCGCCCAATGGCTCATCCAGAACGGCGTCAATCCGAAAGAGGTCAATTTCGTCGAGGTCACCTTTCCGACCATGAACGACGTCCTGAAGTCCGGCGCGGTCGACGCGGTGGTGACGGCTGGCCCGGTCATGGCCAACATGATCAACTCGAAGACGGGCGTCGTCGTCTCGTACTATCTGGAGGAACTGCCGAATGGCGAGCCGCAGGTGATGCTTTCCGCGACGCGCTCCTGGGCCGAAGCCCACCCCGATGAGCTTGCGGCGTTCCGCAAGTCGCTCGACGAAGCGGCGAAGATCGTCAATTCAGACCCCGACAAGGCGCGCGAGGCTCTTTCGGGTTTTACCAAGATCCCGATGAAGGTTCTCAGTACGATCAAGGTGTCGGTTTCCGACCCGAAGATCACAAAGGAGCAGCTCGACTGGTGGGTGGACGTCATGAACAAGCAGGACATGCTGCAGAAGAAGGCGCCGGATACGGCGGCCCTCATCGCCAAGTGACGCCCGATACGACCAGCGCGCGGCCGATCCGGGACGATGCAGAGGCCGGCAGCGACACACTGAGCACGCGCGCCGCCGGCCTGATCGAGCGTGATATCCTGTCCGGCCTGTGGGGGCCGGAAGCGCGGCTCGGCATCCACGCGCTTTCCGCGCATTACGGCATCGGTGCGACGCCGTTGCGCGAAGGCATGTCGCGCCTTGTCTCGCGCGGGCTGGTGACGGCGCTCGGCCAGCGTGGCTTTCGCGTAGCGAGCGTATCGCGCGCGGATCTCGAAGATATCACCCGGGTCCGCACCCTGATTGAATCGGAGGCGCTTCGCCGCTCGATCGAGAAGGGTGACGACGAATGGGAAGCGGCCATCGTCGCCTGCCTGCACCGGCTCAGACAGAAATTGCTGCGTGATCCGGAGACGATGCGCGAGGGCGCGCCTGAATTCGACACGCTGCACAAGGCATTTCACCGCTCGCTCATTGCCGCCTGCGGCTCGGAACGGTTGCTCGCGCTTCATGACGACCTTTATCTTCAGGCCTATCGCTACCGGCGCGTCATGATGAGCCGCTTCGAGGACCCTGAATGGTTCATCAGGGTGCATCAGGAACTCGCCGATCAGGTCCTCTCGCGGGATGCGGAGGCTGCGGTGAAGCTCCTCCTGGGGCATCTCGCCTCTACGTTGGAGGTGGTCTATGGGAAGGGCTGACCTCCACGGTCTTGCCGGGCAGAACGCCTGTGCCGCGGGGCCTACGGCAATCGAATTCCAGAACGTCGATCTCTCCTATAGCGGCAAGCCGATCCTCGCCGACCTGTCGCTTGCAGTCGGCAAGGGGGAGATCGTCTGTATCATCGGACCTTCAGGTTGCGGCAAGACGACTGCCCTCAGGGTGGCCGGCGGCCTCGTCCAGCCGGGATCGGGCAGCGTGACGGTCGGCGGCAAGCCGATCACCGGACCGCGCCGCGACGTCGCTATCGTTTTCCAGGATTACGGCAAGGCGCTGCTGCCCTGGCGCACCGCCGCCGGCAATGTCTCATTGGCGCTCGAAGCGGCGGGCACACCCGTGCGCGAGCGCAAGGACCGCATCCACGTGCTGCTTGAGAAGGTCGGGCTGCACGGCCATGCCGACAAATACCCGACCGAGATGTCGGGCG
>JBDZVC010000153.1:0-9364 GCA_040255475.1 Phyllobacteriaceae bacterium | reverse complement strand
GCGCCGGCCACCGCCCGGGGCAGTCTCTCCCAAAATCGTCCCTCTTTCCTCATACCCGTGTTCCCTGTCTCATGTTTCAACTTGATTGTCGGCACGCGCACTTACGCGCCATACGGCAGCATCGCTGCGCGTTCCTTGCCTCCCCGGCTGTCATAAGGAATCTCATTCGTCTCCGAAGCGACGTGGAGCGACATCAGGCCGACTCGTGCGGAGTCACCTGGTCCCTGGGTCATGCTTCTGATGGAATCGGGACGGCGGATCGGAGCATCGTCAACCGGCATACGTTCTTCGTCCCCTCCTGCGGTAATGCCTGCCGCCGCGGCATCCGCATTTTTTTGAGAAGGCACGCCGCTTGCCGGCAGGTCCCCTCTGCGTTTGATCGTAGTCAACAGCCACACGTTGTCAACGGTAACCCGCATCACCGCAGAGGTCGCCTAATCCGCCGCCGGCGCGGCGCTGTAAATCTCGTCGCTGACTTTTTCCAGCCAGTCGGCCTGCACCCCATCGAGGCTTTCCTGAAGCGCCAAATGCATCATTCCGATCGCGGGATCGGCGCCATGCCAATGCTTTTCGCCGGGCGGGATCCAGACCGTATCGCCCGCCCGGATGGTACGAAGCGGTTCGCCCTCGGATTGCACGCGACCGACGCCGGAAAGAACATGAAGCGTCTGACCGAGCGGATGAGTATGCCAGGCAGTGCGCGCGCCCGGCTCGAAGGTCACGCGTGCGGCCCTGATGCGCGCGGGCGCCGGCGCCTCGATCACCGGATCGATCCAGACCGTTCCGGTGAACCATTCGGCCGGACCGCGGCGCGTCACATGCGAGCCGGCAGGGATGATGTCCATGACGAATTCCTCCTGCTCCGCTCTATCAGCCCTCGCACGGGACGGCAAAGCCTCTCGCGCATTTGTGACGAAGAAAGGGTATCAATTTGCCCGGCGGGCCCGCGCGAGCCCGTGCGCCACAAGCCGGTCGATGATCTCGGTATAAGAGACGCCGCTCGCCTCCATCACCTTGGAATACATGCTGATATCGGTGAAACCGGGAATGGTGTTGAGCTCGTTGACGAGGATGCGCATGTCCGGCGTCACGAAGAAATCGGCCCGCGCCATGCCATCGCAGCCAAGCGCCCTGAACGCTTCCGCCGCCATCGCCCGGATGCGGGTTTCGACCTCTTCGGGTAGGTCTGCCGGCACCTTGAGCGCCGCGCCGTCCTCGTCGATATATTTGGCATCGTAGCTGTAGAAGCCGTGGCTTTCCGCCGGTACGATCTCGCCTGGCCGGGAAACGAAAAGCCCGCCTTCCGTATCCTCCAGCACAGCGCATTCGATCTCCCGGCCGACGATGAATTCCTCAGCCAGGAGTTTACCGTCATGCCGGAAGCCCTCCCTGAGTGCGCCTTCCAGTTCCTGGCTGGCATGGACTTTGCAGACGCCGACGGACGAACCCTGCCGCGCGGGCTTGACGAAGAACGGCAGGCCGAGTTTCGCCTCAAGGGCGGCAAGCGAAGGTGCTTCGCCCTCATGGATAATGGTAGCCCGCGCTACGGGCAGCCCCGCCGCGCTCATGAGCCGCTTGGCGATATCCTTGTCGAGCGCGGTGGCGGAGCCGAGGATACCGCAACCGGCAAGCGGGACACGAGCCACTTCCGCCAGTCCCTGCACGGCGCCGTCTTCTCCATGCAGGCCGTGCAGGACGGGAAACAGGATATCGATCTTCGGCAATTCGTACGGCGCGCCATCAGCCGGGATCGCCATCATCCGCCCTTGGCCGCCCGGCACGAGGCAGGCTTCCGTGCCGACCGCAGGCTGTGAAAGAGCACCATCCTCGAAGCCACCGAGAAACCATCTTCCCTCGCGGCTGACGAAGATCGGAACGGCGTCGTATTTCGCCGGGTCCAGCGCGCCCATGACGTTGGTCGCCGACATCAGCGACACCTCATGCTCGGCGGAGCGGCCGCCGTAGAGCACGGCGATACGCAGTCTTGTGGAAGGATCGTCGGCCATAGAAAGCTCCAGCAAACAGTCCGGCGGACCGGGGTTGCCGATACATTTGCCTTGGCGACTACCATCTTCGGGCGGACGATTCCATTGGCATGGACCGAGCCATCGTCTTTGACAGGCGAGACATGGAATTTCCGGCCATGGCGTTGCCGCCTGCGGACAAGCGGGTTATGCGACGCCATGCTCGCCGCCAATTCGCTTACGCGCCAGTTCTTCGACCGTCCGGTCACCGCCGTCGCGCCCGAACTGATCGGCGCGCGTCTCCATTTCGCCGGTGCAGGCGGCATCATCGTGGAGGTCGAGGCCTATGATCGCAACGATCCCGCTTCGCACTCCTTCAATGGCGAGACACCGCGCAACCGCGTGATGTTCGGCCGGCCCGGCCACGCCTATGTCTACCGCTCCTATGGCATCCATTGGTGCCTCAACCTCGTCTGCAGGCCAGGAAGCGCCGCTCTACTGCGCGCCATCGAGCCGACCGAAGGGCTGGAGGCGATGCGGGCACGGCGCGGTATCGAGGAAACAAGGGCCTTGTGCAGCGGACCAGGAAAACTCTGCCAGGCGCTCGGCATCGACAAATCCCATGACGGCCTCGCGCTTGATGGACCGCCTTTCGCCCTTTGGAGGGCCGAGGCCGGGCAAGCCGTCAGCATTGGCAGGCGGATCGGCATCACGAAGGGCGTCGAGACGCCGTGGCGCTTCGGCCTCACGGGATCGCGGTTTCTCAGCAAGCCCTTTCGCACCTGACGGCCTCTCATGCGGTCCGGCCCTGCGGGCGGCAAATGTGACCCCGATGCAACAAAAAATTCATTTGCAATCAATGGGTGAGATCGCATTTTGCCTTTAGGGGATCGGCAGCCTATGGTGATCTTCCGGTGCCTTGGGCAGGTATCGGGGACGTCCGGGCCAGTACGCGTTGAGGAAGAGGGTTGGGGATAAAAGGTTCGAAGCGCCGGCATAGCGGCCAGGCACTTCTTCTCGCCCTTGCCCTCGCGGCGGCGTGGTCGCCCGCGCATGCCTTCAAGCTTTTCGGGATGAAGTTCTTCGAAAAGCCCAATCAGGAACAGAAGAACGAGGACACGATCGGCGAGCCGGTCGAATACTCGGTCGATTTCGATGTTTCCGAGGCAACAGGACTCGACGGCAAGTCCGAAACCAAGGACCTGAAGAAGACCCTCGAAGCCGCCTCCGGCCTCTGGAAAGACAAGGACAAGCCGGCGTCCGGTGTGTCGGGCCTGCTCGCCAAGGCGCGCAGCGACTACCGGCGCCTGCTCGATACGCTTTATGGCCAGGGCCGCTATGGCGGCTCGATCAGCATCAAGGCCGACGGGCGCGAGGTCGGCGGGCTGCCGCCGGATGCCGAGCTTTCCCAGCCGGTGAAAATCCGTGTTTCGGTTGAACCCGGCCCGCCTTTCCTCTTCGGCCGGACCGAAATCGTCAATCAGGCGCCGCCAACGACGAACCGCAGGGACAAAGTGCCCCTGCCGCAGGATCAGGGCTTTGCGCCCGGGCAACTCGCCCGCTCCGGCACGATCCTGAAGGCCGGCGCGCTAGCGACGGAAGCCTGGCGTCAGCAAGGCTATCCGAAGGCCGAAGTGGCAACACAACGTGTCGTCGCAGCCCACCGGACAAGCACGGTCGACGCGACGATCGAGATGGAGCCCGGACGCAAGGCGTATTACGGCCCCGTCACGGTGAAGGGTACGGATCGCGTGGATCCGGCCTTCGTCGCCTGGATGGCGGGCCTGCCGCAGGGCCAGGAGTATGACCCCGACGATGTCGACCGCGCCAACAAGCGCCTGATGCGGCTCGGCGTCTTCCGCTCTTCCCGCTTTGAGGAAGCGGATGTGATCGACCCGGACGGCCTCATGCCGATGAGCCTCATCGTGCAGGAGCGTCCGCTCCACCGCTTCGGTGTCGGCGCGGATTATTCGACCCTGGACGGCGCCGGCTTCCAGACATATTGGCTGCACCGCAACCTGTTCGGGCACGCCGAGAGCCTAAAGCTGGAAGCCAAGGTCGCAGGCTTCGGCAACACGATCAATCCGGCCGACCTCACCTACCGCGCCGGCGCGACCTTCACCCGCCCCGGCGTGTTCACGCCGGATACGGATTTCGTGACCTCGGTGATCGGCGATCGCGAAGTGCTCGATATTTATACCCGCACTTCCGTCACCGGCCTGATCGGCTTCAATCGCATCTTTACCGACGAGCTTTCCGGCAAATTGTTCCTCATCGGCGGGCCGTCGCGCTTCGACGACGATTTCGGCACGCGCAACTTCCTCGACGTCGGCGTTCTCGGCGGCCTCACCTACGATACGCGCGACAACAAGACCGACCCGACCGGCGGCTACTACCTCGACGGCACCGTCCAGCCCTATTACGAGTTCAATTACGGTAATCCGGCCGTCCGCATGGTCGCGGAAGGCCGCGCCTATTACGGTTTCGGCGCGGACAGGCGCATCGTGCTCGCCGGCAGGCTGAAGCTCGGCTCGATCGTCGGACCGTCCATTGCCGAGACCGCGCCGGACAAGCTCTTCCTCGCCGGCGGCGGCGGCTCGGTTCGCGGCTATGCCTACCGCAATATCGGCGTCAGGGGGCCGGGCGGCATCGTCACTGGCGGGCGCTCGCTGGTCGAGGCATCGGCGGAACTGCGGGCGCATATCACCGATTCGATCGGAGTGGTCGGCTTCGTGGACGCCGGCTATGTGGGGGCCGATTCCGTTCCCGATTTTTCCCAAAAATTCCGGGTCGGCGTCGGCGCGGGGCTTCGCTACTATACTGGACTTGGGCCATTGCGGGCGGACGTGGCCTTCCCGCTCGACCGCCACAAAGGCGATCCGAGCCTAGCCTTCTATATCGGTCTGGGACAAGCGTTTTGAGACGGATCCTTGTTGCCATAGCTCTTCTGCTCTACGTCTTTCCTGCCTTCGCGCAGGACAAGGCGGAAGCGGAGAAGTCGTACTTCCTGCAATATGTGGAATCGAAGCTTTCCACGCCGAACCGCAAGATCAGCATTTCAGGCATCAGCGGCGTGCTCTCCTCGAGCGCGACCATCGGCGAGATCACCATAGCCGACCGGCAGGGCGTCTGGCTGAAGATCGTCAACGCTTCGATCGACTGGAACCGCGCCGCACTCCTGCTCGGCCGCCTCGACGTCAACAAGCTCGCCGCGGACGAGATCGACATGCTGCGCAAGCCGCTGCCCGAAAAGGGAGTGCCGGCTCCGGAATCGAGCGGCTTCCAGTTGCCCGAGCTGCCGGTCTCGATCAAGCTGAGGGAACTGAGCGTAGCGAAGATCACCTTCGGCGAGAGCGTCTTCGGCCTCGGCTCGCAGTTGAAGCTTGCCGGCCGCCTCGACCTCGCCGACGGCTCGCTCGATACGGCGCTCGATATCAACCGCCTCGACGGTCCCGGCGGTGAATTCAAGCTCGCCGCCAAGTACGCCAACGAAACCAAGAAACTCGACCTCGACCTGTCGCTGGCGGAGCCGGCGAACGGAATCGTCGCCAATCTCCTGAACATCGAAGGCAAGCCACCAGTCGACATGACGCTGAAGGGCTCCGGCCCGCTCGACAAGCTCGATCTTGCGCTGACACTCGACGCCGACCACCAGCGTGTGCTGACCGGAACCACGAATATCCGCCGCAGCGATGATGGTTACGGCTTTTCCGCCAAGCTGGGCGGGCCGATCGCGAGGCTCGTTCCGCCTCAGTTCCGCGATTTCTTCGGCGCGGAAACCAACCTCCTTGCCGACGGCGTCGTCAGGGATTCGGGCGGCGTCAGCCTCGACCGGCTGAACCTCGCCAGCAATGCACTCAAGCTCGACGGGAGTCTCGCGACGACATCGGACGGCTTCCTGCGCCGCCTGAAGCTCGACGCCTCGATCGCCGACCCGACCGGCAAGACGGTGCTCCTGCCCGTGCCCGGCGCACAGACGACCGTCGAAGGCGCCAAACTCGCCATCGCCTTCGGCGACGATCCTGACCAGAAATGGACCGGCTTGCTCGACATCGCCGGGCTTACCTCCCCGACCTTCGCATCCGAAAGCATCAAGCTCGACATGGGCGGCGTCGCCGAGAACATGGACGAGCCGGCTTCCCGCCACATCTCCTTCTCCACGAAAGGCAAGGCTTCCGGCATCACCTCGAAGCGCCCGGATGTCGCAAAGGCCCTCGGCAAGGAGATCGATCTCGATATCCAGGGCGACTGGCTGGCCGGCAAACCCGTCAAACTGTCGAAAGCGCTCCTCTCCGGCAACGGACTGAGCCTCTCCATCGCCGGCGAGATCGCCGAAAGCATCTTCAACGGCACGATCGACGTCGATGCGGCGAGCATCGCGCCTTTCTCCGGCCTTGCCGACCGCCAGCTTTCCGGTTCGATGAAGCTCGGCGCCAAGGGTCAGTTGAAGCCTCTCTCCGGCGGGTTCGACATGGTGCTCGACGGAAAGACGACGGACCTCACGATCGACAGCCGTTCCGCCGACAGCCTACTCGGCGGCGTCACCTCGATCACCGGACGCGTCGCCCGCGACGAGACCGGCCTGACCGCCGACAAGCTGAGGATAGAGAACCAGCAACTCACCCTTGCCGCCGACGGCAAGTTCGCCACCGGCAAAGCGGATTTCGGCTTCGATTTCACGCTCGCCGACCTCGCGCTGGCGGCCAAACAGGCAAGCGGCAAGCTGACCGCTTCGGGCCGCGCCAAGGGCGACAATGGCCGCATCGCGCTTGCATTCAAGGCCGAGGTACCGAACGGCACGCTGGCCGAAAAGAAGCTTGCCGATGCTGCCATGAATTTCGACGGCATCCTCCAGGACGGCAATCTCTCCGGCAAGCTCGCCGGCGATGCCATGCTCGACAACGCTCCGGTCTCGCTGGCGTCGGATATCGCCCTTGCCGGCGGTGAAAAGCGGCTGACGGACCTCTCTTTCACGGCCGGCGCCACTCGGCTTTCCGGCGACGTGACGCAGACGGAAGCCGGCCTTCTCGACGGCAAGCTCGCGCTCGCCTCGACCGATATCTCAACGGCGGCCGCGCTCTTCCTCCAGCAGGCGAGCGGCGCGGCTCATGCCGACATCGCGCTCTCGAATACGGAAGGCAAACAGGCCGCCGATATCTCCGCCAAGCTCGATGGCGTCACCGTCGGCGACAACCATATCGGGCAGGCTCAGCTTACCGCGGCCATCGCCGACCTGTTCGGCGTACCCGCCGTGAACGGTTCCGCCAAGGCGACCGACCTGACGGTGGCGAAGATCGAAGTGGCGAGGCTCGACGCAAACGCCGACCGCAACGGCGACGCCACGAAATTCAACGCGACCGCCAATCTCAAGAACGGCACCGATGCCGCCGTGGCAGGCTCGCTCGCCCCGGAAAACGGCGGCTACCGGCTGCGGCTGACGCAGACCGATCTGAAGCAGGGCAAGCTTTCCGTCGCCCTCGCGGAACCCGCGAGCATCCACGTCCAGGGCCAGAACCTCGCCATCGACAGTCTGTCGCTTGATACCGGCGGCGGACGCATCGACGCCAGGGGGAAGATCGCCGACACGCTCGATCTCGCGGTGACGATCCA
This sequence comes from Phyllobacteriaceae bacterium, assembly GCA_040255475.1. GTDB lineage: Bacteria > Pseudomonadota > Alphaproteobacteria > Rhizobiales > Rhizobiaceae > Mesorhizobium_L. The sequence continues at coordinate 1,790 of JBDZVC010000153.1, read as the reverse complement.
GGCGCTGCCGCTGGCCATCGCCAACGCCGTGCGCCCGGACCTCGCTGCAGGCGGCACGATCGACGGCAATGCGAATATTTCCGGGGAACGCGCCAATCCGGACATCAAATTCTCGCTGCAGGGCAAGGGCCTGACCGCCGCCGTCCTCAGGGAGGCCGGGCTTTCGACCGTCTCGGTCGATGCCAAGGGCAATTCGAGCGGAAAGACCTTGCAGCTCGACGCCAATGTTGCCAGCCCCGAAGGGTTGCGTGCTGCCGCCAAGGGCAGCATGCCGCTGGACGAGGAGAGCCACATCGCCATGAATGTCGATCTCGACGCATTCCCGCTTGCCGCGCTGAACGGCGTCGCCAAGGGCCAGAACCTCGGCGGCAAGCTCTCTGGTTCCGCGAAGATAGGCGGTACGCTTGCCGACCCGACCGCCGATTTCACCATCAATGGCAACCGCGTTTCCGCGGCGCCGCTCGAAAACGCCGGCGTCACCTATCTCGATGTCAAGGCGGCCGGACGCTACGAAGGCAAGGCGGTAACGCTTCGCTCGGCAACGGCCAATTCGCCTCAAGGCCTGTCCATCTCGGCAAACGGGCGCGTGCCGCTTTCCGGCTCCGGCCTCGGCGTGAGCGTCGAAGGCAAGGCGCCGCTCTCGCTCGCCAACCGTCTGCTGGCCGATCGCGGCGCACAGGCTTCGGGCATTCTGGCGCTCGACGCCAAAGTCTCCGGCAGCATCCGCAAGCCGCTCATCAATGGCAACTTCTCGACCTCCGGCGCCCAGTTCGTCGATCCGGACACCAACCTTCGCCTCGGCGATATCGCCGTGAACGGCTCGATCGCCGGCGAGACAGTGACGCTTCGGTCGGTGACCGCCTCGCTCGGCAAGGGCGGGAAGATGACTGTCACCGGAACGATCTCGACCAATGCGGCGGCGAACTTCCCGGCCAATATCCGGATCGTGCTCGACAATGCCCGCTATGCCGATGGCAACATGGTCGTGGCGCGGCTGAACGGCAACATCGCCGTCACCGGCCCGCTGGTCAGCGATCCGCTCATTTCCGGCACTATCGATATCGAGCGCGCCGAGATCACCGTGCCGGATACGCTTGGCGGCGGCGCGGCCGGCATCAACGTCAAACATCGCAACCCGCCGCCGAAAGTTGCCGCGACGCTGGCGCGGGCTCACGCCAACGACGGCACGCCGGTGCCGACCCGCCGCCCGAGCGTCGCGAAGCTCGACCTGACGGTGCGCGCGCCGGCCCGCATCTTCGTGCGCGGTCGCGGGCTGGACGCCGAGCTTGGCGGCGAAATCAAGCTGACCGGCCCGGTTACGGGTATCCGGCCCGTAGGCGGCTTCAAGCTGATCCGCGGCCGCCTCTCCATCATCGGCCAGCGTATCGTCTTCACCGAGGGTGAGGTGACGATGGTCGGCGACCTCGATCCGATGGTCAATCTCGTGGCGACCTCGGAGGGCACCGACATTACCGTCTTCGTGACGGTGACCGGCCGCGTCTCCGATCCGAAGGTCGTGTTCTCCTCGCAGCCCGAACTGCCGCAGGACGAGGTGCTGGCGCGGCTGATCTTCAACCGCAGCGTCAACGACCTTTCCGCTTTCCAGATCGCCCAACTCGCCGCCGCCGTCGCCGAGCTTGCCGGCGGCTCCAACACGTCGCTTCTCGGCAATCTGCGCAAGGCGACGGGGCTCGACGACCTCGACGTGGTGACCAATGAAAAGGGCCAGACGGCGGTGCGCGCCGGCCGCTACATCCAGGATAATATCTACCTCGGCGTCGAGGCCGGCG
>JBDZVC010000152.1:0-9387 GCA_040255475.1 Phyllobacteriaceae bacterium | reverse complement strand
GTCCCGGTCGTGACTAACGCACACGTGGTGCGGCTTTTCATGGATAACAATCATGTCGCCGCTATCGGGATCGAGAGACCGGACGGGGCGGAGGAGACGATCGCCTGTCGCGCCCTCGTCCTTGCCTGCAACGGTTTCGGCGGCAATGCGGAGCTTGTCCGGCACTACATACCGGAGATCGCCGGCGGCCTCTATCACGGCCATGTCGGCAATACCGGCGACGCTCTGTCGTGGGGAGAGGCGCTCGATGCCGGTACGGGGCATCTCTCGGCCTATCAGGGGCACGGGTCGCTAGCGCATCCGCATGGCATCCTGATCTCATGGGCGCTCATGACCAGGGGCGCCATTCAGGTGAACACGCAGGGTGAGCGCTTCTCCGACGAAAGCGGCGGCTATTCCGAGCAGGCCGTCCATGTTCTTCGTCAGCCGGACGGGATCGCGTGGAATATCTATGACGGCCGCATCCACGAATTCGCGCGGGATTTTCCGGACTATCGCGAGGCGATGGCGGCTGGCGCGATCCGCCAGGCAGGGGATGTCGGCGAGCTGGCGCGTATTGCGCACCTTCCCGAAGCGAACCTCGCCCGGACGCTCGGCCGCGTAGAGGCGTTCCGGAAAGGAGAGGAACGGGACGTGTTCAGGCGGGACTTCACCGCCTTTTTGCCACTGGTGCCGCCCTACCATACGGTCAGGGTGACAGGCGCGCTCTTCCACACGCAGGGCGGCCTGATGATCGACGCGAAGGCGCGAGTGACGCGTCGGGACGGCTCGCCCTTTCCGAACCTCTTCGCCGGCGGCGGCGCGGCGTGCGGCGTGTCTGGGCCGGAAGTCTCAGGCTACCTTTCCGGAAACGGCCTGCTGACAGCCATCGCGTTCGGCTTCATTGCCGGGGAGAGCGCGGCGTCGGCAGGCGCTTGAAGCGAGGCCGACGCCGGTGCCATGGGCCATCACGGCCTGATGGGGCCGAAATTCATCATGCCTACGGACACTCCCGCCGTCGGGGTCTGCTGCTCGATGAACCGGTCAAGGAAATTGCCGGCCGAAGCGGTATAGCTCGACCGCATGTGCGCATGATCCCTGTAAAGGAGGACGCCGTCGCGTGTAGCCGGGCAGATCATATCCCGGCAAAGCAGATGGGCGATGTCGATGACTGTCGCCCCATGCCCGGCCAACATCTCCAGCCCGGCATCGATGGGTTGCGACCGGTCCACGACCGCGCTGAAATCGAATGTCCAATCGAGAGGAGGGGTATTGCCGGCAAAGACGCGTTTGCGCAGTTCCTCCGGAACGTGAAAGCCGGGATATGGACTGGTTGTCAAAACCACCACGGTTTTGCCGAGCGCACGCAATTCGTCGATGTCACGGGTAAGGTTATCGCGCGCGGCCGTCAGACCGGCGCTGGTGCCCGCCGGGACGCAGCGCCCATTCTTGTTGCAGATCACCGAATTCGCCGGATCCTTCACAAAATACGATGTCCACATCCCCACTAATATGACGGTCCGATAGCGGTCACTGCGCGCATGCATCATCTCTTTCTCGTGGAAAGAGGAACAGCCGAAGCCAGGCGCCTTGCGCTCCAGCCCGGCGATCGGCGGGCAGCCTCCTTTGGTGATGAAGACCACCGCATGATCGAAGAGTTTCGGCTCGAGTTCAGTGATGTGCGCGTACCACATCTGAGCGAAGGAATCGCCGATCACCAGCACATCGTCATGATTCGATGCGCTGCCCAGGACACACTGTCGTACAGTCGTGCCAAAGGTCCCGGTCCCATCGCATTTATAGGGAAAGCGGTTGTCGGCTTCGGCGGCAAGGCTCGGCCGGTAGATCGCCGCCACCGCCTCATTGCGCTGCGGGATGCCGTGGTAGACCATCGTGACCGCGGCTGCGGCGATCACGGCGAGCGGCGCGCAGACCAGCCTGGCCATTGGCCGGGCATGTGTATAGCCGCGCGCACCGGGCGTCCCTTTCAGCAGTGTCCGGCAGGGCTGTTCGATGAAGGTGTACGAGACATAGCCGGCGAGCAACGAAAGCGCGAAGAGGATCACGGTAGTCATCCATCCGGACATACCGAAATAGGCGCTCGCAGCCACCATCGGCCAGTGCCAGAGATAGATCGAGTAAGACCATGCGCCAATCGACTGGAATGGCTTGGCGGCAAGAACGGAGCGGGGTGCATTGGCGGCCAGTACCAGCATGGTTCCGGCTACGGGCAGCAGCGCCGCATATGAGGGCCAAGGCGTGTCCCTGGAGAGCAGGAGCAGGCTCGACAGGACCATTGTGATGCCGGCGATCTCCAGAATTCCGGCAGCGCGGATTGTCCGTGAGGCGGCGCGCCACGGCCATAGGGCGACAAGTCCTCCGGCAAGCAATTCCCAGGCCCTTGGAGGCAACATGTAGAAGCCCGCCGATACCAGCCGGTCGTTAGGAAAGAACGTGCCCAGTACGACCGAGAGCACCAGCGACAGGACAAAGCCGGCCAGCAGCAGAACAAAGCAGGCGGTGCGGCCGCGCAGCAGCGGAAAGGCAACGGCGAGAACGAGCGGATAGAGAAGATAGAATTGCCATTCCACCGAAAGCGACCAGGTATGCAGCATCCACATCGAGGCTGCCGGAGCGCCGAAATAGCCGGCCTCTTTCCAGAAGACGAAATTCGAGAAGAACAGCAGGGCTGAGATGCCGTCTCTTGCAATGCTTTCCAATACGGCGGGTTCGATGAAGACCAGCCCGAAAATCAGCGTGGCGGCGACAAGAGCGAGGAGTGCGGGATAAAGCCGGGCGAGACGCGCCTGATAAAAGCGGAGGATGGAGAAGCTGTGCTTTTCCAGCCCAGACACGATGATCCCCGTCATCAGGAAACCGGAGATGACGAAGAAGACGTCGACGCCGATGAAGCCGGCATCGAAACCCGGTGTTCCGAAATGGAACAATAGCACGAGGAGTACGGCTACCGCGCGCAATCCGTTGATATCGTTACGAAACTCCATACACACTGCCCCCTGTCACCGCCAGTTCGGTGGTCCGGTGATTCAAGGAGCAAGAAATGCGCCATCAGCGGTATGGAGCCGCCGAATGCGTGGATTAAGCGCCCCGCCCAAATCGGACGAAGCTGGAAGCCACCATGATCCTCTTGGGCGGCATGGCCGAACCCGGACCCATCATCCGAGAATTGGTCCGTCGATCACCCCGCACAGGGCCCCCCTTGCGGATGCTCACTTCTTGTCGTCCCCAAAAGGGGTCATCCTGCGGCCCAGGATCACCCTATGAGGGCGGCTTGGGGCGCTCTGGTCCTACTCGACCATCAGGCCAAGCGAATTTCGAGGTTTTGCCGGTCAGCGGGCGGACGCGGGTGAACCTCTAACCTTGTCGCTTATGGTTCAATGGCCCCAACCGTTCCTGATACGGCTCGCGCAATGAAGAGGATGGCGGCCGGGCGCACTAGGCTCCCCTCTGGTATATTCCGTCATTCCGATTTGGCGGACCTCTCCTGAGGAGCCGATTTTGCAGCCGTAGTTTTCGACAATGAGCTTGGGGTTCAGGTCAAGCCCGTCTGCTTTAGGCCGCGGACAGCGCTAACCAGAGACCTGAGGGGAGCGGTTAGCCGCCAGCTCGAGGAGGTGTAGAGTGCATCGACTATTATTTGAGCATCTAGGAGGCGCCGGTTGGTTGCGGAAAGATTGTGTTCCAAGCGTTTGTTCTCCGCTCGCAATCGCTCGACCTCGCGGATATTAGCGATAAGTAAAGTCATATCTTCGGTTTTGGCGCGGAGATTGAGGATCGGCGAACTTTCGCCTTTGCGGATGTTCGTAGCGCTAGGAAACCGGTCGAATAGCCAGGCCTTCCGATCATTTGCCTTCTTCGCCTTCTGGAAAATGGCGATGAAATCGTTCCATGCGTCGGTTTGGCGAGCCAATGTGCCGCTTTCAACGAGGCAGACATCGTAGCCTGATCTGCGGCCCCAGTCAGCGAGTGCCATGCCGGCGTCAGGATAAAAGCGCCAGTTATCGACCGGAAATGCGTGATAGGGGCCATTGGACGGAGCGTTTATGTAGAGCAATCCACCCGGTTTGAGGCAGTCGAGCGCTGAAAGGAATGTTTGCCAAGGCATCGCGTCATGCTCGAAGCAAGACGTTGAGACGCATGCATCGAAGCTCCCTTTCTCCACGGGGATCGGGGCACCGGCCTCCATCACGATATCGACTCCGGGTCCCTCGGCGATGTCTACGCCAATGAATTTTGACAAGGGCGGAGCAACCTGTCGAAGAGTGCCGTTCACGTCCATCGAGCCGAGGTCGAGGATAGAAACGGGCTTATCTCTCGGAAGATAAACGTCAAAGAATGCCACCCCAGCGGCTAGCGCCGTGTCGTGCATGATGAGAGCTCCGAAAACTGACCGGAAGGAAAGCACGGGGCGGCATCGGAGGGCAATCTGAATCGCAAAGCCCGGCCCCTTCGGGGAGTGGCGTCTTGGGCTAGAGGTCGGGCTCGTGAGCGTGTGGCTTGCCGGCGTGAGGGCGGCAAGAACGGTGACAGCGCCGATCGCGCGTCTCGTCACAACCGATAAGGTCGGCCTTCACTGTGCCCATATTGGAGATAGTGCTTGCGGGGGTTAATTCCGTTGTCGCGCACATCCTTATGCAGCGCTAGATACTCGTCGTCTCTGAAATCTCTGGGGACTCGCACAGCAGGAATTACCCATTCCATTATATCGTTGGAATACGGTGATCCCGGGAGGTAGGATGGCTTGAACCCCTGCTTGTACGCAGCATAGTTGAATGACATCTGGTCCCGGTACGAATGTTTCATTACTTCCGAGAACCACGCTTCCATCAGGTTTATGGATTCTGGAGTATTGTGGCGGCGCAGAAGAACCGTCCCGAGTATCAACCCTGAATCTTCGGGATACCCATCATCCCTATAGGCGGCCATCTGTTTGTGGACCACATCAGGGTCGTCATATCGCACTTTTATTATTTCGAGCGCTTCTGCATAGATGCAGTTTCGTTCTGGATGTCGAAAGCACATCATATCCGACGAGCCTTGTTGGAGGCTCTGGAAAATGAACGATGGCGGAGCCTTAAGTTTAACTCGGTTATCGACGTACAGGCTTTCGCGATAGTTCGGCAGAAATCGGTGAGCCAGTATCTTGATCTGCTTTGCCGTTCGTACCGGGCCGATTTTGCTCGAGTCCAGAAGCCGGATTTGCCATCGTTTCGATTTCAGTTCCGGGTCATCTGTAAAGCAGATGTAGTCGGTTCTTCCGTCACGAATAACGGGATAGTCCCCGAACGGCTCCGAATAGCCGAAAAGACACGTGTAGATGACACGCCGACGCGATAGCAGCGACAATCTCGCCAACAAGTCTGCAAGTCGATCCATGCGTCCGCCCGGTAGGTAAGAAGTCCCGTCCGCCGCTTTAGGAGAGGATTCGCTGGAGTCAGCGGCCGAACTGTCAGCGTGTGGACATCTGACAGGCCGAGCTAAGCACACATCGAAAACGGACGGGAGCTACTCTTTCGCGCTACGCCAACTAGCTGCGCGGGCTTCGGCTTCTGAACAGAACCAGTGTTCGCCGTACTGCGGAGATATACGCGTCCGGTCATAAATTTCTGGCCGGGCACGTGATAGATGCGCTCGTCAGTGTCGATCCGAGATGTTGCCCTTGATGTGGCATGCAGCCTCTCCGCGCATTGCCGCATGCAGCTGTGGGACAGGAATATCATCGACGAAATAGGCGCCACCCGCCGCGGCCAGCATCGCGGCCGATTTCGTGATCGCATCTATCCTCATCACATCAACATAGCTGTCGGCGATCAACCGGCGGTTTCAGCAATCTCGACAATTTGCATACTGCTCTTTGTGTCTTGTGGCATAGGGAGTCGACTGATCCTCAGGCAATGATGCAGACCTTCCCTAGTTGCATGGCTCAAATGCCTGATAAATTTTGACACAAAAGTGAGGCAAAACCCGAGAAATGGAAGTCGTGTTGAAGTGGCTTCCATATGCGGCGGTTTTTGACTCCGAATAGCAAATCGTTCAAAAATGGGAGCAAGAGCGTCGTCGTGCCTCCGCACGAAGGGGGCGTGTACGTCAATGGGTTCCTTGGGCAAACTGGAGGCGGGAAGCGCGCAATTGCGGGCTGCATGCATTACCGTGTCCAGCGGTGGCGGTTTCTTGGGGAAAATGCGCCACCTTCTTTGCGGCTGGGAACGTGAATCGACCCGACACTCAGCACAGGGCGAGACCCCGAGATGAGGTGGACGGTTCGCTTCATCGGTTTTGCCATGGCGTTGTGCCTTACTGCTCGTGGCATGCCTGCCTTGGCCGACGAACCTGCCGCCAGCAACGTGCAGCCGAGAATCCAGAAAAGCAGCCTCGCCGAAAACGCGGCCCGGCGGAAAATCCTCTTTGCCAAGATGATGGCCAATCCGGCCAATCTTGACGTCGCCTTTGAATATGCGGCGCTCTCCGCGCAAACAGGCGATCTTGAAAGCGCCATCTCGACGCTCGAGCGCATGCTGATCTTTGCTCCCAACGTGCCGCGCCTCCAACTGGAACTGGGCGTGCTCTACTATCGGCTGGGCTCGTACCAGCTTGCCCGGAACTATCTGACAGCTGCGCTCCGGGCTCCGCATGTCCCGCCCGAGGTCCGCGCACGGGTGGAGCCTTATCTCGCTGAGATCCGCAATCGTACGGCAGTAGACCGGTTCAATGGGACCGTCACTTTCGGGACACGTTATCAATCCAACGCGAATGGCGGTGCCAGCAGCGACATCGTCAACATAGGGGGACTCCCTTTCGTCCTCAGCGACGCCGCCATTGCGGATTCGGATGTCAACGGTTTCGTGATGGGCAACTTCGTCTACTCTCACGATCTTGCCTCGCAAGGCGACCGATTTGATGCGCAACTCTTGACCTATGGCGCGTTGTACAGCGACCATCATGAAGTCGACACCGGACTCGCCGAACTGACCTTCGGGCCAGTGATCAGCCTCGATCGATTCGGCTTCAACAAAACCGATTTCGGCATCTACGGCATATTGGGCGGCGTGGTGCTGCATGGTGATCCGTACCGGTGGAGCGGAGGTATAGGCGCAAGGATTGCAAAGGCATTCACACGCGACACGCGCGGTGAACTACGGGTCGAGTATCGCTATCAGGATTACCGGGACTCGGATCTTCGTCCAACCGCATCGGATCGGACTGGCAGCAATATCGACATCATTGGCACCTTGCGCCATCAGATCACAAACCGTTTTGCGGCCTATGTCGGCGTCGAAGGCGAGCGCCACGATGCCAGGCGGGGCTATGAAAGCTACTGGAGTTTGGGGGCTACCATTGGCGGTGTCTATCTGCTCGACCCGTTGATCGGCAATGGCTCGCGGCCCTGGACTGCCGACCTTTCCTTCGGCATGCTGAATCGCAGCTATGACGAGCCCGACACGTTGATGGCAGCTTATGATCGCCACGATGTCGAAACGTTCGTGCAGGGGATACTGACCATACCCTTGCGCGAGACCTGGTCGATGCAGACTGTCGTCAGTTACCGCAACGTCGATTCGAACTACGACATCGACAAGTTCGACAATGTCAGCGTGTCGCTGGGCTTCACGAAAAGTTTCTAGGACAAGGCCATGCGGATCGTATCAGCCCTGTTTTCGACGGCCTTTTTCTTATCCTTCCAGAATTGCGCCGTATTCGCGCAGCCGGTCGGGACGGCGGCGGCGGTCAATCAGAATTCGCATGGAACACCGCCGAACCGGTCGATCCGCACCATCGTGCTCGGCGACAAGATCATCCATAATGAACGGATAGAGACCGACGCAAAGGGACTGCTTCAAATCCTGCTGGCCGATGGGACGACATTCACCGTCGGACCAGACTCGCATTTGACGATCGATTCCTTCGTCTATGACCCTGACGCCGGCGCGGCGAAGGTCACGGCATCGCTCGGCAAGGGCATCTTTCGCTTCATTGGCGGCAAGACGTCCAAGACGCCGGACGGCGTGCGGCTGAATACGCCGGTCGGCACCGTCGGCATTCGTGGGGCGATCGCGGATATGGCCTTCGACCTCGGTAACGGCACGCCGTCCCACATCGATCTCAGCTATGGCGACGGTATCACGCTCTGGCGGCCGGACGGCAAGCCGATCAGGTTGTACAAGGCAGGTTTCTCGATTGTGATCGAGGGCTCGACGCTGAGGATCCACCGGACCCCTGAATGGTGGACCGGGTTTTTTCAGGAACTGATCTCCGGCGCGAACGGCGAAGGCGGCGGAGCGCCGATCAAGCCGACCGGGGCTATGGTCATCGCCAGCGGATTACCAGAGACGAATTCCGATGTTCCGCTGCCGCTGAACTCCATACCGATCCCCACGGCGCGGCCAAACAATCCGGACTCTGGGGTCGTCGATCAGGGAAACAACGACCTCATCCGTCAGATTGTCAAGAAGGACAGCAGTGGTGGCGAGCCGCCACCGCCGTCGGAACGACCGATGCGGGTACTGACGATTTCGTCGGAGGAGGGGGGCGACGGGATCGTCGGCGGGTCAGCGGATACGGACCAGTCGACGACACTGGTTGTTCAGCCGGGGGCAAGCACTGGAACCGCGACGCTGTCGCAAGGAACGGTCACGCTTCCCGTCTATAACGATACAGCCTTCACGGCGCATTCGGTCGGCGGCGTCGCGTCGCCCTTCGGCACCCTTTCGGGTGTTGCCTATTCGGGCCCTGAGGAATTCACGGCCTATCTGTTAGGCATGGGGGGAGACCCGAGGCTGCCCTTCTATGCCATCACCGGGACGCCGACCGATATAGCCGCTCTTACCGGAAATAGCGTGCGCCATTACAGTTTTACGCCGGACCCGATCCAGGGTGTCGGAGGCGTACCCTTCATGAGCGCCGCCGCCGGGATCGGTCCCTCGGGTGTTGCGGGCTCCGATTTCCTCATCGCCGAACCGGGCACGGCAGGTGATGGTACCGGCCGCGTGATGCAGAGCTGGGTTGCGTTCAACGGCACCGGCGCGAGCCAACAAAGCGCGATCGGCGTCAATGTCGGGGCGCTCGACGGCAGCGGCTTCACCCTCGAAAGGCGTGGCAGCTACCGTGCCGCTTCCGACGGACCGTCATCCGTTCTGTTCGGTCAGGCCGCGACGCTGACGGTTGGCGGCGCCGGCTTCTTCGGCACGAACGGCCAGAATTTTGTCGTCAGCGATGATGCGCCCGGTCAGCCGGGGCATTTTTTTGATTCCCCGTCCGACAGTTTTGCATCCGGCACGGGCTTCTCGACCATCCATGTCGGCAATCTGACCGGCGAAGTCGCCAACCCCACGCGGTCGCTGTGCGGGGCGTATCAGGGCTTTGCCGCAGGCGTCATCAAGAATGCGGGGA
>JBDZVC010000631.1:0-1824 GCA_040255475.1 Phyllobacteriaceae bacterium | reverse complement strand
AACAGGCGGTGGAGCCTGCGGAGCTTAACCAATGCGGGGCCTCCGGCTCAATGAAACCGCCCGGCACCGGTCAGCGCCAGGTCAGGGCGGAAGGCGTGGCGGCGGGGCTTGCGGGGCCGGTCGGCGGCCCAGGCGGCCGGAATGATCCGACGCGCGGCGGCGGCAAACCCTCCCGCCGCCGCTCCAGCGAAAGCCGGGGGCGGCCGCTTCAGCTTTCGCAACAAGCGACAGTGCGCCGTTGCGGCGCCCGAACCGGCTGGCGCCGGGAGATCCCATCCGGCAGCAACGAGCGAAGTTTCCGGCGAATCGGTGCGGGGCTTCTGCCGCCGCCGGTACACTCGCATTGGCAGAGGTTCGATGTCGGGACAAAGGGTTGCGTGCGATGAGACACGTGCTCCGCGCGGCGCATGTTCTTGCGCCCGGCCGCCACTGTGAAAGTTTCCTATGGACGCATCGGATCGTGCCGTTTAGTTCTGAAACAGCAGCGGGCGGCCATCGCTTCGTTTGAATGCCGCGAAACGCTACCTCCTGCCACGAGGTGAGTCGGATTTGCCGGAGGGGATTGGCCCGTGGCTGGGCGGCAAGATCTGTACGGTGTTTCATTAATCATTGGGAGATGCGCGAGCGCGCTCGGCGGGTCCAGGCATCGCGAAATCATATTCATGAGTAAAAGTCTTCAGGCAAAAGGCGTAGTGGCGGCTCTGGTGTTGTCGCTGATTGCGCGTGCCGGATTTGCGGCGTTGCTGTCAACGCGTTTTGGGCGAGATCCCGCTTTGGTCGAGAACTTGTCTGGGCTTCTGCAGTACGTTTTTCTCTCACTTCTGTGTCTTTGGCTCATGCATGATGCAAGCGTCTACAAAGGCGCTGTCTTCGGGCGTGCTCCAGATCTTGGAATAGTTCGTGCTGCGGTGGCGTTCGCGGTTCTTTTGCTGGCATTCGAATATGGCTGGAACTTCATGGAGGTTTATGTCACTGCGCAGTGGGCACCAGCGTTCGCCTACTCGTATTGGCACTTCCACGCATCGCATTACGTGCTCACATTGAGCACGGCGAGTTACCTGGTTCTTGCTGCCAACCAATTCATTGCCGCTCCTTTGGTCGAGGAGCTGGTGTTCCGAGGGCTTCTGCAGCGGGCATGGTCTGCGAGCTACGGGTTGCGAAAGGCGATCGTTTTCGTGGCCATGCTCTTTACCTTGCTGCATTTCAGCAGGCACTACTACGTGGGCACCTTTGTCTTCAGCGTCGTGCTTTCCCTGCTGTACGTGAAATTTCGGTCGCTGTGGGTCAATGTGGGCGTGCACGCGCTATTCAATACCTTGGCTTTCGGGATGGAGTTCAAGGTCGGCTTCCATTGGGAGCGGCCGTTGACGCAGCTTGCCGAGATGGAGTTCTGGCTCCCCGAGCTGGCGATGTTGCTGGTATCGCTGCCGTTGCTGGCGGTGTTCGTGCGCAGGAACTGGCGGCGGCTCGACTTGCCGTTGCAGGCAGGGAACTGAGGGACGTCGGCGTGGGCCGGTTGCCGCCAGATGGCTCTTGACGGTCGACTATGTGTATTGGTGTAATGATACACATGGATGCTTCGCTGCTGACCGTGCAACCCGCCGCGCCCGAGCCGATCTATCGGCAGATCGTGGAGCAGTTGCGCCGCTTGATCGCCGGCGGGCAACTGGCGGCGGGGGAGTTGCTGCCGTCGGTGCGTGAGGTGGCGGGTTTCCATGCGATCAATCCGATGACGGTGTCGCGGGCCTACGGCTTGGCCGAGAGCGAGGGTTTGCTGGAGCGGCTGCGCGGCAAGGGCATGGTGGTGGCGGCGACGCGGCGCGC
>JBDZVC010000151.1:0-9400 GCA_040255475.1 Phyllobacteriaceae bacterium | reverse complement strand
TGAATTTCGGGTTGTCGTACTGGAAGTAATAGCCGGGCCGCGAATAGATGCCGATGTCGGCCGGCTCGGTGTGGGAAATGATGGTCAGGTCGAAATCCTTGTCGGTGAAGACCTGCTTCAGCCAGTCCGCCCATTCGAGCGGAATGATCTGGACGTCGACGCCGATCTCCTTGAGTTCCGACTGGATCACCTGGCCACCATCGCGTGCGTAGGGGGTAGGCGGCAGTTTGAGCGTTGCCTTGAAGCCGTTGGGCAGCCCTGCCTCCTTCAGATATTCCTTCGCCTTGGCCACATCGTAGGGATAGACGCCAGTCAGGTCGATATAGCCTGGATCGGCGGGCGAGAAATGCGAGCCGATCGGCGTGCCCAGGCCCGAAGAGCCCGCATCTATCACGGCTTTTCGGTCGATGGCCGAGGCAAGCGCCTGCCGCACGGCCAGCTTGTCGAAGGGCGGCTTCTTGTTGTTGATCGACATGATCGTCTCGCCCTCGGTAGTGCCGATCACCACCTTGAGATTCGGATCTGCTTTGATTTGGTCGAGAGCGTCGCCGACCGGTGCATTCGGGAAGGCCTGCACGTCGCCCGAAAGCAATGCCGGAATAGCTGCTGCGGCGTCGGGAATGATACGGAACACCGCCTTGTCGAGCGCAACGGGCTTACCCCAGTAATTCGGGTTCTTGACCAGCGTGATCTCCGAGCCCTTCGCCCAGTGATCGAACTTGAAGGGCCCGGTGCCGATCGGCTTTTCCTTGTTGCCGGCGGCCGATTCGGGCGCCACCATCACGGCATCGCCCCAGCCCATATCGTAAAGGAAATCGCCCTGCGGCTCGTCCAGCGTGACCTTGACCGTCGTCGGATCGACCACGGTCACGTCTTTGATGTGGGCGAAGAGCACCTTCTGCGCGTTGACCGAATCGGCGCCACGCGCTCTGTCGAGCGAGAATTTCACGTCATTGGCATCGAAATCGGTGCCGTCGTGAAATTTCACGCCGGAATGCAGCTTGAACGTATAGACGGTGCCGTCGTTGGAGATCGTCCAGCTTTCCGCGAGATCGGGCAATACCTCGCCCTTCGATCCGATGCGGGTCAGGCCCTCGAAAACGTTCGCGTATACCACCTCGTCGATCGCGGCGGCGGCGCCGGCGGTGGGATCGAGATGCGGCGGCTCCAGTACCATCCCGAGCGTAAGGTCTGTCCGCGCAGCCAACGCTACGCTACTGGTGGCCAGCATGAAGGCTGCCGCCGTCAAAGCCATCTTCCAATGCTTCATATTTTTCCTGCTCCCGCAAAGGCCATTTTATGGCGGCGATAGAAGCCTGAATCCGCGCGTGAGTAAATCACGATTCTGCGCAAGGGGGCGGAAGCGTGCCTGAATCCGGTCGGCTTCAGCCGGCGCGGTTGAGGAGGGCGTCGATGCCGATCGCCATGACGTTGGCCGATTGCACCATGTCATCGATGCCCACCCATTCGTCCGGCTGGTGCGCCAGATCGAGGATACCCGGCCCATAGGCAATGCAGTCGTGGAGATGGCCAATACGCGCTATGTGCTTCTGGTCATAGGTGCCAGGCGAGATGACGTAGTCCGGCTCGCGCCCGAAAATATGCCGGATCCCTTCCGCCACTGCGGTGACGACAGGCGCGTCGCGCTCCGTCATCGTCGGAAGGACTTCCATCAGATCGTTGATAATATAGTCGAATTTGCTGCGTTCCCGTTTCAACCGGTCGAGGATCGTAACGACCTCGCTCTTGACCTCGTCGATCTTCTCCTCGAGCAGGAAACGGCGGTCGATGACGAGGCGGCAGGTGTCCGGAACGGTCGGCGAGGGGAGCCCAGGGCGGAAATCCTCGGTCTGGCCGCCATGTATCGAGTTGATGTTCATGGTCGAGCGCCGTGCGCCTTCCGGAACGACGGGCATCTTCGTCTGCTTGCGGTCAAGCGCGGGGAAAAGCTCTTCCTCGAACGCGTGGAGTACCGCTCCCATGTGACGCACCGCACTGTCGCCGAGGAAAGGCATGGAGCCGTGCGCAATCCGGCCCTTCGTTTCGATTTCGGCCCACCAGACACCGCGATGGCCAAGGCAGATACGATCCTTGTTGAGCGGTTCGGGAATGATGACGTGGTCGACGCGCGGCCGGGAAAACAAACCCTTTTTCGCCAGATAGGCGACGCCGCCGTAGCCACCGGATTCCTCGTCCACGGTCCCGGATATCTCGATCGCGCCATGGAAGTCCGGCGACACCGCCAGGAATGCCTCGACCGCGATGATGGAGGCGGCAAGCCCCCCTTTCATATCACAGGCGCCGCGACCGTAGACCTTCCCGTCCCTGATGGCGCCGCCGAACGGGTCCGTCGTCCACCCTTCACCCGCCTCGACCACGTCGATATGCGAATTGAAGTGTATCACCGGTCCGGGGCCACGCCCCTCGATGCGCGCGACGACGTTGGTCCGCGGATAGCGGTCGGTATCGCCGGGCGTCCCTTCGCCACGAATGAAGTTGACGGCGAAGCCGCGCCGTCTCAGTCGTTCGCCGACGAATTCGGCACAGGGCGTATAGGCCTCGCCCGGCGGGTTGATAGTTGGGAAGCGGATGAGGTCGGCCGTGAGTTGGACGAGATCGTCCACCCGTTCGTCAATCGCTTTCGCAAATCTGTCGATCATAATCGCAGGGATGCAGCGATTGGGGCGGCTTGGCAAGAGCCTCGATGCCGCCTTCATACGATCGAAGAGGCTTCCTCAACCTGTCACGCTAAGAACGGCAGGACTGGAACTTTCGGTTGCAGAAACCGGCCTGCCTGGTCTTTAATGGGCCTTTCGTAAGCGTTTCGGTGCGTTAGGGGGAGCAAATGAGGGGAATTGTTGTCGTTCTTCTGCTGGGAGCGGCGATGATCTTCGGTGCCGTGGGCGCAAGTACGGCGGCTCCGCTGACGGCGCGGATCGATATTTCCACCCAGACGATGACCGTCTCCGAATATGGCCGAGTGGTGTATCGCTGGCACGTCTCGACCGCGCGGCGCGGCTACTTCACGCCGCGCGGAACCTATCGGCCGGTCAGGCTGCACCGCATGTGGCGCTCGCGCAAATACCACAATTCGCCGATGCCTTATTCGGTATTCTTCCATGGCGGCTACGCGATCCACGGTACTTATGAGACGCGCAGCCTCGGCCGGCCTGCTTCGCACGGCTGCATCCGTCTGCATCCGCAGGACGCCGCGACTTTCTTTGCCATGGTCAAGGAAGCCGGTCCGGGCAACACGCGCATCGTCGTGGCGAACTGATCTGTTGGCTCAACGGATCGGGACACGGTTTTCATCCTAAAGCCATTCTCTTTTCCTCGGCTCTTATGTAGGACTCGGTCGAGGGAGGATTGCTCATGAGCACCGAGCCGCGGCTGGCATTGTCGGAGCCGATCGCTGACGAAGTCCGCAAGACCACCTGTTACATGTGTGCTTGCCGCTGCGGCATCAACGTCCATCTAAAGGACGGCAAGATTCGTTACATCGAGGGCAATCGCGACCATCCGGTGAACCGCGGCGTACTCTGCGCCAAGGGATCGGCCGGCATCATGCAGCACTACGCGCCGGCAAGGCTGCGCGCGCCGCTTCTCAGGACAGGCCCTCGCGGCTCGGGCGAGTTCCGCGAGATTTCATGGGACGAGGCGCTGGAAACCGCGACGAAATGGCTCGGCGCAGTCCGCGCGCGCGATCCGAGGAAACTCGCCTTCTTCACCGGGCGCGACCAGTCGCAATCGCTGACCGGTTTTTGGGCGCAGCAGTTCGGAACGCCGAACTACGCCGCCCATGGCGGCTTCTGCTCGGTCAATATGGCCGCTGCAGGGATCATGACCATCGGCGGCGCCTTCTGGGAATTCGGTGCGCCGGACTGGGACAGGACCAAGCTTTTCGTCATGTTCGGCGTGGCGGAAGACCATGATTCGAACCCCATCAAGATCGGCATCTCGAAGCTGAAGCAGCGCGGTGCCCGCTTTGTGTCGGTCAATCCCGTCCGCACCGGCTATTCCGCTGTGGCCGATAGCTGGGTCGGCATCCGCCCGGGCACCGACGCGTTGCTGGTGCTCTCGATCGTGCATCTGCTGCTGAAAGCGCACAAGATCGATCTCGACTATCTCATTCGCTATTCCAATGCGCCCTGGCTTGTAATCGACGAACCGGGGACGGCGGATCACGGCCTTTTCGCGCGCGATGAGGAGGGCAAGCCGCTCGTCTTCGAGACCGTGACGGAACGCTTCGCACCGGCGGGCAGCAACGGTGCGCGGCCGGCGTTGTCGGGGTCGTACCAATTGCCCGACGGGCGAAAGGCCCGGCCTTCCTTTCAACTTCTCGCGGAAAAATACCTCGATCCGAAATATGCGCCGGAGACGGTTGCCAAGGAAACCGGCGTGTCGGCATCGACCATCCGGGGGCTGGCGGCCGAAATCGCGCGCGTCGCCTTTGACGAGGCGATCGAGATCGATCAGCCATGGATCGACATTTACGGTGGGCGCCATCAGAGCTTTGTCGGCAGGCCGGTCTCCTTTCATGCCATGCGCGGCATCTCCGCCCATTCGAACGGCTTCCAGACGACGCGCGCGCTGCATCTTCTGCAGGTGCTCATCGGCTCGATCGATTGCCCCGGCGGCTTCCGTTTCGAGCCGCCCTATCCGAAGCCGATGGACGCGCATCCGACGCCGCATGGCAGGGCCGAGCATTTCGGTTCCAACAAACCGCTGTCGGGGCCGCATCTTGGGTTTCCTCGTGGACCAGAGGATCTCCTGATCGACGAGGACGGCAAGCCGTCGCGTATCGACAAGGCCTTCTCATGGGATGCGCCGATCGCCGCGCACGGCATGATGCACATGGTCATCGCCAACGCGCATGCCGGCGATCCGTACCCGATCGACGTACTGTTCATGTATATGGCCAATATGGCCTGGAACTCGTCGATGAATACGGCCGGCACTATGAAGATGCTGACCGACAAGGACGAAAAGACCGGAGAATACCGCATCCCGAAGATCATCTATTCGGACGCCTACGATTCCGAGATGGTCGCCTATGCCGATCTCATCCTGCCGGACACGACCTATCTGGAGCGCTACGATTGCATCTCGTTGCTTGACCGGCCGATTTCCGAGCCGGATGCCGTGCAGGACGCCATACGCTGGCCTGTTATCGAGCCCGACCGCGACGTTCGCGGCTTTCAGACCGTCATGCTCGATCTCGGCGCGCGCCTTTCGCTGCCGGGCTTTGCCGACGCGCATGGCGTTCCACTTTACAAGGACTATGCCGATTATATCGTCCGCCACGAGCGGCGACCCGGCATCGGCCCGCTCGCCGGTTTCCGCGGCCGCGAAGGCGACCGCGCGGGCAGGGGGGCCTCCAATCCGGACCAACTGAAGCAATACATCGAGAACGGCTCTTTTTTCTCCGCGCACATCCCGCTCGAGGCGCAATTCTTCAAACACGCCAATCAGGCTTATCAGGATTTTGCCGTGAAGATGGGCTTCTTCGACACGCCGAAGCCCGTGGTCTTCCAGCTTTATTCCGAGCCCTTGCAGAAATTCCGGCTGGCGGGAGAAGGCCTGCGGGAACCGGTAGCGCCCGAGAGCCACAGGGCGCGCATCGTGGCCGCGTTCGATCCGCTGCCGGATTGGTATCGTCCGTTCGAGGAGGCGGCGGTCGACGAAGGGGAATTCCCCTACCACGCGATCTCGCAGCGTCCGATGGCGATGTACCATTCATGGGGATCGATGAATGCGTGGCTACGTCAGATCCACACTAAGAATCCGCTCTATGTGCCCGGAAAGGTTTGCGATACGCACGGACTGAAGAGCGGCGACTGGGTCTGGCTGACCTCTCGCCATGGCCGCATCAAGGTCGAGATCCGGCGTACAGACGCCGTCAACGACGGCACGATGTGGACATGGAACGCGGTCGGCAAGCGCCGCGGCGCGTGGGCGCTCGACAAAAACGCTCCGGAGGGGACGAAAGGCTTTCTCCTCAACCACCTCATCCACGAACTCCTGCCGCCGAAGGAAGATGGCATGCGCTGGTCGAACTCCGACCCGGTCACCGGGCAGGCCGCCTGGTACGATCTCATGGTACGTATCGAAAAGGCCGATACGGGCGAGGAGGCGGAGCCGAACTTTCCCGCTATTCTCCGGCCTGTCGATCTGCCCGAGCCGCCGGATGAGCTTCGTTACGGCCAGGAGTGGGCATCTTGACGAGCCTTCCAACGCATCCGGAGCCCAAAAAGCTGGGCCTCGTCATCGATCTCGATATCTGCGTCGGCTGCCATGCCTGCGTGGTCAACTGCAAGGAATGGAACACCGGCGGCTACGGCGCTGCCCTTTCGGACCAGCATCCCTACGGCGCCGACGTCTCGGGTACCTGGCTGAACCGTATCCACACCTTCGAGGTGACGCCGGAAGGCGGCGAGATCGTCGGAGAGGCGGGCGACGCGCGCATCGTCCATTTCCCCAAATCCTGCCTGCATTGCGAAGATGCGCCCTGCGTCACCGTCTGCCCGACCGGAGCTTCCTACAAGCGAACCGAAGACGGCATCGTGCTCGTGGACGAGGAAAAGTGCATCGGCTGCGGTCTTTGCGCATGGGCCTGCCCTTACGGCGCGCGCGAGATGGATCTCGCCGCAGGTGTCATGAAGAAATGCACGCTCTGCATCGACCGCATCTACAACGAGACGTTCGAGGAGGTGGACCGCGTGCCGGCATGCGTCCGCACCTGTCCGGCCAACGCACGGCATTTCGGCGACCTTGCCGATCCGAGTTCGGCCGTTTCCGTCATGGTCGCGGAACGCGGCGGCATGGACCTGATGCCGGAACAGGGAACAAGACCAGTCAACAAATACCTGCCGCCCAGGCCGCGCAAAAAGCTGTCCGAGAGCGCGCAGATGCTGCCTGTCGCGGAGGATACCGCCGACGCGAAGGGCTTCTTCGCCTGGCTCGACGGCATGCTGGATAGAATCTGACCCATGCACCCCGCACCTTCGATCATCTTCTTCACGACTGCCTCCGGGCTCGGCTACGGGCTGGCTGCGGTGCTCGGGCTCGGCGTCCTCGACCCGGCATCGCTCTCGACCGGCATCGCCTATCTGCTCGCACTGGCGCTGATATCCGGCGGCCTCCTCTCCTCGACACTCCATCTCGGCAATCCTCAGCGCGCTTGGCGGGCGCTCTCGCAATGGCGGTCGAGCTGGCTGTCACGCGAGGGTGTGATGGCGATCCTCACCTTCATCCCGCTCGCGATCTCGGCCTGGGCGACGCTCTTTGACCATGCCTATCTGCCGATATCCGGCATAGTCGGCACGATCCTCTGCGCCATCACGGTCTATTGTACCGCGATGATCTATGCCTCGCTCAAATCGGTGCAGGCGTGGAACACGCGGCTGACGCCGGTTTGCTACCTTCTTCTGGCGGCGGCAGGCGGGGCGGTCCTTGCGGCTTTCTTTGCGCTGTCTGGCGGAGGCCCCGTGCGGTGGTTGTCGCTCGCAGCGATCGTTCTGATCGTCGCCGCATGGGTCGCCAAGCTGCGCTGGCGCGAGCGGCTGCTGGCGATGAAGCCTCTTTCGACGCCCGAAAGCGCCACCGGCCTCGGCTCCATCGGTTCCGTCGCCCTTCTCGAGCGCCCGCATGTCACCGAGAATTATCTGACGCGGGAAATGGGCTTTCGCATAGCGCGCAAGCACGCGGCGAAGCTTGCGCGTATCGCTTTTGGCCTGGGCGGTCTTGTGCCCGTCTTGTTGCTGATCGCGGTCCTTTTCACAGGGCAGGGGACATCGGCGCTGCTGGCCTCGGCTCTCGCCATCATAGCGTTTGCAACTGGTATTCTGGTCGAGCGCTGGCTTTTCTTCGCCGAAGCCCGGCATGCCGTCATGAATTACTACGGGCAGTAGCGGGCGTTTTGCGCACCTTCCTCCGGCGACCGCTGATTTCCCAGCGCTTGTGGAACCACATCCATTGACCGGGCGTCTCGCGCACCCAGGCTTCCACCACGTCGGTCAGCGATTGGGTCGCCTTCTGGACGTCGATCGCGCCGGCCGGATCGCGCGGCAGGTCGAGCTTGTCGTGAAGCTCAAGCCGGAAGCGATTTCCCGGCAAACGGATGCAATGGGCGGGATAGACATCGCAGTCGAAATGCCGGGCAAGCCGGGCCACCAATGGGCTGGTTTCGCATTCGCGGCCAAAAAAACTGGTGCGTAAGCCGCCGCGGAACTTCTGGTCGACGAGAACACCGATATTGCCTCCGGCTTCCAGAACGCGCGAGAGGGCAAACGCCACGCCGGGGGCGGAAGCCAGCATGCGGCCCATCGCCGAGCGGCGGGTCGAGAAGACGTAGTCAGCGATATAGGGGTTGTTCGGTGGCCGGAACATCACCGCCAGATCGAGGTCGAACGAGGCGGCTGCGACCGGCAGAAGCTCGAAATTACCGAGATGGCCGGTAAAGAGAATATGCGGCTTCTTATCGTCGCGGATACTCAGGAAGCGCTCCGCCCCCACGACCTCCACCCGGCCCGGTTTCGCCTCCTTCGGATCGAAATCGAAGAGCTGATCGAGGAAGATGTATTCGGCGCCGAGCCGGGCCATATTCTCCCACATGTCGAGCGCAATTTCCCGGCGCGCGGCTTCGTCCAGTTCGGGATATGCGTGGCGGAGATTGTCGAGCGCTATTCCGTGGCGGGGGCTGAGCGGCCCGAGCCGCCGCGCCAGTCCCGCAGCGAAGTCCATTGCCTTGTCGGGTGGCAATTTGCGCAACAGCCAGAGGACTGTCATCGCGGCACGCGCGATCAGCCAGTAATTGGCCTGTTTCAGCCACCGCGACGTGCGGTAGAGGAACCGCTTCATCAGCCGACGCGCAGGATGATCTTGCCGAAGACGTCCCGGCTTTCCATGCGTTTCAGCGCTTCGCCGATGCCGTCGAAATCGACTTCCGTGTCGATCACCGGGTGCACGAGGCCGGCGGCCATCTTCTGCATGGCGTTTGTCATGTTTTCCATGCGACAGCCGAACGAACCGAGGATCTTCAGTTGCTGCTGGAAGAGCTGCATCAGGTTCATCGGCGTCGAGACGCCGGAGGTCGAGCCACAGGTGACCAGACGTCCGCCGCGCTTCAGGGAGAGCATCGAGCCCGCCCATGTGTCGGCGCCGACATGCTCGAACACCACGTCGACGCCCTTCTTCTTCGTGATCTTGCGTACCGCGCCCTCGAACCGGTCCTCGCGATAGTTGATGACGTGATCAGCACCGAGCGCCTTCGCCTTTTCCATCTTGGTGTCCGAGCCGACCGTCGTGATGACCGTGCATCCCATCTTCTTCGCAAGCTGGATCGCCGCCGAGCCGATACCCGAGCCGCCCGCATGGACGAGGATCGTCTCGCCCGGCTCCA
>JBDZVC010000630.1:0-1832 GCA_040255475.1 Phyllobacteriaceae bacterium | reverse complement strand
TGGCAGGCACGGACCGCGAGCAAACCCTTTTGACCGATGGTCCGGCGATCATCCTTGTCGAGCCGCAGCTCGGCGAGAATATCGGCATGGTGGCACGCGCCATGGCCAATTTCGGCCTGTCGGAACTGCGACTGGTCAATCCCCGCGACGGCTGGCCGAACGAGAAGGCGCGTGCGGCGGCCAGCCGCGCCGATCACGTCATCGACAATGTGGCGGTATTTAGCGACCTCGCCTCGGCCATCGCCGACCTCAATTTCGTCTTCGCCACCACGGCGCGCGAGCGCGACAATTTCAAGCCTGTGCGCGGTCCCGTCGAGGCGGGCAGGGCGCTGCGCTCCCGCTTCCTCGCCGGCCAGAAGACCGGCATCCTCTTTGGCCGCGAGCGATTCGGCCTTTTCAACGAGGAGGTCGGGCTCGCCGACGAGATCGTGACCTTTCCGGTCAACCCCGCTTTCGCATCGCTCAATATCGCGCAGGCCGTGCTGCTGATGGCCTATGAATGGATGAAGTCGGGACTGGAACACGAGACCGATACGGCCTTTGCCGGTCCGGAAATGCGGCCAGCACCCAAGGAGTATCTGGTCGGCTTCCTTACGCACCTTGAGGATGCGCTTTCGGCGCGCGGCTATTTCCGGCCGGCGCCGAAGAAGCCGAAGATGGTCGACAATCTGCGCGCCGTGCTGACGCGGCCGGGCTTCACCGAGGCCGAAATCAAGGTGCTGCGGGGCGTCGTCGCCTCGCTCGATTATTTCTCGCCGAAGGAGCCGCGCGGTGCCGGCTATCCCGAGCGCAAGGCGAAAGCCGACCGCGCGGCGGGCACCGGGCGCGGCGATCATGACTGACGCCCCGATCCTCTTCTTCGATTCCGGCATAGGCGGGCTGACCGTGCTGCGCGAGGCGCGCGTGCTGATGCCCGGCCGCCGCTTCGTCTATGTCGCCGACGATGCCGCCTTTCCCTACGGCAATTGGGAGGAGGCGGCGCTGCGGGAGCATATCGCCGGCGTTTTCGGGCAATTGCTTGAAAAGCACCGGCCCGCGCTTTCCGTCATCGCCTGCAACACGGCTTCCACGCTCGCCATCGCCGACCTGCGTGAGCGCTTTCCCGGCCACCTCTTCGTCGGTACCGTGCCGGCGATCAAGCCGGCGGCGGAACGGACACGCTCGGGCCTCGTCTCCGTTCTTGCAACGCCGGGCACCGTCAAGCGGCAATACACGCGCGACCTCATCCGCCAATGGGCGTCGAAGTGCCATGTGCGCCTCGTCGGCAGCGTCAATCTCGCGGCACTCGCCGAGACCTATATGCGTGACGGTTTCGTCGACGAGGCGGCGGTGAAGACGGAAATCGCTCCCTGCTTCATGGAGAATGACGGCCGCCGCACCGACATCGTCGTCCTCGCCTGCACGCATTATCCCTTTCTGGTGAACCGCATGCGCAAGACCGCGCCCTGGCCGGTCGACTGGATCGATCCGGCGGAGGCGATCGCACGACGGGCGCAGTCCCTGCTGCCGCCGGACGGCGTAGCCGAGCCATCCCGTGACGACGATATTGCGATCTTCACCTCGGGGCGGCCTAATCCAGCGACGCGAAGGCTGATGCACGGCTTCGGACTCACGGTCGAAGGCTGATCGCGTTTCGGGCGCAAGCCGGGAACCGCCGGCCCGACGGGGCGTTGCTCCTGCTCATAGGAACGCAGGAGTGCAAGCTATGCCAGCAAAATCGAAAGCTCAGCAGATGGCCGCCGGCGCCGCACTTTCGGCCAAGCGCGGCGAGACCAATAAGAGCGAACTCAAGGGCGCGTCGAGGGAAATGTACGATTCGATGAGCGAAAAAC
>JBDZVC010000150.1:0-9436 GCA_040255475.1 Phyllobacteriaceae bacterium | reverse complement strand
GCGCGCGCGATGAAGGTGTGCAGGATGCCGATGCCGGCGCCCGAGCGTACTGCCTCGGCCTGGCCGAGCGAGGAGGAAATCTCGAAATGCGATTCCCAGTCCGTTGAAAATTCGTCCGCGTAGTCGAGCGAGGGGCTGAAGGTCAGGTCGGGGACATATCCGACGAGGCGATGGCGGCAAAGCTCCGCCGGCGTGCGCGGCATGCCCATCTCCTCGACATAGGCGCGCGAAGCATAGAGGCCGAGCGTGTAGTCGACGAGCTTGCCGGCAACCAGCCGGCCTTCCGCCGGGCGTTCGACGGTGATGGCGATGTCCGCTTCCCGCCTGGACAGCGAGAAGGAACGCGGCACCGGCACGAGCTGGACGGTAAGTTCCGGGTGACGTGCCGCGAGCGCGCCGAGGCGCGGGGCAAGGAAAGCGACACCGAAACCGTCCGGCGCACCGATGCGGACCGTTCCCGAAACCTCGCCGCCTTCGCCGGCGATGTCGGCCCGCGCGACTATGAGTTCGGCTTCCATGTGCTCGGCGCGCTCCAGGAAGCGTTCGCCCGCTGGCGTCAGCTCCGACCCGGTGGTGAGACGCCTGAACAGTTTCGCGTTGAGGGATTCTTCCAGCGAGGCGATGCGGCGCGAGACGGTCGCATGGTTGAGGCCGAGCCGCTTCGCCGCGCCGAGGATCTGGCCCGAGCGCGCCACCGCCAGAAAGATGCGAACGTCATCCCAGTTCATCGTGGCCCTCCGCCGGTCGAATGTAGCCGG
Source organism: Phyllobacteriaceae bacterium (assembly GCA_040255475.1). Classification (GTDB taxonomy): domain Bacteria; phylum Pseudomonadota; class Alphaproteobacteria; order Rhizobiales; family Rhizobiaceae; genus Mesorhizobium_L. The sequence goes on along the minus strand of JBDZVC010000150.1, from coordinate 8,678 downwards.
ATGATTGCAAAAAATAAAGCGCGAGAGCCCGAGGTAGCGAATGTGTGCACACCGGATGCGGTTTCGCGCGCGTTGCAATGATCGGCGCAAAGCGGGACAATGGCCGCAGGTATTCACAGGGAGCAGATCATGGAAACACTAGGGCATTTCATCGGCGGCAAGCATGTCGCCGGCACCAGCGGCCGCACGGCCGACGTCCTGCAGCCCATGGACGGTACCGTCCGCAACAAGGTGGCGCTCGCTTCGGCGGCGGAGCTGCGCAAGGCGGTCGAGAACGCCAAGGCGGCTCAGCCGGCCTGGGCCGCCACCAACCCGCAGAGGCGCGTGCGCGTGCTGATGAAATTCCTCGAACTGGTGGCGCGCGACAACGATGCGCTTGCCGAACTCCTCGCGCGCGAGCACGGCAAGACGATCCCCGACGCCAAGGGCGACATATTGCGCGGCGTCGAGGTGGTGGAATTCGCGCTCGGCATCCCGCATCTGATGAAGGGCGAGTTTACCGAGGGCGCCGGCCCCGGCATCGACCTTTACTCGGTCAGGCAGCCGCTCGGCGTCGTCGCCGGCATCACGCCCTTCAACTTCCCGGCCATGATCCCGATGTGGAAATTCGCGCCGGCGATCGCCTGCGGCAACGCGTTCATCCTGAAGCCGTCGGAGCGTGATCCGGGCGTCCCAATGAAGCTCGCCGAACTGATGTATGAAGCCGGGCTGCCTGCCGGCATCCTCAACGTGGTCAACGGCGACAAGGAAGCGGTGGACGCCATCCTCGACGATCCTGATATCAAGGCGGTCGGCTTCGTCGGTTCCTCCTCGATCGCGGAATACATCTATGCGCGAGGCTGCGCGGCTGGCAAGCGGGTGCAGTGCTTCGGCGGCGCCAAGAACCACATGATCGTCATGCCGGATGCCGACATGGACCAGGCCGTCGATGCGCTGATCGGCTCCGGCTACGGCGCGGCCGGCGAGCGCTGCATGGCCGTCTCGGTTGCGGTCCCGGTCGGCAAGGCGACTGCGGACAAGCTGGTCGAGAAGCTCATCCCGCGCGTGGAAAGCCTGAAGATCGGGCCGTCCACCGATCCGGCCGCCGATTTCGGCCCGCTGGTCACGGCCCAAGCGCTGGAGCGCGTGAAGAACTATGTCGATATCGGCGTCAAGGAAGGCGCCAAGCTCAAGGTCGACGGGCGTGGCTTCAAGATGCAGGGCTACGAGAACGGCTTCTACATGGGCGGCTGCCTGTTCGACGAAGTGACGCCGGACATGCGCATCTACAAGGAAGAGATATTCGGTCCGGTGCTGTCGGTCGTGCGCGCGCATGATTTCGAGGAAGCCGTGCGGCTTCCCTCGGAGCATGAATATGGCAACGGCGTCGCCATCTTCACCCGCGACGGCGATGCCGCGCGGGAGTTCTCCAGCCGCGTCAATGTCGGCATGGTCGGCGTCAACGTGCCGATCCCGGTGCCGGTCTCCTACTACACCTTCGGCGGCTGGAAGCGTTCGGGCTTCGGCGACCTCAACCAGTACGGCCCGGATTCGGTGCGCTTCTACACCAAGACCAAGACGATCACCTCGCGCTGGCCCTCGGGCGTGAAAGAGGGCGCCGAGTTTGCCATGCCGACCATGAAGTGATTGGTATAAAGCGCTCAAACTGATCGGACCGGCCGTTGCCTGTTCAGGCGGCGGCCGGTTCTTTTTTGTCCGGGGCGTCCTCGTTGTCGCCGGCATCGACACGCGGGTCGAGATGCAGGGCCTGCGGCGTCGTTGCCCGTTCGGCGGGAACGGTCTGGAAGGCCTCGCGCTCCTCGACCGGGATCGGCGCGCGTGTCCTGATGCGCAGGACCGTATAGCCCGCCAGTGCTGCATGGGCGAGGGCGGTGGCCAGGAACAGGCTCTCCGGCCTCAGATAGGCCATCAGCGCTGCGCCGAGCAGCGGCCCGATCATCGTGCCGAAGCCGTAAAGCAGGAGAAGCCCGCTCGATACCTTGACGAAATCCTCCGAGTTCGCATGGTCGTTGGCGTGCGCCACCGCCAATGAATAGAGGATATAGGCAAGCGCGCCATAGCAGGCGGTCATGACCAGGATGACGCTGCCCTGGCGCGGCTCGAACAGGAAGATGAGAAGGGCGATCAGCGCCGCGCCGGCGCCGGCGGCCGCCATGACGAAACGGCGGTCGGTGCGGTCGGAGACACGGCCGGCCGGAAGCTGCATGACTGCGCCCGCGATGACCACGAGGCTCATCATCAGCGCGATCTCGAAGGTCGGCATGCCGATCCGTGCGCCGAACACCGCGCCGAGCGTGCCCCACGCGCCGTTGGCGATGCCGATCAGGAGACAGCCGATCAGCGCGACCGGCGAATTGGCGTAGAGTTTCCTGAGGTCGAGCGACACTTCCTTGAGCGGCGCCGGCGTCGCCTGCGTGGAGATGGCGGTCGGGATCAGCGACAGGCAGAAGAAGATGCCCGTCACCATGAAGAGCGAGGCGGAGCGAACGTCGCCGGCGGCGACGATCATCTGCCCGGCCATGATCGCGGCATAGGTCACCATCATGTAAAGGCCGAAGACCGTGCCGCGTGTCTCGTTGGTGGCGCGCTCGTTCAGCCAACTCTCGATGACCATGAAGGAACCGGCCATGGTGAAGCCGGTGACCACCCTGAGCGCGATCCAGACATAGGGATCGATGAAGAGGCCGGTCAGAAGCGCAATGATGGCGCCCACCGCGGCGAAGGTGCCGAAAGCGCGTACATGGCCGACGTTGCGTACCAGCCTCGGCGCGTAGAAGCAGCCGGCGACGAAGCCGCCTGCCCAGGCCGTACCGAGCAGGCCGAGCGAGGCGGTGGAAAAACCCTCCGCCTGGCCGCGCAGCGGCAGGAGAAGGCTAAGCAGGCCGGAGGCGAGCAGCAGGAATGCCGTTCCGCGCAACAGGGCAAGGATGGGACCGAACGAGGTAAGCATCGGATTGTCAGGGACTCCGTTGGGCGGAAGCGGGTGCCATCAGATTTGCGGCCGTTTCGAGACAAAAGCGATCGCAGCGCGACAAAGGTTCAGCCCTTGCGGAAAAGCGCGTCGGCCGCGCTTCGGGTGGCGTCCTTTGCCGTCCTTTCGGCTTCCAGCCGGCGGATCTCGTCCCTCAATTGTTCGATGCGCTCGGACAATTCGTCGACCGAGAGGAGCGAAAGGTCCTGGCCGATCTCGTGGGTCCTCTTTTTGCGGGGCGCTTCCTCGTCGAACATGCTCATGCAATTCCTCCCTTTGCCTTGCTTGTCCAACCCGATTGGCTACATAGGTTCCCACATTAAAGAAAGCGGGGCATCGGACGCAAACTGGTTGCATGAATCGTGACCGAAGGAAGTTGAAATCATATGACCGGAACGATCCCCGCCAAGATGATGGCCATCGCGATTACCCAACCCGGCGGACCGCTCGTGCTGAAGCCGGAACGGCGCGACGTGCCCGCGCCAGCGCCCGGCCAGATCCTCATCAAGGTGCGCGCCGCCGGCGTCAACCGGCCGGATGTCCTGCAGCGGCAGGGCGCCTATCCGCCGCCGCCGGGCGCCTCGGACCTGCCGGGGCTGGAAGTCTCGTGCGAGGTGGCGGCGCTCGGCGTCGGTGCGGGAAGATGGCGCGTCGGCGATCCGGTCGTGGCGCTCACCGCCGGCGGGGGCTATGCCGAATATGTCGCGGTGCATGGCACCAACGCCCTGCCGCTGCCGGTCGGATTCACCTTCACGGAAGCCGCGGCGCTGCCCGAAACCTTCTTCACGGTGTGGCACAATGTCTTCGAGCGCGGCGCGCTGAAGGAGGGCGAGCGCTTCCTCGTCCATGGCGGCACGTCGGGCATCGGCACGACGGCGATCCAGCTTGCCAAGGCGTTCGGCGCCTATGTCGTCACCACCGCCGGCTCGGCGGACAAATGCGAAGCCTGCCTCAAACTCGGCGCCGACCGCGCGGTCAATTACCGCGAGGAGGATTTCGTTGCCGTGGTGAAGGAAGCGACCAACGGCGAGGGCGTCGACGTCATCCTCGACATGGTCGGCGGCGACTATATCGATCGCAACTACGCCGCCGCCGCGATGGACGGCCGTATCGTACAGATCGCTTTCCTCGGTGGGCCGAAGGCGACGGCCGATTTCTCGAAGCTGATGGTGAAGCGGCTCGTTCATACCGGATCGACGCTCAGGCCGCGGACGGTCGAATTCAAGGGCGAGGTCGCCGCCGCGCTCGAACAGAAGGTCTGGCCGCTGCTCGCCACGCGGCAGGTCGCGCCGGTCATGGACATGATCTTCCCTCTCAAGGAAGCCTGGCGGGCGCATGAACGCATGGAAGAGGGAAAGCATATCGGCAAGATCGTCCTCGACGTGGTATAATTTTCGCGGGTTTGTTTTCGCTCACGCCCGCACGCCGCTGACGCGGCTGGGCTCCGCGGGGGCGCGGCACTGGCCGCGACGCCCGGTCGGGCGTTTGGGGGTGCGAAGGGGCGCAGGACTATCCGCGTGGAGAAAGTGAGGCGCAGAAAAATACGGAAACGCGGAGATCGGCGGTTTTGGAAGGCAAACGGGCGCGGGTTTATTCACGTCCTGTTCGGCCCGGGACCCCTCATCCGACCGAGCTTCGCTTGGCCGCAGGCCGGGGAAAAGCCAACGATTTGGCTTTTCCAGCGACGAACGCCCGGAGCCATAGCGGAGGGCGGATAGGGAGCCCCCGCAAGGCGGAGCCGAGCGGTCGGGTGAACTTGGTGAGGGGTGGATGGTCGAGATGTCGCGCGGTCGAAACGCTCGCTTCGCTTCCCCTTCGCCAGAAAATTCCGGAATTCGTTGCAGAGCATCGCGAATATCTTTATATCCGGGAGCGATTTCCCAACATGGTGGTTCCATCCACCGCCCGCGACAGGGACGCGGGCGAACGAGAGGATATTAACTTTATGGCCAACCAGCTTCTCATGCCCAAGGCGACCGCCGTCTGGCTCGTCGACAATACCGCGCTGACCTTCGACCAGATCGCCCAGTTCTGCGGGCTGCATCCGCTCGAAGTGCGCGCGATCGCCGACGGCGAGGCCGCGCAGGGCATCAAGGGTCTCGACCCGGTCACGAACGGGCAGTTGACGCGCGACGAGATCGCCGCCGCCGAGGCCGATCCGGAACGCAAGCTCAAGCTCTCCGAGCCGAAGGTGCGGGTGCCGGAATCCAAGCGCAAGGGACCGCGCTACACGCCGCTGTCGAAGCGGCAGGATCGTCCGAACGCCATCCTGTGGCTGGTGCGCAACCATCCCGAACTCAAGGATGCGCAGATATCCCGCCTCGTCGGCACCACCAAATCGACCATCGAGCAGATCCGCGAGCGCACGCACTGGAACTCGGCCAATCTGCAGCCGCTCGACCCGGTGACGCTCGGGCTCTGCTCGCAGATCGATCTCGATATCGAGGTGCAGCGCGCCTCGCGCGGCCAGCCGCAGCCGGCGCCGGTGGGCGACACGCTGCTGCCTGCCTCGGTGACCGAGAAGCTTCCCGCCGCCGACGAGAAGAAGGAGGATCAGGAACTGGACGCCGATGCCGTCTTCGCCAAGCTCTCCTCGCTGAAGAGGGCGCCCGACGCGGACGAGGAGTAAGTTCCGCCCACATCAAGAGGAGCAGGGCCAATGCGCCGGAAGATCGGCCGAGGTTCCGACTTCGAGAAGCTCCTGAACTATTCGCGTGTCGTCGTCGACGATGACGGCTGGGTCTTCGTGTCCGGCTGCTCCGGTTTCGACTACGACACGATGGAGATCGCCGACAACATCACCGATCAGGCGGAGCAGACCTTCGCCAACATCGACTGGTGCCTGGAACAGGCCGGGTGCACGTTCGCCGATGTCGTGCGCATCCGCATCATCGTCGCCAGCATGTCGGACTATCCCGCCGCGACGAAGGTGATCGGCCGGCATTGCGCTGATGTAATGCCGGCGAACACGACGTGGATCGCGGCGCTGCCGGACCCACGTATCAAGATCGAGATCGAAATCACCGCCCGCAAGAAGCCGGCCGATAAAGGCTAACCCGCCTTGTCGACCGGCGGCGAGCGTTCCCAGACTTCGACGGTGCGATAGAAATCGGTGAGCGTCTTGCCGCGTTCCGGCCTGAAGGTGCGGCCGGCATTGTCGAGGCCGGCGATGCGATCGATGCGGAAGGCACGGAAATCGTCGCGCATCTCGCACCAGGCGATCAGCGTCCACACCTTGCCCCAGAACCACAGCCCGAGCGGACGTACGTCGCGCTCCGTCTGGCGGCCGGCCTCGTCGCGGTAGTCGAGGCGCATCACGTCGCGCCGCTCGACCGAGCGCTCCAATATGTCGATGACGTTGCGGTCGTTGTCGGAGACGACATAGGTCGGTGCGAAAATGCTGGTCTGTGCGATACGCGACTTCTCGCTGTCGGGGAGGACGGCGCCGATCTTCACCAGCGCTTCCTCCGCCGCCCGCGCCATCGCCGCGCCGCCGAAGGCGCGCACCATGCGGGCGCCGGCGACAAGGGCAACGATTTCATCGCGCGTGAACATCAGCGGCGGAAGGTCGAAACCTTCGCGCAGGATATAGCCGACACCGGCCTCGCCGTCGATCGGCACGCCGGTCGACTGAAGGTCTGCGATGTCGCGATAGATCGTGCGCTCCGAGACCTCGAGACGCTCGCCGAGCATGCGCGCGGTGACGAGACGCCCCCCACGCAGGTGCTGCACGATCTGGAAGAGACGGTCGGCGCGGCGCATCTCAGTTCCGGTGGCCGGCGGGTGCCGGCAATGATTTTCTTCGACAGGTCATGGCGCGAACCTCCTGACACTATCATGACATGAGGCTCCTGACAGCGATATGTCAGGAGCCTGTCAGTGGATGCGCTTTCCATGGCCGGGCGCCACGACCTAATCCAGCCGCCGCCACGACCGGCGTCCTGCATAGATTTCCGGCCAGCCGATATCCTTGCGCAGGTCGGCGGGCAGGGAATTCAGGATGCGTTCGGTGCGGATATCCTCGTGCAGAGCACGCAGATTGGCTGCATAGCGGCCGATGACGGCCAACGGGGCAAAGCTGAGCGGGTTCATTGCCAAGTCTCCTGTTTGCGTCATTGAACAGGAGGATCATCGCACAGTGCCCCTGACAGCTTTCTGTCAGGAGCCTTCAGCAGCAGCCGGAAGCAACCGCCTCAGATTCCCATGCCGCGGTCGGCGAGCGCCACGGTGATCTCGTCGAGGATGACGGGATCGTCGATGGTGGCCGGCATGGTCCATTCCTCCTTGTCGGCGATCTTCTGCATGGTGCCGCGCAGGATCTTGCCGGAGCGGGTCTTGGGCAGGCGCTTGACCGTGACGACCGACTTGAACGCGGCGACCGGGCCTATGCGCTCGCGGATCAGGCCGATGACCTCGCGCTCGATCGTTGCCCCGTCGCGCGCCACGCCGGCATTGAGGACGACGAAGCCGACCGGCACCTGACCCTTCATGGCGTCGGCGATGCCGATGACGGCGCATTCGGCGACATCCGGGTGCTCGGCCACGACCTCCTCCATGGCGCCGGTCGACAGGCGGTGGCCGGCGACGTTGATGATGTCGTCGGTGCGCGCCATGACGAAGAGATAGCCGTCCTCGTCGATAAAGCCGGCGTCGGCGGTCTTGTAGTAGCCGGGGAACTCGCGCAGATAGGCATCGCGGAAGCGCTGGTCGGCATGCCAGAGCGTCGGCAGACAGCCGGGCGGCAGCGGCAGCTTGATGACGACATTGCCGAGCACACCGGCTTTGACCGGAAGGCCGGCGTCGTCCACGACCTGGACGTCATAGCCCGGCATCGCCACGCCCGGCGAGCCGTATTTGACCGGCAGGATGCCGAGGCCGACCGGATTCTGCGAAACCGGATAGCCCGTCTCCGTCTGCCACCAATGGTCGATCACCGGCACGCCGAGCTTCTGCTCCGCCCATTTGATCGTCTCCGGATCGGCTCGCTCACCGGCGAGGAACAGCGTCCGGAAGGAGGCGAGGTTGTATTTCTTGACGAATTCTCCGGCCGGGTCCTCGCGCTTGATGGCGCGGAAGGCGGTCGGCGCGGTGAACAGCGCCACGACCTTGTGTTCGGAGATGATGCGCCAGAAGGTGCCTGCGTCCGGCGTGCCGACCGGCTTGCCCTCGAACAGGATGGAGGTCGCGCCGTAGATCAGCGGACCATAGGCGATATAGGAATGGCCGACGACCCAGCCGACATCGGAGGCAGCCCAGAAGACCTCGCCCGGCTTGACGCCGAACTCGTTGCCCATCGTCCATGCGAGCGCCACCATGTGCCCGCCATTGTCGCGCACGACGCCCTTGGGTTGGCCGGTCGTGCCCGAGGTGTAGAGCACGTAGAGCGGATCGGTCGATTTAAGCTCGACGCAGGGCACCTCGCGGCCGCGCGTCTTCGCGACGCCCTCAGCGTAATCGAAATCGCGGCCTTCGACCAGGTCGCAGGTCTCTTCCTCGCGCTGCAGGATGATGCAGGCGTCGGGCTTGTGCGCCGAGAGTTCGATGGCGCGGTCGAGGAGCGGCTTGTAGGCGACGATGCGGCCCGGCTCGACGCCGCAGGAGGCGGAGATGACGAGCTTCGGCTTGGCATCGTCGATGCGGGTGGCGAGTTCACGCGAGGCGAAGCCGCCGAAGACGACGGAATGGATGGCGCCGATGCGGGCGCATG
>JBDZVC010000629.1:0-1833 GCA_040255475.1 Phyllobacteriaceae bacterium | reverse complement strand
GCGGAATATCTCGTCAATTCCGACATGATGCAGATCAAGGTCGCGCAGGGCGCCAAGCCGGGTGAAGGCGGGCAGCTTCCGGGCCATAAGGTCGATGCCACCATCGCAAAGGTACGCCATTCGACGCCCGGCGTCGGCCTGATCTCGCCGCCGCCGCACCACGACATCTATTCGATCGAGGATCTGGCGCAGCTCATCTATGACCTGAAGAACGTCAACCCGGCGGCCGACATTTCGGTGAAGCTCGTCTCCGAGGTCGGCGTCGGCACGGTCGCCGCCGGCGTCGCCAAGGCGCGCGCCGACCACATCACCATTTCCGGTTATGATGGCGGCACCGGCGCCTCGCCGCTCACCTCCATCAAGAATGCCGGCTCGCCCTGGGAGATGGGGCTAGCGGAGACGCATCAGACGCTGGTGCTGAACAGGCTGCGCAGCCGCATAGCGCTTCAGGTCGACGGGGGCTTGAGGACCGGCCGCGACGTCGTGATCGGTGCCATGCTGGGCGCCGACGAATTCGGCTTCGCGACGGCACCGCTGATCGCTGCCGGCTGCGTGATGATGCGCAAGTGCCATCTGAACACCTGCCCGACCGGCGTGGCGACACAGGACCCGGTGCTGAGGAAGCGCTTCAAGGGCCAGCCCGAACACGTCATCAACTTCTTCTTCTACGTCGCCGAGGAGGTGCGCCAGCTTTTGGCCGATCTCGGTTTCCGCAAGCTCGACGACATCGTCGGGCAGTCGGACATGCTCGAGAAGGAGACGATGATCGCGCATTGGAAGGCGAAGGGCCTCGACTTCTCGCGAGTCTTCTACAAGCCCGACGCGCCGAAGGAGGCGATCTACCACACGGAAGGCCAGAAGCATCCGATCGACGACATTCTCGACCGCAAGCTGATCGAGAAGGCCGCGCCCGCGCTCGAATCGAAGCTGCCGGTGAAGATCGAAATGCCGATCCGCAATGTCGATCGCTCGACGGGCGCCATGCTTTCGGGTGAAGTCGCCAAGCGCTACCGTCACAAGGGGCTGAAGGACGACACGATTTCCGTGAAGCTGACCGGCACGGCCGGCCAATCCTTCGGCGCATTCCTGGCGCGCGGCGTGACCTTCGAACTGATCGGCGACGGCAACGATTATGTCGGCAAGGGTCTTTCCGGGGGCCGCCTCATCATCCGCCCGGCGGAGGACACGAGGATCGTCGCCGAGGAATCGATCATCGTCGGCAACACGGTGCTCTACGGCGCGACCGAGGGAGAATGCTATATTCGGGGCGTCGCGGGCGAACGTTTCGCGGTGCGCAATTCCGGAGCGGCCGCCGTCGTCGAGGGTGTCGGCGACCATGGCTGCGAATACATGACCGGAGGCATTGTCGTGGTCATCGGCAGGACCGGGCGCAACTTCGCCGCCGGCATGTCGGGTGGCGTCGCCTATGTGCTCGACGAGGAAGGCGATTTCGCCGACCGTTGCAACATGGCGATGGTCGAACTGGAGCCTGTTCCGGAAGAGGACGACATGCTGGAGAAGCTTCTCCACCATGGCGGGGACATCGACCATAAGGGCCGTGTCGACGTCTCCGGCGACATGACCAGCCATGACGAGGAACGCCTCTACCAGCTGATCGCCAACCATCTGCACTTCACCGGCTCGACACGGGCGAAGACGATCCTCGATCATTGGGCGGACTACCGCCCGAAATTCCGCAAGATCATGCCGGTCGAATATCGCCGCGCGCTCCAGGAGATGGAACGCCTGCGCATGAATGTGGCAGCGGAATGATGCCTATGGCGATTTTCCTTATGGGTGTTCCGCCCTCTCTCAAACCGGCGGCGCGTGCGC
>JBDZVC010000628.1:0-1845 GCA_040255475.1 Phyllobacteriaceae bacterium | reverse complement strand
CGGCTCGCCGCGATCCATGCGGATCGTCTCGACCGTCTGGCTGACCGGCGCAAAACCCTTCACCGCCAGCAGCCGCTCGACATATCCGCGCGAATGGGCGTAACGCCGCGAGGGCCTGAGCACCATTTCCTCCGGCCCGTCGTTCAGTTCGACGGAAAAGGCGAAATGCCCGTCCGGCAGAAGAAGCTCGGCGACGCGGGAGAGGAGTCGGCCGAGTTCGCCAACATACATAAAGACGTCCGCGGCCGTGACGAGGTCGGCGACAGGGGAGAGCGCCGGCAATGTCTGTAGGTCTTGCCGTTCCAGCCGGTCGTAAATGCGCTTGGCCTCTGCCTCCCTCAACATGCCAGAGGAGATGTCGTAGCCTTCGAGGTAGCTCGTCGTTGTGCGCAGCCGCTCGCCCATCAGCCCGGTGCCGCAGCCGAGATCGATCGCATGCGCGAAAGCCGTGCAGCCGTCGGCGGCAAGGGCTTCCTGCAAAAGCTCCGGCACGCGATAATCGAGTCGCTCGACAAGTGCGGCGTCGAACCCTTCAGCATATTGGTCGAACAGCGTTTCGACGAAGGCGCTCGGCGGCGCCACGATGCCGTTGGTGGAAGCCGTCAGGCCGAGTTTCAGCGTCGCACCCATGCGGTCTTCCGGATCGAACCGGAGCGCCTCGCGCCACGCCGCCTCGGCTTCCGGAGTACGTGCGGCGATCTCCAGCACCTCGCCCAGCCGGAACCAGCCGGCTGCCCAATCTGGCGCCAGAGCCAGCGCCTCGCGCATCAGGTCGGCGGCAGCGTTCGGGTCGCCGCTCTCGAACAGCATTTCAGCATAGGCGGCCCGGCGGTCCGCCAACAGGTTGCCGGAGGAGAACTGAAGAGGGTGCATAGGTGCGAGGTTTCCGCGCCCGCGAAAGGGGCGCGCGGGCGTATGCGCCTGTCGGGAGGATTTTGCAATCCTCTTTTCGCGCCCGCGCAAATGCCTATTTTGACAGTCGATGCAGCCGCACGAACTCCTCCTTCCGCGGCCGGAGGGCCTCTATTGCCCGCCCGGCGATTTCTTCATCGACCCCGTGCGGCCGGTGGCGCGCGCGCTGATCACCCACGGCCATTCGGACCATGCCCGTTCCGGCCACCGTCACGTCCTGGCGACGCGGCAGACGCTCGACATCATGGCGCTGCGCTACGGCCTGGACTTCGCCGGCTCGACGCAAGCGGCTGTATTGGGCGAGAAGCTTTCGCTGAATGGCGTGTCGGTCGGCTTCCACCCGGCCGGCCACGTGTTGGGTTCGGCGCAGATCGCGGTCGAGAAAGACGGGCTGCGCATCGTCGCCTCGGGCGACTACAAGCGCGCCGCCGACCCGACCTGTGTGCCGTTCGAGGTCGTGCCTTGTGATGTGTTCATAACGGAAGCGACGTTCGCATTGCCGGTCTTCCGTCATCCCGACGCCTCGCACGAGATCGCGACGCTCCTGAAATCGGTCGAGCAGTTTCCCGAGCGGGCGCATCTCGTCGGCGCCTATGCATTGGGCAAGGCTGAGCGTGTCATCCGACTGTTGCGCGAGGCCGGCTACGGGCGCCCGATCTTCATCCACGGCGCGCTGGCGAAACTCTGCGGGTATTATCAGGAGCAGGCTATCGACCTCGGCCGTCTGGAGCCCGCCACCATCGAGGGCAATGCGAAAGGGGCTTTCGCGGGTGAGATCATCGTTGGCCCGCCATCCGCCTTCGCCGACCGTTGGGCGCGGCGCTTTGCCGATCCTGTTGCCTGCTTCGCATCGGGCTGGATGCGCATCCGCCAGCGCGCCCGCCAGCGCGGCGTCGAACTGCCGCTGGTTATCTCCGATCATGCCGACTGGGA
>JBDZVC010000012.1:0-45607 GCA_040255475.1 Phyllobacteriaceae bacterium | reverse complement strand
GGCGGCATCGCGCCGATGGACATGATGCACGCCCTGATCACGGAGCGCATGGGCGCGGCATTCGCAAGGCGCGTAAGCGACTGGTTCCTGCACACCCATGTCGATATGCCGTCCGCGCCGCAACGCGCCTCGCTGGCAGAGCGCTATGGCATCCATCACCCCGTGCTGCTCGCCATATTGGAGAAGATGGAGACGACGCTTTCCGCGCCTCTCGACCGCATCACGATGGCCTCGTTCGCAGGCATCAGCCCGCGCCATCTCGACCGGTTGTTCCACACGCGGCTACGGGCTTCATTCCTGCATCATTACCACCAGTTGCGGCTCGCCAACGCGCGTAACCTCCTGCGTCAGAGCGCGCTGTCGATTACGGAGATCGGGTTCGCCTGCGGTTTTGCCAGCAGTTCACACTTCGCGCGCTGCTATCGTGCGCAATTCGGCATGACGCCGAGCGGAGAGCGCACAAGAGCGGTATAGCGGGATATCATCGGCCGGATTCAGCCACGCCGCCCCGGCGGTTCCAGACCCATTCCGTACCGCAGATGAAAGGAATCGATGCCACCGGACCGCCCGAGCAGCTGCCGGGTGAGCCGCTTCCTGAAAAGAACGGTGTGGCGCTGATTGGCGAAGGTCGTCGAGACACTTCCGTCTCGGCAACCACACCGATCAATCGACGCCGATCAATCGATAATGAATAGTTTTGCCCCGCCGACTGTCAGGCGCTGACCGGCGGCTTCCTTCCCTTCCATGGCATCTCGGCTTCGAGCAACGATGAAACCGCCAGCACCGATGCCTCGTCGCCATAACGGCCCACCAGTTGGACCCCGATCGGGATGCCTTCACTGGACATGCCCAGCGGCAGGGAAATGGCCGGCTGGCCCGAGATGTTGAACGGGAAGGCGAAGACGGAATCCGTCCATTTCGCGTTGTAGCGGTCGATATCGGTCTCCGACATGTCATAATAGCCGACCGGCCTCGGCAGCCGCGTCAATGTCGGCGTTATGAATATATCGAAGGGATCCAGGTCAGTTGCGATGGCGCGGGAAAGCTGGCGTACCTGCTCGATGTCGTTGACATGCTTGACGCCGCTCGTGGCACGGCCGCGCTCGATCACCGCCCAGGTGACGGGCTCCACGTCGTCGCGCGTGACCGGCCGGCCGACCAGAGGCTCCAGCCATTCGTAGAGCGCCGCCGTCTGCGCGCAGGTCATGTCCGTATAGGTCCGCCATGCCGCATCTCCGTCGAGCGGCATGTCATGCTCCTCGACATGGTGCCCGAGCCGTTCCAGCGCGGAAACGGTTTCCATCACCACTTTCTTCACCTGCAGGTCGATCGCCGTGCCGTTCGGCGGAGTCACCGAGTAGGCGATGCGCAGCTTCTCCGGCATCCGCTTCGAAAGCGCAAGCCAGCTCTGGCTCGGCAGAGGCGGCGTGTAGGGGTCTCCGGGCAAGGCTCCTGCCACCGCATCCAGATAGGCGGCGGTGTCGCGCACCGTTCGGGTCGCACAGAGGAAATAGGCGCCTCCGTACCAGTAGTCGCCGGCCGGGGCCAGGGTCACGCGGCCCCGCGAAGGTTTCAGTCCCACGACGCCGCAGCAGGACGATGGAACCCGGATCGAGCCGGCGCCGTCGCTTGCCTCGCCGATCGGCACCATGCGGGAAGCGACGGCGGCGCAGGTGCCTCCGCTCGAGCCGCCCGGCGTCACGTCCGGATTCCATGGATTGACGGTCCTGCCGAAAAGCTTCGGCTCGGTGGCGATCGACCAGCCGTTTTCCGGCGCGTTGGACTTGCCGACGAGAACCAGCCCTGCCTTCTTGATCCGGCGGACGACCTCGCTGTCGCTGTCAGCGACGACATCCTTGAGATAGGCCGAGGAATTGGTCATCGGCGCGCCCTGCCACGAGGAGGCAAGCTCCTTCAGCAGGAACGGCACGCCGGCAAAGGGCGCCGAAACGTCGATCTCTTCGGCGCGTTTCCGACCCATCTCGTAGAGACGATGGATCACCGCGTTCAGCCGGGGGTTGAGGCTTTCGATCACGGCGATCGCGGTCTCCACCAGCTCGGCGGGCGAGACCTCGCGGCGATGCACCAACTCGGCCAATGCCAGCGCGTCGGATTCGGCGTAAACCCTCGTCAGATCGTCTGTAGCGACGGCCATGCGATCACCTCCCGTTCGTCCGTTTGTCCACCCGGCAACACGGAAATCATGCCAGCGAAACGGCACGCTCCTCCTTGATGCTCCGCTCCGCGGCAAGCACGATGCGCAGGCTGTTGACGGCCGCATCCATCGATTCCGACAGGTCGAGATCCTCGCGGATGGCCCGCAGGAAGAATGCCTGCTCCCGATCGCAAAGTTCCTGATGGCCGGGCTCGTCCTCCATGCTCATGATCTCGTCCTTGCGGACGAACTTCTTGTCGGGGCCGACCTCCGCATGGTGGATCTTCAGCGCGTCCGTCTTCGTGTGCTGGTCGATATCGGCCGAATCCGAGAGCTTTTCCGTTGCCTTCTCGCCCTTGTCGGCCTGCCCGGCGACGATCGAGACCGCGCCTTTCGGCCCCACCACGTCCTTCACGAAATAGGCGATCTCGCTCATCATCGGCCCCCAGCCGGCCTCGTACCAGCCGACCGAACCGTCATCGAAAGTGACATGCAGATGGCCGTAATTCTGCTGGGCGGCATCCGGCCAGAGCTTCGCTCCGATACCATGGACACGGACTGGCCTCGCCCCGGTCAACTGGCACATGACATCGACATAGTGCACGCCGCAATCGACGATCGGGATAAGTGAATCGATCAGGTTCTTGTGCCAGGCCCAGGCCGGGCCGCTGGATTGCTGGTTGAGGTTGAGGCGCATGACCAGCGGCTTGCCCAGCGTCTTGCCGACCTCGATGAATTTTATCCAGGAGGGATGAACCCGGAGGATATAGCCGAGCACCAGCTTGCGGTCTTTCTCCCGCGCCTTTGCGACGACGCGCTCTGCATCCTCGATATTGGTCGCGATCGGCTTTTCCATGAATACATGGCAGCCGGCATCCATCGCCTTGACGGCATATTCGGCATGCGAATTCGGCCAGGAATTGATGGACACCGCGTCCGGCTTCGCCGTCGCCAGAGCCTCGTCGAAATCCTCGAAGCGCGGATAGCTAGCGAGTTCCGCCGGAACCTCGCGGGATTTCATGTTGCGGCTCATCAGGCCGACGATCTCGAAACCGTCGAGCCGGTGATAGGCACTGGCATGCGAGGCGCCCATATTGCCGAGCCCGACAACCAGCACTTTCACTTTCTCAGCCAATTCTCGTCTCCCTGCAAATATCTACGAAAGCATCGGCGCGGACGCGCCGATGCTCTTCCGTTTCCCTCATCAGACCGACTGGTCGTAGAGATGCGCCTTGATGTTGTCGACGTCGAGTTTCTGCATGGCATCGGAAAGCTTGTAGCCTTCGGCATCCGACTTGACCTTGTCCTTGTCGAAATCATTGGCGCCCTTGATCAGATCGTTCGTGAGCACCTCTTCGGCTTTCACCGGACTCTTGATCTGTCCGATCTTGACGAGCGTGTCGAAGAAGGATTGCCAACTGGCCATGTCGTGCCAGCCCCATCCTTGCCGCTGCTCCATGTCGCCGCGGAAGACATAGGTTTGCTGAAGCAGCGAGGTGGTACCGATCTCTGGCCCGAGATTCTGGGCGAGCGATGGGAACTGCTCGAATACCGCCTCGACCGCCGCGCGCGGGTTATGATAGGCGAATTCGAGACCCATCGCCCATCCGCGCAGATATTTCTCGATAAAGGCCTTCTTGTCCGCGTCGTCGAAATCCGCCTTCCGCACCACGAAGGTGTTGGCGGGGAAATGCGAGTTCTTGACGCCGAGCCAGTATTCGAAATTGAGATTCTTGGCGATCCATTCGGCGCGCAGTCCCTCCCAGGAAAGCGCCGCGTCGCCCTGCCCGGCGGCAAGCGCCGTGCCCCATGTCGGCCATCCCGCCTCGACATATTTGACCTTCTTCACGTCGACGCCCTGCGAGGCGAGAAGCGGGTCGGTGATCGCCTGCCAGGCGGCCGAGCCGAGCAGGATGGTCTTGCCCTCCAGGCCCTTCAGGTCCTTCATCCCCTCGCCTTTCCGGAAAGCGAAGCTGAACGTATCGCGAGCGCCCTCGTTGAATACCGAGATGAGCTTCATGCCGTTCTGGATGGCGAAGGAAGAGACACCCGGCGACGGAAAGCCCATATCCGCCTGGCCGACATCGACGAACTTCACCGTCGCGGTGCCGTCGGAGGGTCCGGGCTGCATGTCAATGTTCATGTCGCCGAAATAGCCCATCTTCTTGGCCGCCCAGTAACCGTAGTCGTCGAGCACCTCGAGCGTGCCGCGCGGCGAAATCCAGGTGAACTTCTCGTAGGCCGCGGCCCGTGCCGGCCGCATGAAGCCCGGCGCGCCGAGTGCGGTGACGCTCAGCGCGCCCGCGCCGGTGACCTGCAGCAAGGTGCGGCGGTTCATGCGCATGGCCGGTGGGTTGTTGAAAGGCGGTTTCATGGTCATTCCATTCTCCCTCATTGTTGGATCGCCTTGGCGTTTCCTTCAGTGCCCGGTCGGCGCGCACCGTTGCGCCGGAAGATGCGAGACTATGCCTCCCAGCTCGCCCACTTCTTGCCGATCAGGTAGAAGAGCACGTAGATCAGTATTCCGAGCGTCGACAGGATGATGACGACAGCGAAAAACTGCGGCATCTGGATCATCGACGAGTAGGTCGTGAGCCGGTTGCCGAGCCCGAAGCCGCCACCGACCATTTCCGCGCCGACCGCAGTCAGAAGCCCGAAGATCGCGCCGATCATCAGGCCGACCAGGATCATCGGCAGCGCCATCGGCGCGCGCACTTTCCAGAAGATCTGAAGGGTCGAGGCGCCGTAGGATCGGGCGAGCGCGATCTTGGCGGTGTCGACCCTGCGGAAGCCGGTGGCGGCGTTGATCATCACCATCGGCCCTGCGGCCAGCGCCACCGCGATGATGCGCGGCTCGTAGCCGAAACCGAAGCGCAGGATGAGCAAGGGCACCAGCGCCAGCATCGGCGTCGTGACCAGAAGCAGGATATAGGGCGCCACGATCTTCTCGGCGAAAGGAAACTGGGTGATCACCGCCGCCATGACCAGGCCGACGAGCGAGCCGATGGCGAAGCCGCTGATCAACTCGACCAGCGTGTAGTAGAGATGCGGCAGGATGAGCGGGAAGTCCGTATAGAGCGCCCAGGCGATCGCGCTCGGGGCGGGCAGGATGTAGGACGGCACGTGGAAGACGCGCAGCGCGATCTCGGCCCCGCCGATGATGACCACGGCCACCGCGATGATGGCGAGTATTTCGGCCGCCGAGCGGGCCCCGGATCCGCTCGCGAAAACGGACATGTTCGTGAGGCCGACTTCGTCGGCCTCCCCGCGCGCCTTGCGGAATTCAGGTATGGCGTCGCTGCCGCTCACTCTTGGCCGCCCTCATACTGCATGTTGCGGCTCATATTGCGACCCGGATGCCCATCGACCGGCAAGGCTCTTCTGCTTGCCGACGATCTCCGCCTTGATCGCGTTGGTGAGATCAAACACCTCGCGCGTCGCCATGACCTCCGCCGAGCGGGGCCGCGGGAACGGAATCTCGAACTCCCGCGCGACACGGCCCGGCCGAGGCGAAAGCACGACGACCCGATCCGAAAGGAAGATCGCCTCCTCGATGGAATGCGTGATGAAAACGATCGTCGTACGCGTGTCGAGCCAGATTTCCTCGACAAGCCGGTTCATCTCCTCGCGCGTGAAATTGTCGAGCGCGCCGAACGGCTCGTCCATGAGGAGCACGGATGGCTTGAGAGCGAGTGCGCGCACGATTGCCGCGCGCTGCTGCATCCCGCCGGAAAGCTCGCGTGGAAACTTCGCCCCGAATCCTTCCAGCCCGACCCGTCGCAGCAGATGGCGGATCCACTCCATGTCCGGCTTCTGGTGCTTGATCTCGAAGGGGAAGCGGATATTGGCATCGAGGTCGCGCCAGGGCAGCAGGTTTGCTTCCTGAAAGACAATGCCTATCTGAGGATGCGGCCCCGTCACGGGCGCACCGTCGAGCCGGATTTCGCCGCTCGTTAGGCTGTGCAGGCCCGACATCGACCAGAGCAGCGTGGTCTTGCCGCAGCCGGACGGCCCGACGATCGAAACGATCCCGCTCTCCTGGACGTCGAGGCTGCAATCATCGAGCGCAGTCAGATTGCCGGATGCCGTCCTGTAGACCTTTCCGGCAGCGCGGACGGCAAGTTTGGCAGTTTTCGAACTCCCGCTCGCCATCGACGCTCCATCCCATTTTCTATGCTCCCTCTTCGAGTTTGTAACTATCCTACTTAACTGTCAAGTTAATGTGACTGTCGCAGCGCGAAAATGGCACGCTCCTGAAAAACCCCGGAAATCAGGGCAATGTTGCGCTTGCAAGATATGTAGGTTTCCTACATGATTTGCTCATGCGATATTCGCTTCGGACAGAATCCCGCAAAGCAAGCGCTTTGATGGCAAACCGAATGGCGGTCCCGGCTGGGCGAAGGCTCCGACGTCCATTAAAAGTCATGCCGGCTGCCGGCCCCCACGAAGCCGTGACGGTCGGATTGTCATGAAGTGACGATGCTGGAGGACGCGCGAATGAGCGAAGGCGAAGCGGGAGCGGCCAGGGAAGAAGCGCAGGCCGAACCCAAGCGTATTCCCGACATCATTTCCATCGTGCGGGACACTTATGGCGATTTGAGGCCTGCCGAGCGCAGGGTCGCGGATGTCGTGCTCGATGACGTCAAATTCGCCGTCGACGCGTCGAACGCCGTCCTCGCGCAGAAGGCGCGGGTGAGCGAGCCGACGGTGACCCGCTTCTGTCGAGCCATCGGCTGCGACGGCGTGCGCGATTTCAAGCTCAAGCTGGCGCAGAGCCTCGTCGTCGGAGCGCTTTATCTGGCAAGGCCGGAGAAAGCCGCGAACGACGACAACGGGATGCCTTTCTGGAGCGCTGTGTTCGGCGAGGCCCGGCATGCCCTGCAGGAGGCGGAGCGGCAGCTTTCGCCGGCCGATGTGGAAAGCGCCGCCCAACTGGTCGCGACTGCCCGCCAGATCGTCGTTTTCGGCCTGGGTGGCAGCGCCTCCTCGCTGGCGCAGGAAACGCAATACCGCCTCTTCCGCTACGGCGTATCGGTGACCGCGCACAGCGATCCGTATCTCATGCGGATGATTGCCTCGACCCTCAAACCCGGCGACCTCGTCATCGCGATTTCCGCCACCGGCCGCACCCGCGAGGTGATCGAGGCCGTCGAGCTCGCCAAGCACTATCGTGCCAGGGCGATCTGCATAACGGCGCCCGACACCGAACTGGCGCGCACCTGCGACATCAGCCTCGCCGTCGCTATCCCCGAATATCCCGACACGTTGAAGCCTACGGCGTCACGCTTCGCCTTTCTCGCGATCCTCGACCTTCTCTCCGTCGCGACAGGCTACAAGCTGGGCACGCAGGCGCGCGAGACGTTGCGGCGGATCAAATACAACGTGCTGAGCCACCGGGCCGGCAAGGAAATGGAACCGCTGGGCGATTGAAGCACCGGGCGGAGGAGGCGCGAGGGCCCTCCTGCCCGGCGGCGAAGGCGTCCAGCATCGAACAGCAGGGAGACCGGCCGATGCTCAACGCCGCACCATCCAAGATCGCCAATGACTGGCTCATCGGGTTTTCGAACGCCCTCAACGAAAGTCCGCGCGCGGCGGTGGCCGATTTCTTCCTCGAGGATTCCTACTGGCGGGATCTGCTCGCCTTCACCTGGAACATAAGGACGATGGAGGGCCAAACCGCCATAGCGGACATGCTGGAGGCGACGCTTGCTTCCGCCTCGCCTTCGGGCTGGCGCATCTTTGCAGAACCGACCACCGATGGCGATACGATCGAAGCTTGGTTCACCTTCGAAACGGCGGTCGCCCGCTGCGAAGGCATCATGCGGCTGTGCAATGGCCGGTGCTGGACGATGTTCACGGCGATCAGGGAGTTGAAGGCATACCCGGAGAAGAAAGGCACCACACGCCCTCTCGGCGTCCGCCACGAGGCTGACCCGCAACGCCAGACATGGTCGGAGAAAAAACGGCGGCATGAGGCGGAGCTTGGCACCAGCCGTCAGCCTGAATGTCTGATCATCGGCGGTGGCCAGGGCGGCATAGCGCTCGGCGCCCGGCTGAAACAGCTCGACGTGCCGACCCTGATCGTCGAACAGAACGAGCGGGCAGGCGATTCCTGGCGAAGGCGCTACCGCTCGCTCGTCCTGCACGATCCCGTCTGGTACGACCACCTGCCCTACATCCCCTTTCCCGAGCACTGGCCGGTCTTCACACCCAAGGACAAGATGGGCGACTGGCTGGAAATGTACGCCAAGGTGATGGAACTCGACTACTGGACTTCCACGCGATGCGTGTCTGCCTCCTACGATGCCGATGAACGCCTGTGGACGGTCGAGCTCGATCGCGGCGGCGAGCGCGTCGTCGTAAAGCCGAAGCAACTCGTTTTCGCGACAGGAGCCTACGGACCCGCGCGGGAGATCGACCTGCCGGGCATGGCCCAGTTCGAGGGCGAGATTCTTCATTCCAGCCGCTACAGCGACGGAAGCCGTTTCCGCGGCAAGAATTGCATCGTCGTCGGAGCAGCGAGCTCAGGTCACGACGTTGCCGTCGACCTGTGGGAAGCCGGCGCCAACGTCACCATGATCCAGCGCTCGCCGACCACGGTCGTACGTTCCGACACGCTCATGGATCTGGCCTTCGAGACATATTCGGAACGCGCCGTCGAGCGCGGTATGTCGACAGAAAAGGCCGATACGCTGGCGGCCTCAATGCCGTTCGCCCTGCTGCCGGCAGGGCAGAGGGCGCTTTACGACCGTATCCGGGAGCGCGATCGCGATTTCTACGGGAAGCTTACCGAAACGGGCTTCCTTCTCGATTTCGGTCATGACGAGACCGGCCTGATGATGAAGGCCTACCGGACGGGTTCCGGCTACTATATCGACGTCGGCGCCAGCGACCTGATCCTGGAAGGCAAGATCCGCATCAAGAGCGGCTGCGGCATCCGATCGCTGACACGAAACGGCGTTCTTATGGACGATGGCGAGGAAATCCCCGCCGACGCCATCATTGCCTGCATCGGCTATCATTCGATGCACGAGACGGTCGCCGGCATCGTTTCGCGCGAGGTGGCCGATCGGATCGGTCCATGCTGGGGCCTCGGCTCCGGGACGCGTGGCGATCCCGGCCCGTGGCAGGGCGAATTGCGCAATATGTGGAAGCCGACCGCCCAGGAGGCCTTGTGGTTCCACGGCGGCAATCTTGCGCTGTCGCGCTACTATTCGAAATTCGTCGCCTTGCAGATCAAGGCGCGCGTCGCCGGGATCGATACGCCGGTTTATCGGCCGCCGACCGGATGAGCGAGGGAATATCGCCGGGCCTCAATGGGCCTCGTGGCGGCACCCGAAATGGGCGCAGGCTATATCGGTATGTGTACGTCTCGAGTCCTTGACGGCGACCTGAAGATCGCCGGCATGACCGCTCTCGTTGGGCCACCATTTCCCCTTCGCGACGATCCCGCGAGAAGCGAGCCTTTCCTTCCCGACAAGGGTCTGGCCGCTGGAATCGCGGTAGTGGAACTGCCCTGAACGAAGCTCGAGCAGCGCCGCATCGGCCGGCGAGCCCACCGCCAGCGTGCCGAGATCGGCGCGCGCGATCGCCTGTGCCGGATGCTGAGTGGCAGCCCGGATCACCTCGCCGAGGGGCAGGCCGAGCGTCAACAGCTTCGACATGCAGACCAATATATCGAAGGCCGGACCGTCTACGCTGAAAAGATGCATGTCGGAACTGATGACGTCGGGCGCGAAACCCTCCGCGAGCATCCGGCGCGCGACCTCGAAATCGAAAGAGCCCATGCCGTGTCCGATATCGAAGACGATGCCCCGCTCGCGTGCCTCGAGGACATCGGCCCGGATCTGGCCGGCGCCGTTGATCGGCGCGTTCGGGAATGGGCGGAAGCAATGGGTCAGGATATCTCCCCGGCGCAATCGGCTGAGCACTTCGAGGCGACCCGGAGGCGGCTCGTCTATATGCGCCATCACGGGCAACTGGAGGCGATCGGCCGCCTCGATGGCGAGGTCCACCGGCGCAATGCCGCGATTTCCCCCGGCGATACGCCCGGAGCGGACCTTGACCCCCACGACGAGGTCGGAATGCTCGCGCGCGGCGGCTACGGCCTCGACCGTGTCGCATAGCCTGAGATCCCCGCATTCACCGACCATGACCCGGTTCGAAAAGCCGAAAATGCCGGCAAACGAGATATTCAGATAGGCAAGGATACGAACCTTCGACCGTTCGATCACATGCGCCCGGAAGCCGAGGAAATTGCCGGCCCCCGCGCTGCCCGCATCGACAAAGGTCGTGGTGCCGCTCGACGCAGCAAGCCGGTCCGCATCGACGCCGAGCGAGGTTCCGCCCCAATAGACATGGCTATGAAGATCGATCAGGCCCGGTGTAACGATCGTGCCCGTCGCATCGATGACTTGGCGTGCCCTGTCGGCAGGGATGTCATTGTCAAGCGCGACTACCCGGCCATCCTCGAATGCCACGTCCCGAAGCGCGTCGATGCCGGCTGCCGGATCGACGAGACGCCCGCCCTTCACCAGAAGATCGAATGACATCCGTGTCCTTTCGGAATGATTGGCGTGCCGGGAACGTCTATCAGAGGGGGCGGTGCGCGACTGCATCCACCTCGATCTTGATGTCTACCATCAGGCGCGACTCCACCGTCGTGCGCGCCGGCGGTTCTTTCGGAAAATGCCTGGCGTAGACGGCGTTGAAGACGCCAAAATCGCGCGCGTCCTCAAGATATACCGTGGTCTTCACCACATCCTCCATCGTGCAGCCTGCCAGCGCCAGAGCCGCCTTGACATTCGCAAGCACCTGTTCGGTCTGCTCCGCGATCCCGCCCGTCACCATTGTGCCGTCGTTTCTGACCGGCACCTGCCCAGACACGAAAACGAAATCACCCGCCTTGACGGCAGGCGAGAGCGGTACATGCGATGTGCCGAAACATTGCTTGGGCATGAAACACGTCTCCCGAATCCGACCGGTTCCCGCAAGCCGCGGCCAGCCGGGCTTTACCGGAAGCCGCACCCTCCATCGGTAATTTGTAACAACCTCTGTAGGAAAGCAACATATATCGCCAAAATCATGTTGCTTTCTTACAAAAAAATGCGCATCGTCCCCTATCCGGAGCGCGAATATGGGCTCTGCCGCTGCACGGGCAGGTTCGACACAATGATCGATTTCGGCGGTAGAAGAGTGGTCATCACCGGAGCGGGGGGCGGGCTCGGCAAGGCGCTCGTCTCGGTCTTCCATCGGTGCGATGCCTTTATCGTCGCCTGCGACACCGACGCGGCCGACCTCTCTGCCGAAGAGATCGGCGAGCGGCATCGGTTCGACCTGCTCGACGAGCCGGCCATACGCGCCGCCTGCAGGGAAATCTGTTCAGCGGGGGCGCCGGCCGCCTTCATATCCAATGCCGGCTGGACACGGGCCGAGACGCTTGCCGATCTGACCGATGAATCACTCCGCAAGGAGATGGACCTCAATTTCCATGGCGCGGCGATCATGTCGCGCGGCCTGCTGCCCTCGATGCGGAACCAGCCGGATGGCGCTGCCTTCGTCTTCGTCTCGTCCGTCAACGCGCTGGCGCACTACGGCAACCCCGCCTACTCCGCGGCAAAGGCGGCACTGCATGCCTGGGCACGGGCGCTCGCCACCGAGGAGGGCCGTAACGGCATACGCGCCAACGTCGTCGTGCCCGGCTCGATCCGAACTGACGCCTGGACGCACCGGCTTGCCGAGAAGCCAGCCGTCCTCGCGGCGGTGACCCGTCTTTATCCGCTCGGCAGGATCGTCGAGCCAGCAGAAGTGGCGCAGGCGATCGCCTTTCTCGCTTCCCCTCTGGCCAGCGGCATCACCGGCGCGGTATTGCCTGTCGACGCGGGGATAAGCGCCAGCAATCTGCCTTTCCTCGAGCAAATCGCGACCTGACCTGCGAAAAGGCGCCGGGAGACTTGCACGATGAGGATCATGGATCTGGATACGCCCGCGGTGATCGTCGACCGCAACAGGGTGGAGTCCAACCTTCGGCGCGCGCAGGATTATGCGGACCGCCACGGTCTCAAGCTCAGGCCGCACGTTAAGACACACAAGCTCGCTTTGTTCGCCCAACGGCAGATCGAACTCGGCGCGATCGGCATAACATGCCAGAAGATCGGCGAGGCGGAGGTCATGGCCGAGGCCGGCATCACGGACATCTTCATCCCCTACAACATACTCGGGACGGGAAAGCTGGAGCGGCTGTGGGGGCTCCACCAAAGGCTGACAGTGTCGGTGACAGCCGACAGCACGACGACTGTGGAAGGCTATTCACACCGCTTCAGTGACAAGGGTCATCCGCTCCCGGTCCTGGTCGAATGCGATACGGGCGCCGGCCGCTGCGGTGTCCAGGACCCGGCTGCGGCGAACGAACTCGCCACGCTCATCGACAGCAAGCCGGGCCTCCGCTTTGGTGGCCTGATGACTTATCCGCCGAGAGGCCGGACCGCCGAAGTCAATGCCTGGCTGACGGAGGCGCGGGATCGGATCAACGGAAACGGTATCTCCGTCAATGTCGTTTCGAACGGCGGCACGCCCGATTTCTACGCTGCGGCGAACGTCACCGCCGCTACCGAGCACCGGCCCGGAACCTATATTTATTCGGACAGGATGCAGGTGGGCTTCGGCGTCGGAACGATCAGCGACTGTGCCTTTACGGTCCTTGCGACGGTTGTCAGCATACCAACGCCTACTCGTATGGTCCTCGACGCCGGCTCCAAGGCGCTGGCGGCCGACCAATGCACCGCGCCAGGACATGGCCACATCGTCGAGTACCCGCAGGCTGTCATCAAAAATCTCAGCGAAGAGCACGCGGTCGTCGATCTTGCCGAATGTCCGGAGCGACCCAGGATCGGGGACAAGGTGCGGGTCGTCCCGAACCATGTCTGCGTCGTCACCAACCTTTTCGACTTCATCCATCTGGCCGAAGGCGAGGAAGTGATCGCCAGGCTTCCAATCCGTGCGCGCGGCAAAATGAGCTAGAAAGAGACGAGAAGGGAGAGCGAATGGAATTCGACAAAAACCCCTTTCCCGCCGGCGATCCCGACCGTCATGCGCTTTGGGATATGCTGGTCCGCCGGGACATCGACGCCTTCCTGTCGCAGGACTGGTCGATGGTGGAGAACGATTTCCTCGCCGATGAATTCTTCGGCATGCATGCCCATTTCCTGAGCGATGCCGATTCCTGGCGCCTTCAGTTCCCGCGCCTGGAAATCTACCGCGACGAATGGCTCCGGCAGGCAAGTGAAATGGCCGCCACGCGCTTCGCGGAACCGCTCCGCACGGCGCTTTTCCGGATCACGAATTTGCGTGACATTGATCTCGATGGCGACCGCGCCGTCCTGCACAAGAAGTTCAACGGCAGGATCGCCCGCGCGGATGGGTCGTTCGATACGCTGAAATGGCAGACGCTCTACTTTTGCCGCCGCGTATCCGGGCAATGGAGAATATCCAGCTTTATCGGCTATATGCCGCACCCCCTGTAGCCTGCGGGCGCCACGCCGGAATCCATCTGAAGGCAAGACGCGCCTCGCCCGCATCACAAGAAGCGCTACCGACCCATAGCCAGGCCGTGTCGGTCGGGCCGGCCGCTACGCTGCCTGCGGCAACGTCAGCGGTATTGCGCTTCATGTCGCCTTGCCTGCCGACACCGTGTTCGCGTGATCCACCTTCTCCGTGCCGCCCACCGCCGATATCATCCTTACATCAGCCCCTACTCCTTATGGCTCTTGTCCTTATGGTTCTTGCCAAGCCGGCAAAATCATATATGATCCTGAGGCACGGAGGGAAGCATGGACGAAAGACTGGAGCGGACGGCGCAAGCCGTCAGGGGTCTTGGCGCCGAATGGGCGGTCCTCACCAATTTTGATTCCGTATGCTACGCGACCGGCCACATCGTACCGATAGAGGCCGGACCATCGCCCTTTTCCGGCGGGCCGACCACGGCCTTCGTCGGGAAGGACGGCACCTGCGGACTTGTCGCGGCAAACGTAGAATCCGCTGCGGCAGGAACAAGCCGCGCCGATAGCACGATCCTCTACGAAGGCTTCACCCATGACCATGACGCCGACCCGCGCGCGAACTATGCCGCCGCCGTCGCGGAGATGGAAAAGCGGCTCGGCGTCGGGGGCGTGCTCGCAACGGAAGTCGAGAGCTTTCCTCTCGCGCTGTCGGATATCCTCGAACCTCAACGCGTTGTCGATCTGACGCTTCCCCTGCGCCGGGCGCGCGCGACGAAGACCTCGGAGGAGATGCCGCTGATGCGTCGCGCCGCCGAGACTGCGGCGGTCGGGCAATCCGCCTTCATGAAATACGCGCGGCCCGGCCGAACCGAACTCGACATTTTCGCCGATGTTCGCGCGGCCATGGAAAACCACGCCCAGGAACGGGTGCCGGTGACCGGTGACTTTCTGTCAGGACGCGCCCGCACTGCCGCCTTTACCGGATGGCCGATCGACAGGATGGTCGAGGCCGGCGATCCGCTCATCTCCGATCTAGCGCCTCGCGTGTCCGGCTATTGGGGCGATAGCTGCGCGTCGGCGATGCTGGGCAAGCCGAGCGCGCCTTATCTCAAGCTCTTCCACGCCGCCAAGGGCGCGCTCGAGCGGGCTCTCGAGATCATGCGACCGGGCCTTGTCATCGCCGATCTCGATGCGGCGTTACGCAGCGAGGTAGGCCGTGCCGGTTATGCCTATCCGCATCATTCCGGACATTCCATCGGAACCTCGGTCCATGAATGGCCACGCCTGGTGCCTTACGAACGGGCACAGTTCGAGGCGGGCATGGTCGTCATGGTCGAACCCGGCGCCTACGATCCGGAGATAGGCGGCGTCCGCACGGAATGGATGATCGAGATCACCCATGACGGATGCCGGCCGGTGGCTCCGTTTCCGCATGAACCCGCAATCGTCTGACGGGACGCCCACAGGGCGGCCTACCGACAAGTCCTAATCGTGGAGGAGGACAGGAAATGATCTGGAAGAAACTCGCTATGTTGGGGGCGATATTGTTCGCCGCCCTGCAACTATCGGCGGGCGGCCTGCAGGCCGCCGATAATTCGGCGGTCAGCCTTGAAGGGATAAAGCTTGCGCAGCCTTCGCCTGAGCAGGCCAAGGCTCTGGAACTGCTGCCGGAGGCGCTCCGCCCCTATTATGTCGGCTACTGGATGCTCGCCCAGATCGGCGAGAATCCGTATGCCAACTGGCAACCTCCGAAAGCGCCCTGGAAATTCTGCTACAATGATTCCTACCAGGGTAATTCATGGCGCCAGGAAGCCCTGGCGAGGTACAAGGCCCTCGTGGCCGACTACCAGAAAGAGGGCCGCGCCTCGGGCGACCTCGTGGTCACCAACTCTAACAACGACATCAACGTCCAGCTCTCGCAGCTCAACAATCTCGTGCGCGAGGGTTGCAACGTCATCCTGTCGATCCCGTCCTCGCCCACCGGCTTGTGTTCCGGCATCAAGGACGCGCATGACAAGGGCGTCCTCGTCGTGACGGTGGAATCGCCCGTCACCTGCCCGGAAGCGATCAATGTCGGCTTCAACGAATATTTCGTCGCCGCCAAGACCGCCAAATGGGTCGCGGATTCGCTGGGCGGCAAGGGCAATGTCTTCCTGGTGAATGGCATACCGGGGCTCGCGCCGACCCTTGCACGCCATCAGGCGGCGCTCGACGTGCTGGCGAACTTCCCCAATATCAAGGTGGTCGGCGAAGTCGAAGGCCAGTGGACCCCGTCCATTGCCAAGACCAACACGCTCAAGTTCCTGGCAACGCACCCGCAACAGATCGACGGCGTCGTCGATAGCGGTCTCGCCGCGGTCTCGGTCTGGCAGGCATTCGAGCAGTTCGGCAGGCCGCTGCCGAAGATCAACGGCTTCGTCGGCGAGTGCTCCTACCTCGCCTACGTCAAGGAGAAAGGCCTGCCGGTCTATTCGGCCTCGCAGAGCGGCAGTGCTGCGATCAGGACGGGCTTCGAGGTTGCCACCCGGATGCTGGACGGCCAGAAGCCGGTGGTTAGCACACTCCTGATGCCGCTCCCGGAGATCACGCCGGCCAATTTCGACCAGTGGTACAAGCCGGACATGACGGTGCAATCCTCATGCTTCGCCGATCCCCCGGACGGTCGCCGCGTGTCGCCGGAATTCCTCGACCAGTACTTCACCAAGGGCTGAGCTGAGCGCCAACCATGCCGCCGCCCCTTTCCCGGGGCGGCGGCGTCGCCTGAGACGAAACGAATAAAGTCCATGATGCCGGCGGATCCAGGATGACGAAGAGTTTGCTCATCGCATATGCGCTGATCCCGGTATTGTTCATGCTGATCATGGTGATGATCCCGGGCTTCGGCACGTGGCCCAGCATCGTCTCCCTGCTTGTTATCGCGAGCCTGCTCGGCATCGCCAGCATCGGCCAGACGCTCACCGTTCTCCTGGGCGGTATCGACCTGTCGATACCTGCCATCATCGGGCTGGCCAACGTGCTGACCGTGCGCTGGTACGGTGCCGGCATCCCCTTCCCTCTGGTCGTTCTCATGGTAGTGGGGATTGCCCTGGCGATCGGCGCGCTGAACGGTATTCTTTCGCGCCTTCTCGATGCCCACCCGCTGCTCGTCACTCTTGCGGTTAGCTTCATGGTCCTTGGAGCGGTGCTCGTCTACACGGAAGGGCAGACGATCGGGACCGTGCCCGACTACCTGCTCGCCGCCGTTTCGCCGGCCGGTCATACCGGGCCGATCCCGGTACCGCCGATCGTGGTCATGTGGTTCGCATTGACCATCATTCTCGTTCTGCTCGAGCAGTATTCCGTCATCGGCCGCCTGCTGTTCGCCACCGGCGCCAACGAACACAGCGCGCGGCTCGCCCTCGTGCCGGTCAATCTGATATGGACGCTGGCATTCGCCGCAAGCGCCGGCTGTTCGGCCATCGCCGGAATCCTGCTCGCCGGCTTCAGCGGCGGCGCCGACGCCAGCGTCGGCCAACCCTATCTCTTCATGACGGTCGCTGCCGTGGTTGTCGGGGGCACGGCCCTGCTCGGCGGCTCGGGAAGTTACGGACGTACCTTTGCCGGTACCCTGCTCATCACGCAGATCACCACCCTGCTCATCGGCCTCGGCTTCAGCGACCGGATACAGCAGATCATGCTCGGTCTTCTCATCATTGGCCTCGTCGCTCTCTATGGCCGCGAATCGCATGTCAGAAATCAGATTTGATAGGCAAGCCATGGCATCACCCGACGGAGGTGAAACCGTGAGGTGGCAGCAGATGGAAAGTGCCCATGACGGGCCTCGCTCTCCGCTCCTGTATATCGACCGCCTCGGCAAATCGTTCGGGGCCACCAAGGCACTGGTATCCTGCAGCCTCGACATTGCCGAAGGCGAAATCCGAGCGCTCCTCGGCGAGAACGGTTCAGGCAAAAGCACGCTGGTCAAGATCCTGAGCGGCGTGTTGCGGGCCGATACGGGAGATATCTCCATCGGTGGTGCGAAGGCGGCCTTTCGCTCTCCACGCGCGGCACAAGCCAACGGGGTCGTCACCGTCTTCCAGGAGACGCTGATCGCCCCGTCCCTCTCGGTCCTCGACAACATCTTCCTTGGCAATGACGGCCTCTTTCGCCGGGGCCAAAGCGACGCCGCCGAGCGCAGGAAGGCGCGCGCGATCCTGACGGCGCTCGATGCCGACACGATCGATCTCGATTCGCCGCTCGAAGCCTTGCCCCTTCATCGACGGCAGATCGTCACGCTCGCGCGGGCGCTCGTCCGCCCATGGCGGCTTCTCATCCTCGACGAGGCGACCTCGGCGCTGGATGTTGGCAGCCGCGATGCCCTCTTCCACTATCTCAAGAACAATCGCGCACCCGGTTCGGCCGTGCTGTTCATCTCGCATCGCATGGACGAGATCGCGAGCCTGGCCGATTCCGTGACGCTTCTGCAGTCGGGCGAAACGACCGCAACGCTGGCGATCAAGGATGCGCCGGCGGAACTTCTCATCACGATGATCTCCGGATCGCGCGGCGAACGCGGCGTCGCCCCGGCAGGCCGCGGCCAGAAGACCTCGGCGGCCATCACGTCCGGCGAGCCGGCATTGCGGGCACGCGGGATCGTGCTTCGCGACGGTGCGGCGCCGATCGATCTTGACGTCCGGCGCGGTGAAATCCTGGGCTTCAGTGGTCTTGACGGTCATGGCCAGGCGGATTTCCTCGCCGTCCTGGCAGGAGTCCGCAAGCCTGTGGGTGGAACCATCGAGATCAGGCGGGACGACACATGGCTCCCGGTCGGCACCATGCGCGAGGCGGTCAGGAAGGGAATCTGCTACGTGCCGCGCGACCGCAAGAACGAGGGTCTGTTCGGCGGCCTTCCGGTGCTCGACAATTACGCCGTGGCGACATGGTGGCGCTGGTCGAACCTTTCCTTCATCAGGCGGCAACGTCTGAAACGGCGCGCCGAGCAAGATCTGTCGGTGATGCGCACGCGCTACGCCCAGCTTTCCATTCCTGTCGGCCGGCTATCGGGGGGAAACCAGCAGAAGGTCCTGCTTGCGCGATGGCTCGCGGTAGATCCGAAGGTGATGGTGCTCGACGATCCGCTGCGCGGCGTCGATGCGGCGACCAAAACGGAAATCTACGAGGTCTTCCGCGACCTTGCCGCGCGCGGCGTGACCTTGCTTTTCCTTTCCACCGAGATCGAGGAACTGCTCGTCGCCTGCGACCGGGTCGTGGTGTTCCGGGAATCCGAAGTCTCACGCGTCGTGGAAGGATCCGAGGTGACGCGTGAGGCGGTGGTGGCCGCCATGTTCGGCCAGCGTACCAGTTCCGCAAGCCTCCCCCAAGGTGCGTCATGAAATCGCTCGGCACTCTCAGGCGGCGTTTCGGCTATGCTGGCCCGGCACTCGCAACCGCCATCATACTGCTGGCGCTCAACGCCGCGGTCGACCGCACGTTCCTCGACCCGTCCAACTGGCCGTCGATCCTCGCGGTGGCGCTGCCGTTCCTGCTGATCGCGATGGCTGCGGCACCCGCCATTGTCTCGGGCGCCGGCGGTATCGACCTCTCGATCGGGCCGCTCGCTGGCCTCGTCAATGCGGTACTCGTTGGCGCGCTCTTCCCGGCGGGGATCGTCTCCCCCTTTTTCGTCATACCGATTGCGATCGCTCTCGGAATCGCGGCCGGCGCGGTGAACGGGTTGCTTGTCGCCTGGCTGCGCGTGCCGGCGATCATCGCGACGCTCGGCACCTATCTGGTTCTCTCGGGCCTCACGCTCGTGATCCTGCCCATGGCAGGCGGGTCCGCGCCGGGCTGGATGGTCGCGCTGCGCGGCGCCGTCGGCATCTTTCCCCTGCCGCTCCTCATGCTCGCGGCGGTGGCGCTCATCTGGGTTCCGCTTCGCCGCTCGGCATTCGGGCGCAACCTTCTTGCAACCGGCGGCGACCAGAGAGCCGCCTTCACGAGCGGTATCGACATCGCAAGCGTCCGTTTCACGGTCTATGTCGTCGGTGGCGTCATAGCAGCGGTCACCGGCTTTGCATTTACGGTATCTCTCGGTTCAGGCGACCCGACCGCAGCCGCACCCTATACGCTGATCGGCATAGCCGGGGCGGTGCTCGGTGGTGTCAGCCTTGCCGGAGGACGCGGAGGACTTCTCGGAGCGGCAGCCGGCGGCGCGGTACTGTTCCTGGTGCAGAACCTCCTCAGCCTGGCGCATGTCTCCGCCTTCTATGCCCAGTTCGCATACGGGCTGATCCTGATCGTCGCCCTGGCGGCGAACAGCATCATCGATCTGCTGCGGCGCAGGCGCCAGGCCCTCGAGAATTCCGGGACGCGAAAAAGAACAGCGGCACAAGGCTGACCATGAGGTGTCGTCTTCGCTAGTGACTGTTCGCAAAAATCATATATGATTTTTCTTCGAGAGGATTGGATGGAACGCAGTAAGGAGAATGGAGCTAACATGCGGACGGCAATCGGCCACGATAATTCCAGCGTTGCCAGCGGCCCGCTCGCCGGCCTGCGCATCATCGACCTGACATTGGCCATGGCCGGCCCCCTTTCCACCCAGCGTCTTGCAGACATGGGCGCCGAGGTGATCAAGGTCGAAGGTCCGAGCCGACCGGACTTCACGCGCTCTGCCCCGATGGCGGATGTCCACCTCGGCGGAGAGACCACGCCATATCTGACGCTCAACCGCAACAAGAAGTCGCTGGCACTTGATTTGAAGGCAAAGGCGGGACGCGATGTGCTCTACCGCCTCGTGGAAACCGCCGACGCGGTCGTCCAGAACTTCCGGCCCGGTGTCGCCGGCCGGCTCGGCATCGACTATGCAACACTTGCGGCGATCAAGCCGGATCTCGTCTATGTCTCGATCTCAGGCTATGGGGATGAGGGCCCGATGGTGGCTCGCCCCGGCCAGGACCTCCTCGTTCAGGCGTTTTCCGGGCTTACCTGGAACGCCGGATCGAAAGATGCGCTGCCGCATCCCTCGCCTGTCTACATGGTAGATGTCATGGCTTCCCATCTGGCGAGCGAGGGCGTCATGGCGGGCATCCTGCAGAAGCTGCGCACGGGCAAGGGTTCGGAAGTGAAGGTGTCGCTGCTGGGCGCCGCGATCGAGGTCCAGATCCAGGAACTGTCGACCTATCTCACCACCGGCAGAGAAGCGCCGCGCGGCGCGCAGCCTTACGCCTCGACATGGATGGAGCCGCCCTACGGCATCTACCGCACGGCCGACGGCTGGATAGCCATTGCGCAGTCGAGCCTCGCGGCCATCGCCGAGGTTCTCGGTTCGGAACGGCTGAAGCAGCTTTCGACGGAGAAGCCGCAGGACCTGGAAGATCGCGGCGGCATCAACGAATGGCGTGACAGGATCTATCCGGTCGTCGCCGATGCCATCTTAAGCTGGAAGACCGAGGACGCCATCACCAGTTTCTTCGCCGCCGGGATATGGTCGGGGCCGGTCAACGACTACGCCGACGTCAAGACGCACCCGCAATTCGCGTCCTATTTCGTCACATACGATCATCCGCGCGCCGGAACCATCACCACCACGGCGCCGTCGGTCCGCTTCTCGACGGACCCTTCGCCGGAAATCCGCGGCGCGCCACGTCTCGGCGAGCACACTCTGGAAGTGCTCGGCGAACTCGGCTACTCGCGGGAAGAAACCGACGCTCTCCTCGCATCGGGAGCCGCGGCATGATCGACGAGATCCAGATCGAGAAGCCGGGAAACGGAACCGCCGAGCTGGTTCTGAACCGACCGGCCAAGCACAACGCCGTGACGCCGGCCATGGCGGCTGCGATACGCGAAAGCCTCGCCGCGCTCGATGCCGATGCCGAGGTGCGCGCGGTGCTCGTCCGCGGCGCCGGCGAGCGCGCTTTCTGCGCCGGCACGGATCTGCACACGCTTGACGATTTCGCCGACGCCTGGGCGTGGCGGAATGCGATCAACTACGCGCTGGAGTTCGGCGCGATCCGCAAGCCCCTTGTCGCCGCATTGAAGGGCTGGGTCTTCGGCGGCGGCTTCGAGATCGCGCTCAACTGCGATATCCGGGTTGCCTCCCGAGACGCCAGATTCGCTGCGCCTGAGGTGAAACATGGCTGGCTCGGCGCAGGCGGCTTCTCGCAACGGCTCACCCGGCTGGTCGGCTATGGCCAGGCGAGCCGCATCCTGCTTACCGGCGAGCCGCTCGACGCGGAGGAGGCTTACCGCATCGGGCTCGTCGAGTTCCTCGTCCCCGAGGGTGGCGAGGTGGCGGAGGGGCGGCGGCTCGCCGCGCTCATCGCCGGGCACTCGGAGGTCGCGACCGTGACCAACAAGGCCGGTATCCGCGCGGCCATGGAAGGGGGGCTGACCAACGGGCTCGCCATGGAGCGGGAACTGATGGCGCTTTCCTTCGCCCTCGGCTCGCAGCGGGCGGGACCGGACGCGTTCAGGAAGCGCGAGCGCTGATCCGGCCGTGCACGCCCCCGCCTCCCCAGTCTTGCTGGAAACGTTCCACGCCACTCGCGATGTGCGCGCTGACCGCCCGGCGCAGCGCCGGCAAATCACGCGTCTCGAGCGCGTGGATGATCTCGTCATGCTCGCGCACGAAGCGCTTCACGTCGCCGGGGCCGCGGCCATAGGTCGGTCGCGTGATCTTCTGGTGGTAACCGAGCCGGCGATAGGCGTCGGACAAAGGCGGGTTGTCGGCAAGGTCGACGAGCGCGACATGAAAGCGCTCGTTGAGGACGACGAAATCCCTGAACCCTTGGAAGGTCGTGCCATAGGAGACCTTGGCAATGCGCCGGTTGAGCGCTTTCAGGTCTTTCAGTGCCTTGGGACTGGCACGCTCCAGCGCAAGCTCCGCGGCGCCCATCTCGATCACCAGCCGCGCCTCGAACAGACGCTGGAGTTCCTCGAGGGTCGGACGCAACGCAACCCTGTAACCCTTGTTGCGCTCGAAGGTGACGAGCCCTTCGGCATGAAGCCGCGCAAGAGCCTCCCGGATCGGAATGAGGCTGGTCTTCAGGTCGCGGGCGAAGCGGTCGATGACGATACGCTCTCCCTCGCCGAGGTCGCCATCGGTAATCAGCCGATGCAATTCGTCATGGGCAACGTCGACGAGGCTTCGCCGGGGCGAAGCATCGGAGGGGCGGGTTTCAACAGTCGTATCGGTCATGGGTTTTCCTGAGGGGCCGCAGACAAGGTAGCGGAGAGCAGACGAGATGAGCAATGTCACACTTAAGGGATTGTGCTGGGGACATCGCCGCGCCACCGGCCCCCTGGAGCCGCTGAGCAGGAGCTTCCGCCAGCACAGGCCGCATGTCGAGATCGAATGGACAGTACGCCCCCTCTCCGATTTCGAGCATCAGCCGATAGCCGATATTGCCGGGAATTTCGACCTCCTGATCGTCGATCACCCCTTCTGCGGCGACATCGCGGCCGGGCAGGCGTTTCTGCCGCTGGAGCGGGTGATGCCGGAGCTTCTGGGACCGGAAGCCGACGCCTTTTATATCGGACCGTCCCTGCCGAGCTATCGCTATGACGGGCATGTCTGGGCGGCACCGATCGACGGCGCAGCGCCGCACGCGGCCTACCGGGCCGACCTTCTGACCGAGGCGGACATGGATGTTCCCCGCAGCTGGGCGGAGACCATCGCGCTCGGCAATCGCCTCCGCGGGAAAGGCCTGTGGCTCGCGACGCCGGTCGTCTCGCCGCATGCCTTCGCGACGGTTGCAAGCCTGATGGCCAATCTCGCGCGGCCGATGGCGACGGACCCACGATCCGCTTTCACCTTCGACGCCGACGCGATGGGCACCGCGCTCGACGCGCTCGATGAACTGCTTGCCCTCTCCCCGGCCGAAACGCTCGATTGGAACGCGATCTCGCTTTCGGAAGCCATGACGCAGCGTGACGACATCGCCTTCACGCCTTGCGTCTACGGCTATGCCACCTATGCCGAAGCGGATATGCGTAAACCCCTCCGTTTCGCGGATTTCTGCGGCCTTGCCGAGCCTTATCCGGCCGGCACGATGCTCGGCGGTACCGGACTTGGCGTCTCTGCCCAGACCCGATACCCCGAGGAAGCGTTGGACTTCGTCCGCTTCTGCCTCTCACGCGAGGCGCAGGACCGGATCATACCGGAGCATCACGGCCAGCCGGCACTGCTCACCTCTTGGGAAGACAAAGCCAACGACGCCCGGTTCGGTGGTTTCTACTCGGGAGTGCGGCGCTCCATGGAGGCCGCCTGGATCAGGCCGCGACGACCCGGCTACATCCACTTCCAGGCCGAGGGCGGGCACATGATCGAGGCGTATTGCCGCCGCCAGCAAGGCAGGAAAGAGACGCTGGACGGCATTGCAAAGCTGGCCGACACCCTGTTCGCCGAAAAATAGCCTGCCGGCGCCCTTTGACACTCAATCCCCGCGCGGGCGCATCGTAATGCATCCGTGCCGGAAGATCGTATATGATACCTAGTGGCATTCAGCGCCAGGAAAGGACAGGACATGGACGCCGGCATCAAGATCGAACGTGACAATTATGTCGGCATCATCACCCTCGACAGGCCGGAAAAGTTGAATGCTGTGACACCGGAAATGGCCGATGTTCTGGTCACGGCCGTCAACGCCCTCAATGATGACAATGCCATACGCTGCATCATCCTCACCGGCAGCGGCGACAAGGCTTTCTGCGCCGGCTCGGACATCAGGACGCTCGACGACTACGATACGCCATGGAATTTCCGCAACCGGCCGGACTATTGCGATGCTTTGCGCGCATTGCGCAAACCATCCATCGCAGCCGTAAACGGCTATGCGTTCGGCGGCGGGCTCGAGACGGCCATGACCTGCGACATCCGTATCGCTTCGGAGAATGCCAGTTTCGCCGCACCCGAAATCAAGCTCGGCTGGATCGGCGGCGGCGGCATGGCGGTGGGGCTCTCGCACGCGGTCGGTCCATCCAATGCGGCGCTGATGATCATGACGGGCGACCCGATCGACGCCGCTACCGCCGAGCGCTGGGGGCTGGTTTCCAAGGTCACCACGCGCGCATCGCTTATGGGGGAAGCCAAGGCCCTTGCTGCGGCGATCGCCGCGCGCGCGCCGATCGCGGCCGAGACAGCCAAGCTAAACCTACGTGCGGCATGGGAAATGAGCGTGGAGAACGCCATCGCCTACGAACGCGATCTCCAGACGATCTGCTTCGCCACGCAGGATGCGCACGAAGGACGCGCCGCCTTCAAGGAGAAGCGTCAGGCGCACTTCTCCCGCAAATAGGATCGAGTAGGTATCATCGCAAAATCCGTCATCACGCGGGGGAGTCGGCAGATTCCCCGCGCGATCAGGATTTCGGGCGCTTGCAGAAGCGCCGATGCAAGCCCTCAGGCGGCACTGGCGATAACGCCGGCCTTTTCAAGCCGATCGATCGTGGCGGCGTCATATCCTGCTTCCTGGAGCACCTCGCGCGTATGCTGGCCGGCAAGTGGCGCACCACGCTCCACCTTGGATGGCGTCTTCGAGAATTTTATCGGAAATCCAGGAGTCTTTACGCGTCCCTCTGTCGGATGCTCGTACTCGACGAAGGTGCCGTTATGGGCAATCTGGGGATCCGACACCAGATCGGCGTAGCCATAGACCGGCCCCGCCCAGATGCCGGCCTCCTCGAACAGCTTCAGCCATTCCGCCGATGTCTTCGCCATCAGCTTGTCACGTGTCTTGGCAAAAATCTCGTCGCGCCGCGTCCAACTGTCCACTTCGTCGTCCATGTCGAGAAAACTATCCTCGCCGATAATCTCGCCAAGCTTCCGGAGCGAAGGAAAGGAAAGCACGATGTAACCGTCGCTGGTGGCGAAGGCGCCATAGGGCGAGCGGATGAAGACATGCGCATGCGGTTCGGCCGACCGCTCCTGCTTCTTGCCGCCGACGGTAAAGACCGACAGTTCCTGCATCTGGATCGTGGTGATGGCGTCAAGCATGTTGACCTCGACCAGTTGACCTTCACCAGTGCGCTCACGATGGAAAAGGGCTGCCAACGCGCCTTCGAAAGCCGTGTAGGCAGTGACGGCATCGACCAGATACTGCCCCGCCGGCGTCGGCGCTTCGCCGGTACGCCCTGCAGACAGCATCGCACCCGACATCGCCTGCAGGATCAGGTCCTGCCCGGGCCGGTTCACGTAGGGGCCGCTCTCTCCATAACCCGACATCGATACATAGACGAGCTTCGGGTTGATCCGGGACAAGGTCTCGTAGTCGACGCCCAGGCGCTTCGCCACGCCCGGCCGGTAATTCTGCAGAAACACGTCCGCCGTCTTCACCAGATCGAGCAGAACCTTCTTGCCGTCCTCCGATTTCAGATCGACGGCCAGTGAACGCTTGTTGCGGTTGAGCGACAAAAACGACACGTTGACCCTGTTGCCACGCGCCCCGCCGGCCGCGACGTGGCGCTGCCATTCGCCCGTAACCGGTTCGACCTTCACCACGTCCGCACCGAGATCGCCGAGACGCTGGGCCGCGAATGGCCCCGCCATTGCGATCGAGCAATCAAGCACGCGAATACCGCTCAAGACACCCATGAAAACATTAGCCCTTTCGTCATTGAATCGGCCTTCGAGGCCAGTCCTAGTTCATCACCCAACCGCCATCCACGTTCAGCGTCTGCCCGGTGATGAAGCCGGATCCTTCGGAAGCAAGGAACATCAGCGCATTGGCGATGTCGTCCGCATGCCCACGCCGCTTGACCGCCTGATGGTCGAGAACGAAGCGCGTGTAGCCCTCGGGGTCTGGATGGATCTTCTCTGCATCCGTCGGGAAGGCCCCAGGCGCCACAGCGTTGACGGTTACGCCATATTGGCCGAACTCGCGCGCCCAGGCGCGCGTCAGCCCGATCAAAGCGGCTTTGGACTGCACATAAGGCGCCAGGTTCGCCCAGCCGCCATATGCCGTCACCGACGCGATGTTGATGATGCGTCCCCAACCCTTCTCGCGCATGCTTGGCAGGGCCACCTGCACGCAAACGACCCCGGCATCGACATTGACCCGCTGGACGGCCTGGAACTCCTCTATCGAATATTCCTCGAAAGGCTTGGATGGATAGATCGCAGCATTGTTGATGACGATATCGTAGCCGCCGGTCTCCCTCGCCGTCTCTTGCAGCAACTCGCGCAGCGTCGCCAGACTAGAAAGATCGGCTTCGCGGACAGTCAGGCCATCCAGCCTTTCGTTCTCTACACTCGAGCGCAGTGTCTCCACCTTCGCCGGATCGTTGTCTATCGCGACTACACGCGCGCCAGCGCGGAGGAACCGCAGCGTCGTAGCGAGCCCGAGCCCGCCCGCGGCGCCGGTGTAGAGAATGGATTTGCCGGCGACCGAGATGGTGTCCGGCGTCCTCTTGCCTGTCACGGCCGATACCCTCCCATGGATCGAGTGGCTGACCGACTTCCTTGACCGATGGATATAATGCCCGGCCGGCTCTTCGTACATAAATAATATATGATCCAGGCCGCAAACCATCATCAACCCTGAAAGCAGGCAGCCTTCTTCGCACGCTCGATCTGCAGGGGCCGCGCTTCCATCGAACAGGCCGCATGGTAGAGAAGGTAGAGTTGGGCCAGCAGCCGCCGCTGCACCGAACGAATCTGAACAAGAAAACCAGCCCCATCATCTTTACATGGCTATGTAACCGGTTACAATTGAAAGCCAGAATGATCGGATGATCGCGATGTCCGGCAAAGTGCGGAACCCGGGAGCCTGCCCATGAACGCATGCGCTCCAAATAAGCCAATGATCATCTGTGTCGGCCTTTCGGCCCTCGACTATATCTGGCAGGCCGACCGCCTGCCGGATGCCGATCTGTCGAAGGTGCGTGCGCACCAGTTCATGACGGCCGGCGGCGGAATGGCAGCGACGGCCGCGGTGACGGTCGCCAGGCTGGGCGGCGATGCGCATTTCTGGGGGCGTGCCGGCGACGATCCGGCAGGCCGTATCATGCACGACCAGTTCGTCGCCGAGGCCGTCGATGCCAGCGGCTTCAGGCTGTTTCCCGAAGCCCGTTCTTCCGCATCCGGCGTTTTCGTCGATAGCGAGGGCGAGCGGCATATCGTCAATTTCCGCGGCCACGGGCTGCCGGAAGCAGCCGATTGGCTGCCATTGGAGAAGCTCGCCTCAGCATCCGTGGTTCTCTCCGACCCGCGCTGGCCTGACGGCACAGAAGCGGCCTTTGCCGCCGCGCGGCGCGCCGGTGTACCGACGGTGCTCGATGCCGAGGTCGCCGATGCGGAGATTTTCGAGCGGCTGTTGCCGCTGACCGATCACGCGATCTTTTCGCAGCCGGCTCTCGCCGGCTTCGCGGGACCCGATATCGATACCGCGCTCAAGCGGATCGAGAGCCATGGCTGCCGTATCAGCGCCGTCACCCTCGGGGAAACCGGCGTGGAATGGCGCGAAAGCGGCCAGCGTTGCCGGCTGCCCGCCTTTGCCGTTACCGTCATCGATACGAACGGCGCTGGCGATGTCTTCCATGGGGCCTATGCCTTCGCGATCGGTACAGGCATGGCGGTCGGCGAAGCAATGATATTCGCCTCGGCTGCCGCCGCCCTCAAATGCACGAGGCCCACCGGCCGCGAAGGCATTCCCACTTTCGACGAGATTGCTGCATTTCAAAGGACAACAACATGACGACGATCGGCAAGAACAGGGGCCTTGCGCGGCTGGCGGACGACAAGGGTCATTTCACCATGGTCGCGCTCGATCAGCGGCCACCGCTCTTCGCCGCAATCGCAAAGGCGCGGGGCATCACGCCCGGCGAAGTGACATTCGCGGATATGCTGAAGGCCAAGCGCCTGCTGGTGGAAGCGCTCGCGCAGGATGCGAGTTCCATGCTCTTCGACCCCAATTTCGCCTTGCCGGCGGCCATCGACATCCTGCCGAAGAAGACGGGCCTGATCATGACGCTGGAGGAGCACCGGGTCGTTGAAACGCCGGAGGGCCGCAAGTCGCGCCGGATCGACAATTGGAGCGTCGGCAAGATCCGCCAGATCGGCGCCGATGGCGTGAAGGTCCTCGCCTGGTACCGCCCCGATGCCGGGCAGGATGTCAGGGAGCACCAGAAGAATTT
Organism: Phyllobacteriaceae bacterium; assembly: GCA_040255475.1. Lineage (GTDB taxonomy): Bacteria > Pseudomonadota > Alphaproteobacteria > Rhizobiales > Rhizobiaceae > Mesorhizobium_L. The sequence goes on along the minus strand of JBDZVC010000012.1, from coordinate 16,843 downwards.
CGTGCGCTTGGTTGGTGAAGATTGCAGGCGTCACGACATCCCTTATGTGCTCGAGCTTCTGGTCTATCCCTTTTCCGGCAGCCAAAACTACACGGCCGACTATGTGGAATCGTCCGATAAAAGGGCCGATCTCGTGGTCGAGAGCGTGCGGGAATTCGCCAAACCCGAATATGGCGTCGATCTCTTCAAGCTGGAGACGCCTCTTCCCGCCGCGTCGCTGCCCTCCCCGGACGGCAGCACCGCAGCCAAACAAGCAGCGAGCCAGTTCGAGGCCGTCGGATCGATCTGCGCCGAGGCCGGCATTCCCTGGGTAATGCTTTCCGGCGGCGCGGCGCCCGAACAGTTCGAGCGCATACTCTCCTATTCCTATGCCGCGGGAGCTCAAGGCTTCCTTGCCGGCCGCACGATCTGGCTGAGCGCCATCGAGAACGGGTTCCCCGATGGCGAAAGGGTGCTGAAAGCACTCCGCGAGGACGGCCGCAAACGCCTCGCCCGGCTAAGCGAGCTCACGGAACGCGAGGCCAGGCCATGGAAACCTGTCTATGAAAAAACGACCGCGGCGGCGGAAGGCGACTTCGCCAGAAGCTACGGATTCTGCGCGTGATATTACCGGCCGGCTTACGAAACAGGCTTTGAACGGAGGCGCTCAGCTACGCCGGGATCGGCTCGACGGCACAATTGCGGCACAAGCCCGCGCATGATCAGTTCCGCGTCGGCGACGGCCATACGCCCGATTTCAAGAAGGGCATCAGCCGTTCCGCCAGCACGATGTGCGGAAAGCAGGAGGCCGGGAAGGGAACGCACCCGATCATCCGGCGCCACAGGCTCCTCGGGGAAGACGTCCGTGGCGGCACGGATATGGCCCGACTCGACGGCCTCCAGCATGGCCGGGAAATCAACGACCGCGGCCCGGCTCATGAGGAGAAAGATCGTTCCCCGCTTCATGCGGGCGAATTCGCGCTTGCCGATAAAGCCCTGATTTTCGTTCGTGACGGAAGCGAACACGACGATGAAAGCGTTTCCGGAGAGGATTTCTTCGAGGCTGGCCGGTCGGCAGTCGTGGCGAAGGATGATCTCCACCGGCAGCCAAGGGTCGTAAACGGAAACGATATTTCGAAATGGTCGGATGAGATCACGGAAGGAACGTCCGAGATCACCGAATCCGATGATCCCGACCGTCGCGCCCTCGAAACGGACCGTGTCGGCGTTGCCTGCCTGCCCGTATTTTTCCTTGCCCGCGCGAAAATCCCGATCGGCGATCGTTATCCCGCGCGCAAGGTCAAGAGCCATTCCCAACGTGGCCTCCGCAACGGGCGCGGCGAAGGCGGAAGCCGGCGTCAGAACCCAGATGCCACGCTTCTGGCAGGCGGCGTAATCGATATTCGGGAGGAAGTTCGTCTCGACGTTGATTACGGCCCGCAGATGAGGGGCTTGGTCGAGCCGCTCTCGCGACAGCGAGGTCTGACCGACCACGATGTGTGTTCGGGGCAGGAGCCGGTCGACTTCTTCATCCGGCATCGGCCGATCCTCGGACAGAACCACTTCTCCAAGCGCTTCCAGCCGACGGCGCACGGATGGCTCCATGATTGTATCAAGCCGCCGGGGAAGCGGATCGGCGATGATGACGGGCTTGTCCATGGATTGTTATCTCGTCTCTTCGATCAGATCACCTCAATGATACCGCCGATCTCGTACATCACAGTATGAGGACCGGCAGGCCAAGTTCGGCAGCGGCGGCCTCAAGGGCAGCACGGTGATCGCCATAGGCGAGCGCCATATGATGCTCGAGCGCCGCTCCCATGATGTGCTCGAGCACATTCCTCGAGCCGGAATCGAAACGTACCACGCCGGACGTCCCGTTGAAGGCCAGCGGGCGTTTCAGCATCTCGCCGCCGCCGATCACCGCCATCGGCCTCCCTTTCGCCTGGCTCAACCGAAAGAAGGTGACCTTGCCCGGCTTCAGCGGAAATTCGTAAAGGAGCGGCATGCGGCGGTTGTTATGGATCGCCGCAAGCGGCTTCACGTCGGGATCGGCCATCGACAAAGGCGCCTGGCCGCAATGCCAGACCACGCCGGTATTGTCCGCTACGTCGAGATCCACCAGATCGGTCAGGAAGGCTGGTGCGTCGGCCACCTTTTGCAGGAGCAAGCTGGTCAGCGCGCCATAGACATCCGCCTCGCAAGCGCAGGGCACCTTCGCCTCTCCCATCATCGCGACCGGGCCGCAGACCGCTCCACCATATTCGGTGAAGGTTTCAGGCCAGCAGCGCACGGCGAATGCGTCGTAGGTGCCAGCCGCACGAATTTGATCAAGCGCGCCCTTCAGCCTGAGCGAACGATCGAGTTGTTCCTGATCGACTTTGTCGAGCTCGGTGAGCGTCAGCGCCACCTGCTCGCGGAGCCGAGCCGGCATGTCGGCCCCTTCGCTTCGCGCCCTATCGAACAGCTCCGTTATAGCGAGTTCGTCGACCGTGATATCCGCAAGTGCCTTCAGTGCGGTCTTGTCGTAGCGGCAGGTATCGAAACCATCGGGATGCGCTCCGAGGCGTCCGATGCGCGCGCCGCGGAGCGACCGGGCTGCCTCCTGGCCTGCCGGATCGCTGGCCTTCGCCAGACGTGAGGGAACGGCGACGGCACGCCGTTTGCCGACAAGCAATTCGCTGACCGCGCCGCCGATCCCAGGGCTTTGCGGGTCCGCGTAGAGATACCCGAATTCGCGGCCGTTCAAGCCGAGGGCATGCGCCGCCAGATTCAAGCCACAGAAGGAGTTGAGCCTGAGCTTGCCGCCGGTGCGCGCTTCGGGAACCGCCCAGATCGACAGCGGCTCGTCAAAGGCGTTGGCTATTTCCACGATCGCCACGGCATCCGTAAAGCTGATCTGCAGGACAAGAATCTGGCTGAGTGCGGCCTGCTTCAGTCCGGCGATCGCTTCACGCGTGGCGTCCTGATCCATCAGAAGCTTGCGTGGCCCCTCGATCACATGACCGCTGCTTTCCAGCACGCCAAGCATGCGCTCGAGATAGTCCTCCGACAGCGGCACGTCGAATGTCGATCGCGCCAGCGGCAATACGCCGATCGTCTTCCTGGTGGTCATGGCCGGATTTCCGTTTCAGTGAGTCTGGGCTTCTGCATCGTGCAGGGCCTCTCGATACAAATCGCGCAGCGGGCGCATGCCGATCGTGCCGATCCCGTTCGCCGCCAGCCAGCCGGCGATAGCACCGCTTTCGAGCAGCCGGACCTCGTCGGTGCGGTAGTGCGCGCGCAACGGCACCACGGTTTCGATGTCGCCGCTCCTGTTGGGGTGAAGCGCCACGAAGGTGAGGGCGCCGGGCAGGGTTTCGATCAGTTCGCGATAGGCGGCTTCGCTCTCTTTGCTTGCCACGCCGGGCGTCATGCGGAAATCATCGACGACCGGCATCGCCCATTGATCCAGTTGCTTCACCGCCGCGGAAAGCGCTTCGTTTGCACCGAGAAGATCGAGTTTGAGCACGCGTGCGTAATGATCCGCGCTGCGAGGCAGCAGTACCGGCAGCCGATAGTCGCGCCCGACGCGGCAATAGGCTTCGATCAGCGGTGGAGAGAGCGCTGCACCCATATGGGTGTCGAGATGCGTGACATCGATGCCGAACGCCAACGCACGGTCGATCTGCGCCCGCATTTCCTCTTCCGCTGCTTCCTCCACGACGCCTTCCGCGAGCGCGGCCACGCTGCGGTGAAAATAGCCTTCGTCGTCGACCAGCCCCGACGCCTTGCCGACGCGCGTGAGCGGGCCCCAGCGATAGCCCATCCATTCGCTGGTAAGGGTGAGGTGAACACCGAGATCGAGTGTCCCGTCTTCCGCCGCGATCCGCGCGATCTCGGGTGACCATGGGCAGGGCATCATCACCGATCCGCAAGTGAGACGGCCGAGCCGGCTAAGCTCGACGAATGCCGTGTTGGCGCCATGGCACATGCCGACATCGTCTGCATGCAGCACGGCGACCCGCTGCCCCGCAGCAAAACCGAGGCGATCCAAGAGGGCATGGCTGCTCATGACGTTCGTGCCGTCAGTTCGAGAGGCTGCTTGAGGATCAGATCCTCACTCTGGAAGTAGAGCGGGAACTGGCGTGGGCCGAATTCTCCGACGCCTTCCTTTTCAGCGTGGAGATAGGGCCGGTGCATATGATGGCCGGTGAATTTGAAACGGCCATCGGCATCGGTCGTCGTCTTGCCACGCTGCTGATTGACCAGCAATGTCTGTTCGGAAAGCGTAACGGTGGCGCCGGCAACCGGCGCCCCGTCCGATCCGACCACCCTGCCCTCGATCAGCCCGTGATCGTGGAAGCTGATATAGACGTTCCAGATCACGACCAGCACGAAAATGGTGCCAAAGGTGACGGTGAAACGATTGTTGAGCCAGGACCATCTCATGCGATCAGCCCTTGGTCGCGCCTGACGTCAGGCCCTTGATGAATTCCTTCTGCGCCAGGAGGAAGATCAACAGGCCCGGCACCAGCACCATGACGCAGAAAGCATAAAGGGCGCCGGTCGTGTCCTCCACCACCGAGAGAAAGCGGGACAGGCCGAGCGGTAGTGTCTGCATATTGACGTCTCGCACGACGACCAACGGCCACAGGAAACTGTTCCAGGACCAGATGAAGGACAGGATCACGTTCGTCGCGATAGCCGGCTTGGTCAGCGGCATGATCAGGCGGAACATGATCTGCCAATCGGGCACCCCGTCGATCCGCGCCGCTTCCACCAGAGAATGCGGGATTGCTTCGAACGCCGCCTTGAAGATGAAGATGCAGATGATCGTCGACATCAGGGGCAGCGCCATGCCGAAGTAGGAATTGAGGAGGTGCAGCTTCGCGGTGATCAGATAGGCCGGGATGATCGTCACCTGGAACGGGATCATCATGCAGGAGAGAAAGAGCATGATCGTCGCCGCCTTGCCGGGGAAATCCCGCGTCAGCGCATAGCCGGCCATGGCGTTGAGGAAGACATTGGCGACCACCACCATGATCGAGACGACGACGCTGTTGATAAGGTAGCGAAAGAATGGAATCGCATACCAGACATCGACGAAATAGAACGGGTTCGCCTCATGCGGCAGGAGCGAGGGCGGATAGGAGAAGATGTTCTCGCCGGTAAGGCTGGTCTTCAGGACCCAGTAGAAAGGCACGAGCATCAGGGCGGAAATCAGAGCCAGGGCGAAATGCACGGGCCAATGCCTGCGACCGCGAGTCATCCTACGCACTCCGCCTGACGGCGCCGGCCTCGCCGCCGGCAAGCCGGTTCGCGACGAAGGCAAGCCCGACGAAGAGAACGAAATTCGCCACGGTCATCGCCGCCGCGTAATCGAAATGCCCCAGTTTGAAGGCGGTCGAATAGATATAGGTGACGAGCAGGTCCGTCGCGTGCCCCGGACCGCCACCCGTCATGACGAAGATGAGATCGAAAGCGTTGAAGGAATTGATGATCCCGACGACGAAACACAGGAAAAGCGATGGTTTCAGGAGCGGCACCGTGATGCGCCAGAAGCTCTGGCCGGCACTCGCCCCATCGATGGATGCCGCTTCGTAGAGATTGGGCGGAATGCTCTGCAGTCCGGTCAGCAGGATGATCATGTAGAAGCCGATCACCTGCCAGAGCGACGCCAGGATGACGGCCGGCAGTGCCCATTGGAAGCTTTCCAGGAACGGGATGCCCTTGGGGATGATACCGAACGAGATCAGCACATAATTGATCAGCCCGACCTTCTCGTTATAGAGCCATTGCCAGATGATGCCGACAGCGACCGTCATCACCGGGTAGGACATGAAGACGATGGTGCGATAGACACCGCGACCCCGGATCTGCTGGTTGACCAAAAGGGCGACGCCGAGCGCCAGCGCGATACCGACCGGCGCCGAGGCCATAAAGATCAGCGTGTTGGCCACCACCTTCCAGAAGGCATCGTCGTAGAACAGCATGTTCTGGTATTGATAAAGGCCGGCGAAGCGCGCCGGCTTGTAGGGCGACCAGAATTCCAGCGACAGCACGACATTCCACACCAGCGGAATGATGCGGTAGAGCAGGAAGATCACCAGCGAAGGCAGGAGGAACAGCCAGATCAGCCCGAGTTCGCGCGACCGTCGGCGCGCCCAGAAAGCCGGCCGCGCGGCAGGATCTGGCGAGGTCGCCGTCATCCTCTCCGCCGCGCGCTCGACCATTACGCCTTCCCGTTCCTATTCCGCTTCGAGAATGCGGTTGACCTTCTTCTCCGCGGCATCGAGTGCGTCCTTGGCGCTCTTCTGCCCGAGCAGCGCAGCCTGGAGTTCCGGGTAGAACGCTTCCTTGATCGCCGCATCCTGCGCGAAGGGCCAGTTGCCGGTCAGCTTGTCGAGATTTTCAAGCTGCGTCTTGAGCGCCGGAACGACGGCAGGGATGTTCTTCTCGAAATACTTCATGAGCTCGGCGTCGGCTATCTTGTCGCCCATGAGATTGTTGGTCTGCTCGCCGAAGGCGATGGCTCCGTCGCCGCTGGTCGCGATCTTGACGAAATCCCAAGCGGCGTCGGGATGCTTCGATCCTGCCGAGATGACCAGCGCATGCGAATTGGGCGTCGACCATCCGCCCGGCAGGTCGATGGCGCCGACCGAGTCCCCATTCACCCAGTTCGCCTTGCTCTTGAACCACAGATAGGCCGGCGCATGCGCATGCAGCATGCCGACATTGCCCGCTGCGAATGCGCTGTTCGGCTCGACCCATCGGCCTGTCCAGCTCACCTTGTCGATCACGCCTTCCTTGGTCAGCTTGGCAAGCTCCTCGACCAGTTTCACGGCCTTGGGCGTATTGAAGGCGGCTTTCTTGAGGTCCGGCGTGACGAAGTCGATGCCGTTCATCTTGAACAGCGGCCAGTAGAGCCAGTCGAAATTGAGCGTAATGAAGCCGGACGTGGTCTTGCCCGCCATCTTCTTGGCGTCATCCATCATCTCTTCGAAGCTGGTCGGATCCTTGGTGATCCCCGCCTTCTTCATCATCTCGCGATTGAGGAAGAGTAGCGTCTTCGAGATATAGAGCGGCGCGCCGTAGTTCTTGCCCTTGTAGACCCAGTTATTGAGCACCTCTGGATACATCCGCTTGGTGTAATCCTGGTCCTTGGCGAGATAGGGCGTCAGGTCGAGCAGGCCGCCCTGGGAAGCATATTGAAGCCAGATGCCGCCTTGCAGATCGAGGATGTCCGGCGGCGTGCCTGCCACGACCTGCGTCTGATACCAGGCCGGCAGCTCGGTGCCCTTCATGTCGATGCGCTTGACATCGTAGTCCGGATGAATCTTCTTGAAGGCATCTACCCATTTCTGGAACCCGTCCGTGTAATACGGGATGTTCCAGGTTACGACGGTAATCTCCTTGTCGGCCGCTTGCGACGGCGCGGCCATGAAGCCGGCTGCCAGTGCCATTGCTCCGGCGGTGAACAGCAATGCTAGTCTTTTCATCGACTTCCTCCCTGTTTGGCGTGTTGTCGTTTTGCCAATCTTCAAATCCGCGCCATTCCTAATGGCGCGAAAAGTCGAGCTTCACCTCGCGGCCCCTGGCAAGCGCTTCTTCGGCGGCCAGACAGACCAGAATGCGCTTGCGCGCCTCCTCGCCCGTCACGATCGGCCGGTTTGCCTTGAATGCCTCCACTGCCAGGCAAAGCTCCTGGTCGAGTTCGAACAGTTCGCCGGACGCGGCGGCTTCGATCTTCTCCGCCTTGTCCCGACCCTTCCTCTGCACCTTGATCTCGAAGGAAGGTTCGCGCGTGCGGTCCTCGGCCCCGGACCACCAGGTCCGGATTGAGCCGTCCGTACCGACGAGTTCCATGACGTGATGATGCTCGAAGCCGGCAAGGCTCTGCGTGATGACGGCGTAGGCGCCGCCCGGCCAGTGCATGACCGTCGAGAAATTGTGCGCCATCGCCGCTTCATTGCCTTCCGTACCAGGCGCCGGACGCCCGTTGCCGAAGGCGACGAGGCGGTCGGGATCGCCGAGTTCCTCGAAATACCACATCACCGAATCGAAGAAATGGACCGGCTCCTCCAGGATCCACGAGCCGACCTGATCCCGCTTGTAGCGCCAGCCTCCCGACCCCTGCCGGTAGGGAAAACGAAACAGGCTGACATTGGCGTAAAGCGGCCGCCCGATAGCGCCTTCCGCCACCAGCTCCTTCAGCCTGCCCCATTGCGTCGACAGGCGGAATTCGTGACCGATGCTCAATATCTTGCCGGAAGCTCCGGCTGCGTCGAGAAGATGGTCGCAGGCCGCGACGCTGAGCGCCATCGGCTTTTCAAGCAGGACGTGCTTCCCCGCCTCGAGCGCGGCGACCCCGATCTCCTCATGCATGTGATTGGGCACGACGATATCGACGGCCTCGATCGAGGCGTCGGCCAGAAGCGACCTGTAGTCACGATAGATCGGAATGTCCGGGAAGCGCTTGCGGGCTGCCGCCGCCGTCGCCTCGCTCTGGCAAGCGATCGCGGCAAGTTCCGCGCCCGGCGCCTTGGCGATCGCCTCGGCGTGGTGGGTGCCCCAAAGGCCGTATCCGATAAGACCGAAGCGCAAATCCATCCTCCCCGAATTCGCCGCCGCAGTGTAACTGTAACCGATTACAAACAGTAGACAGCAAAGCCCAATCACTGTCAACCGGCTGGACCGCGCTGCTCAACTTTCCGGAGCCGGCCCCGTCGAGCCTCGCAGGATCAGTCTCACCTCGACTTCCGTCGAATGGGTGACAGTCTGCCCGGCGATGCTGTCGATAAGATGGTCCGCCGCCAACTGGCCGATCTCCCAGGCCGGCAGCGCCATTGTCGTCAGGCCCGGAGGCAATTGCGATGCCCAGTCGAGATCATCGAACCCGGCTATGGAAAGGTCCTGCGGCACGCGACATCCGAGCGCCTGTGCTTCCAGCAGCGCACCGAAAGCGAGCACGTCGTTGCCGCATACTATAGCCGTCGGGCGCGGCTCGCCGCCCATCAGCGCCCTCAACCCCTGCCGCCCCTGCTGGACCCGGTACGGACCCTCGATGGTCCTCTCCGCGGGCAGATCAAGCCCACGTGCCGCAAGCGCCCGGCGCACGCCCTTCACACGGCCGCTGGCGCGGTCGCTGACCTGGTTGGGGCCGGCGATCATCGCGAAGACCCGATGGCCGAGGTCGAGCAGATGCTCGGTCAGTCGCGCCGCGGCGGCCTGGTTGTCGAAACCGATATTGGGATGGGGCGAGCGCGGATCGTAAATGGCGGTGTTTACGAAGGGAATGCCGCGCTTTTCCATGAGCTGGTAGAGCGCGGGGTGGTGCAGTTCACCTTCCAGCATAAGCCCGTCCACGCCTGCCTCTATGAGGTTCCGGCATTGAACCAGTTCCAGTTCCAGATCATATTCGAACAAAGCCAAGAGGACATTGTAGCCGCGCTCCCGGCAACGCTTCTGCAGCGCCGCCACCTTGCTGGCGCGGGTAGCATTGTCGACAGTGGGAATGATCGCCCCGATGGCGTGCGACTGGCGCATCGACAGCGCCCTTGCCGCACCGTGCCGGATATAGCCGAGTTCGCGCACAGCGTGCTCGACGCGCATGCGTATATCCGGCCGAACGCTGGCCGCATCGTTGAGGAAGCGCGACACGGTGGCTGTCGAGACACCGGCCGACAAGGCTACGTCGCGAACGCCCGGGAACCGGCGAACCTCGCCGGGGCCGTTTCTTGTCGAGGAGCTTTCTCCGTCGTTTCGCGGGGTCTTCATCTTGATCTCGACTAAAGAAAAAAGGCCTGTTACGCTGTAATCGGTTACAGAATGCACTATCGCCGTGCTTCTGTGAAGAGAGGCAGAGCGGGTCAGGAGGAGCGTTTGGCCACAGTCAATCTGCGCCAGGTCGTCAAGCGCTTCGGCGCGGTCGAGGTCGTCCATGGCATCGACCTCGATATCGCCGATACCGAATTTCTGGTTCTGGTCGGCCCGTCCGGTTGCGGCAAGAGCACCCTGCTGCGCATGGTCGCGGGATTGGAGGACGTCTCTTCCGGCGAAATCCGGATCGACGGCAGAACGGTCAACGAGGTGCAGCCGAAGAACCGTGACATCGCCATGGTCTTTCAGGACTACGCGCTCTATCCGCACCTCAATGTCTTCCGCAACATGTCCTTCGCTCTCGAGGTGCAGGGCAAGCCGAAGGACCAGATCAGCGCGCTCGTCAAACGCGCCGCGGACATTCTGGACATCGCGCATCTGTTCGACCGCCTGCCCGGCCAGCTTTCCGGCGGCCAGCGCCAGCGTGTGGCGATGGGGCGGGCTCTGGTGCGCAATCCGAAGGTCTTCCTGTTCGACGAACCCTTGTCCAATCTCGACGCGAAGCTGCGCTCCGACATGCGCATCGAGATCAAGAAATTGCACCAGGAGGTGCGGACGACGGTGATCTACGTCACGCATGACCAGGTCGAGGCGATGACGCTGGCCGACCGCATCGTCGTCATGCGCTCGGGCCATGTGGAGCAGATTGGAACGCCGGACGATGTCTACAATCGCCCCGCCACATTGTTCGTCGCCGGTTTCATCGGCGCGCCGCGCATGAACCAGATCGCCTGCCGCGCGGCGACGGATGGCGGCGCGGCCGTCGAAACGGAGGACGGCATCCGCTTTCCCCTCCCCCGCTATCACCGCGATGCGCTCGGGGATGCGGACCGCAAGCTGGTCCTCGGACTGCGGCCGGAAAACTTCACGATAGCCGGCGACGACAACCCGCTTTCCTTCGAGGCCGTCATCCGCTTCGTCGAACCGCTCGGCTCGGATACGCTTGTCTTCTTTCCGTTCGGCGGGACCGAAATCATCGCACGCCTGCCGCCTTCGCCCGATCTCAAGTCCGGCAAGACGATCCGCCTTGCCGCCGATCCGGACAAGCCGCATCTGTTCGATGCCGAAACCGGAAAACTGATCGCGCCTGCTTCCTGAGAGACTTTCATGGATAACAAGAATCCACTGGCAATCGCCAAGGAAGATATCGGGCGCGGATCCCCCATCGGGTTCGAAGTCGTTGCGGACAACGCGACGGTGATCCGGCGCTTTGCCGATGATCTTATGGCCGAATACCTTGCCGCAAAGGACGCCGGTCGGGAGAAGGTGGTTTTCATCCTGCCGGTAGGGCCGGTAGGGCAGTATGAATTGTGGGCACAGGACTGCAATGACAAGCGCGTCAGCCTGAAGGATCTCGTGCTCGTCAACATGGACGAATATTTGACGCCCGATGGCGGGGACTTCATCCCCCTTTCCAATCCGCTGAGCTTCCGCGCCCATATGGAGCGCAATTTCCTTGCCCGGCTCGATGCAGACCTGGCACCGCCGCCGGAAGCACGGCATTTCCCCGATCCGCGCCGTCCGCAGGCAACAGGCGATCTGATCGACAGGCATGGAGGGGTCGATGTCTGTTTCGGCGGCGTCGGCATTACCGGCCATCTCGCCTTCAATGACCCGCCCGAGCCCGGCGAGAAGCTGGACCGTGCGGCTTTCGCCGCGCTGCCGACGCGTGTGGTGCGGTTGTCGCGCGAGACCCGGCTGATCAACTCGATCACGGCCGCGTCGGGCAATATCGACTATATCCCTGAACTGGCGGTCACAGTGGGTATGAAGGAGATATTGGCAAGCCGTAAGGTCCGCATCTTCATGAACCGGACATGGCAGTGCGCGATCGTGCGCAAACTGTTGCACGGTCCCGTGACGCCGACGGTACCGGCGTCATTGTTGCAGGATCATCCGGACGCCCGAGTGGTGGCAGCCGATGTTGTCACGGATTTGCCGCTTCCCCAATTGCACTGACGGTCACCCTGCTCCGCGACCTCAAAATATCTCCGGCTCGGGTACAGGTGCTGTTCCGGCGAGGAAGTCGAAGTCGCAGCCCTTGTCGGCCTGACTGACATGCGCCTGGTAAAGCGCCGCGAAGGAACGCGAATAGCGCTCGGGCGGTGACCATTCTCTGCGGCGCCGATCGAGTTCTTCCGCGTCGACCAGCATATCGAGCGTGCCGGCATCGGCGTCGAGGCGGATGCGGTCGCCGGTCTTCAAAAGCGCAAGCGGGCCGCCGACGGCGGATTCCGGCGCGACATGCAGGACACAGGTGCCGTAATGCGTGCCGCTCATCCGCCCGTCCGAAATGCGCACCATGTCGGTGACGCCCTTCTGCTGCAGCTTTTTCGGGATCTGGAGATTGCCCCATTCCGGCATGCCGGGCGCGCCGACCGGCCCCGCTCCGCGCAGGACGAGGATTGTATCGGCGGTGACATCGAGATCCGGATCGTCAACGCGCCTGCGCATGTCTTCCGGCCCATCGAAAACGAGCGCCGGACCTTCATGGCGAAGGAGATGCGGGCTGGCCGCCGAGGTCTTCATCACCGCGCCGTCGGGAGCGAGGTTCCCTCTAAGCAGCGCCAGCGTACGGCCTTTCGCGATCGGTATGACGGGATTGGCCGGAGTACGGATGACATCATCGTTCCAGCACTCCGCCCCTGCGATCGCTTCGCCGAGCGTACGCCCTTCCACGGTTACGGCGGTGAGATCGAGATGCTCGCCGATGCGTGCCAGAAGTGCTTTCATGCCGCCGGCGAAATAAAAGTCCTCCATCAGATTGTTGCCGGAGGGGAAAAGATTGGCGAGAACCGGAATGCGTGCCGAGACCTGGGCCATGTCGTCAAGCGTCAGCTCGACGCCTGCGCGCCCGGCAATCGCGATCAGATGGATCGCGGCATTGGTCGAGCCGCCAAGCGCCATATAGGCGGCGATACCATTCATGATGGCTGACCGGGTCAGGATATCGGTCGGCTTCAGGTCCTCCCAGACCATCTCCACGATACGGGAACCCGCGAGCGATACCATCCGAGCATGGCCCGAATCCACGGCAGGGATCGATGACGCACCGGTGATCGTCATTCCCATCGCATCGGCGATCGAAGTCATGGTCGAGGCCGTGCCCATCGTGTTGCAGGTTCCGGCGGAGCGTGTCATGCGTCCTTCAAGATCGATCCACTGGTCCTCGCTGATCCTGCCGAGCCGCAATTCCTCCCAGTATTTCTTAGTGTGCGTACCCGCACCAGCCTTGACGCCGTGCCATTGGCCATTCGACATCGGTCCCGCCGGACAGAATATCGCCGGAAGACCCATGCTGATCGCGCCCATCAGAAGACCGGGCGTGGACTTGTCGCAGCCGCCAAGGAGCAACGCTCCGTCTATCGGGTGCGAGCGCAGAAGTTCTTCCGTCTCCATGGCGAGGAAGTTGCGATAGAGCATGGTGCTCGGCTTCACCATTACCTCGCCGACGGAGAGCGCCGGCAATTCGACCGGATAGCCGCCCGCCTGCCAGACGCCGCGCTTGGCGGCCTCGGCGCGGTCGCGCAGATGCGCATGGCAGGGGCTCATCTCGCTCCATGTGTTGATGATGCCGATTACCGGCCGGCCCATGAATTCCTCGCGCCGCATGCCCATCTGCTGGGTGCGCTGGCGATGCGAGAATGCACGAATGTCGCTCGCGGCGAACCAGCGCTGGCTGCGCAAATCCTCTATGCGCCTTCTCGGCTGCTTCAGATTACCCATGGCGTATCACCCTTCCGATTCAATCGTGCCCTATCAGACCGTCACGCAATAGCGGACGATACCGTCCATCGTCGAAACGGATTCGCGGGAAGTCCCTTTATCCCGACATCGAGCACGATCAGGCGGCCGGCCAATGGCTGACTTTCCGGATCGGTCAGATGGATGGAGGCCGATGTCACATAGATGGTCCGGTAGTCCGACCCTCCAAAGGCGAGCTTGGTCGGGCGCTCCACCGGGAGGCGCACGACAAGATCGAGTTCGCCGCGTGGCGTGTAGCGAAGCAACTGGCCACCCCAGACGGCCGCCACCCAATAGCAGCCTTCCGCGTCGACGGCCGCGCCATCCGGACGGCCGTGGCTCTCACCGAGTTTTACGAAGACGCTACGTTCGCCGAGCAGGCCCGTCTCGGGATCATAGCTGGCCTTCCAGACAGTCCGATGGGGCGTATCGGCCAGATAGAGCGTCCCGCCGTCGGGGCTGAAGGCGAGGCCGTTCGGGATGGACAGGCCGGAAAGAAGGCTGGTCTTCCTGCCCTTGCCATCGACCAGATAGAGATTGCCGACAGGATCCGGGGTCGTGCCCTGCGGCGCCGGGCGCATGGTCCCCACGATCAGACGCCCGTTCAGATCACAGACGGCGTCATTCGTTCGGCTTGACGGATCGCCGGGCTCGATCTCGACGAAGTTGGCTGCCGTATCCGTCCGCAGGTCGAAACGCTGGATCGAATCGGCCTGCCCGACCAGCAGCTTTCCATCGCTGCAGGGCTGTACGAAACCAGCCTGCTGCGGGAACAAAAAGCGCTTCGTCTGCCCATCCGACGCGTCGGTGGAAAGGAGCGTCTGCCCCGGGATATCGACCCAGTGAAGCCTGTTCGCTGTGGCGTCATAAAACACGCTTTCACCGAGGAGCGCTTTTGCCTCGCCGATGACCTCGACGTCCGGCGTCAGGACGCGCACTGCCACTTCACCCTACCCTCGCCCGATCGCTTTCACCTCGGCGCGCGCGGCTCCCATCATGAGGCCGAGATCGGAGCCCGAGGCGACCCAGTTGAAGCCGTAGCCGAAATAATCCGATGCGCGCGCCGCGCCCGAGGCGAGGACGCCGGCCGGCTTGCCCGCGGCGGCGCATGCCACGGCCGCATTGGCCAGCGCTTTCTGCACCGAGGGATGATCGACCTGGCCGATCATCCCCATGCTGGCGGAGAGGTCGGACGGCCCGATGAAAATGCTGTCGACTCCCGGCACGGCCGCAATCTCGGCAAGGTTGGCCACCGCCTCGACGGTTTCCAGTTGCAGCACGACGCACAATTCGTCCGCCGCCTTGCTGAAATAGCCGCCGACGCCACCGAAGCGGGTCGCCCGGCTCATCCCGGCGACGCCACGCACGCCTTCCGGCGGATAGCGCGTCGCCGCCACGGCCCGGCGCGCCTCTTCCGCGTTCTGGATATAAGGGAACATGATCGAATTGGCGCCGATATCGAGCACCTGCTTGACGACGACCATGTCGTTCCAGGGCAATCTGACCAGCGGCGCAGCGGAGGTTCCGGCAACCGCCTGCAAGAGCGGCAGCAGGCGGGGAACATCGTTCGGCGCATGTTCCATGTCGAGTACGACGAAGTCGTACCCGGCGCATCCGAGCGCCTCGGCGACCAGCGGGCTACCGCTCATCGACCAGACCCCCAGCGCGCCTTTACCTCGTATCGCTTTCTTGAAAAGGTTGACGGGCAGTTCCATGGTTTTCAGTCCTTCAGCATCGATTGGTCAAAAATTGCGGCGCACAATCATTTGCTCACGATTGCCGTCGGGGATGACAGTTCGGTCCCGGCGTCTTCTCCGGCCACGGTCTGCCGTGCCAGCCAGGCGCGATAGTCGCGGCCTGTATTGGCGATATGAACGCCCAGGAGTTCGTTGAATTTTCCCTCATCTCCCGCCTCCAGCAACCGGTACAGGCGGCGATGGGTTTCCAGCGAACGATCGACGACCTGCGTGTCGTCATGCGCACGGCTGCGTAGCGCCCCGATTTTCGCGGCGATGAGACCGTAGGCCGAAACGAGGTAGGAATTGCCCGCGCCTTCAATCAGGGCCATGTGGAAATCGGCATCGAGCCTGCGATAGGTCTGGAACGCCTCGCGCGCGATGGCGCGTTCCATCGCTTCCAGTATCTTCGCCATACGGCGCAGGACGGGCGTCTTGTTCGAAAGGAAGATCAGCCGGGCCGCCTCCGTCTCCAGCAACCGGCGGAATCCGGCTATCTGATCGATCTCCCGGTCCTCGATGCGGAAAATCGATGTCCCGCGCTGAGGGTCGATCTGGACCAGCCCCTCGCGCCTTAACTGCATTAATGCCTCGCGGACGGGCGTCTTGGAGATGCCGAGCATCTTGGACAGCCTGATTTCGGATAGCTGGTCGCCGAGCTTCAGGCGCCCTTCGATGATGGCGTCGCGCAATTCCCGCCCCGCCATCTCGGACAGCGATTCAGGCCGGTTCAGTTTTTCGAGACTCAAGGGTTCGACCTCCGGATAGAGCTTTATTAGCGGAATTTTCTTTCTCCGGATAGACAGTATCTGGAATATCAGATACTGGTCGGGTGGATGCTGGTCCGTTATCGTTTCCGAAGCTGGGAAATGGTGGGATGCTGCATGTCAACAATTGGGAGGTTCCATTGTTTCGCTTGAGCAGAATGACGTGGCGATCCGCCGTCGTCGCCTCGACAATCCTTTCCGTGGGACTGGCTGCCACGGCATCGCATGCCGCTGACAAGGTGACGCTCACCTTCGCCAACTGGGCTGACGCGGAGGGCGCGACCCGGCCGGGTATCCAGGCCGTGATCGCCGCGTTCGAAAAGGAGAATCCGGATATCAAGATCAAGAGCGAGGCGATCTCCTTCTCCGAGATCGCTCGCCAGCTGGTGCTGAGAGTCCGGTCCGGCAACCCGCCGGACGTTGCGGAAATCGCCGGCAACGACACGATGCTTCTGGCGCAAACCGGCAAGCTCGAGCCGCTCGACGGTCATATCGACGCCGCGACGAAGGCAGCGCTGAAGCCGTCATCGATCGAGGGCCTGAGCGACAAGGGCAAACTGATTGCCTTTCCCTGGACGCAGGCGCCGGCCGGTCTCTGGTACGACAAGGCGGTGATGCAGAAGGCGGGCCTCGATCCTGAAAATCCGCCCAAGACCATCGACGAGCTGATGAAGGACCTGGCGGCCATCAAGAAAAGTCAGCCCGACGTCATTCCGCTCGGCCTCGACACGACCAATCGTGCCTTTTCACTGATCT
>JBDZVC010000627.1:0-1849 GCA_040255475.1 Phyllobacteriaceae bacterium | reverse complement strand
ACAAGCACGATACCGATCATGCAGTGCTGGCTCCCGGCATGCCCCATTCACGGGTGCTTTGTATAGGCCGCAACCCGTCGAGGGGGTTGCCAAACGGCAAGTGCGCAATCTTGTCAATGCGTCCTCCGTTTACAAGCCCCATTCTTGGACGACTGCGACCATTTTGCCGCAGCTTTATGGCGCCGGCGGAAGAATCAGCCTGAAAGCCGGCAGGTTCGACGAGTTGACGCAACGGCATCACCCGCCCGCCAGTTTTTGCAGAATGGCGAGCCTCGGCCCGGCGATCTCGTGTTTGGGGAGTTCAAGGCAGGGAATGCGGCAACCTTCCAGCACGACATCGTCCCCGCTAGAATAACGCGGCGCGGCGTCGCGCTCCACGAGGTTGACGACGAGGTCGACGATCATCCGCGGCTCGAACGCCGTCCGACCGGGTCCTATCCCGCGGAATTCCGCCAGTCCGGCGATGCTCTCCGGGACGGCGCAGACCAGCCGGCCGCCATGCGCTTCCAGAAAGATCTGGTCGTCGGCCACGAGGCTGGCGAACCGGCCCCTCGCGGTGCACATCTCGATCAGGGAAAGCGCAAGCGTCGTCTTGCCTGCGCCGGAACGCCCGCGGACGAGCACGCCCTTGTCACCAAGTATGAACGCGGTGCCATGAAAATTCATGGGATTCTCAGGCCGGCAGCGTCATGATGAAGCGCGCGCCTCTTATGTCGCCCGGCTTGGTACCGACGATGTTCTCGGCGTCCAGCGTGCCGCCATGCGCCTCCATGATCTGCCGGCTGATCGACAGGCCGAGGCCGGAATTCTGGCCGAAGGCCTCGTTGGAAGGGCGGTCGGTGTAGAAACGCTCGAAGATGCGATCGATGCGCTCGGCGCGAATGCCCGGGCCGTTGTCCTCGACCGTCACGATGGCGTGGCGGGGGACGCGCGACAGCGTAACGACCACGCGGCCGCCTTCTTCCGGTACGAAGGAGCGGGCGTTCTCGATCAGATTGGTGACGACCTGCCCGATCCTGAGATCGTGACCTTGGACGACGTAGTCCTTCTCGCCATGCTGCAGCTTTTCGACGTTGAATTCCACCGTCACCTGCCGGCGGTTCTTGCGTACCTCGCGCGCCGCCATCACGAGGTCGCCGATCAGCTTCTTCAGATCGACGCGGCCCGAATATTCGCGGGCAAGCTCGGCGTCGAGGCGGGAAGCGTCCGAGATGTCGGTGATCAGCCGGTCGAGACGGCGCACGTCGTGCTGGATCACGTCCAGGAGCCGCTTGCGCGATTCCTCGGTCTTGGCGATCGGCAATGTCTCCACGGCGCTACGCAGCGAGGTCAGCGGATT
Organism: Phyllobacteriaceae bacterium; assembly: GCA_040255475.1. Lineage (GTDB taxonomy): Bacteria > Pseudomonadota > Alphaproteobacteria > Rhizobiales > Rhizobiaceae > Mesorhizobium_L. The sequence continues at coordinate 510 of JBDZVC010000627.1, read as the reverse complement.
CTTCAGCTCATGGCTGACGTCGGCGGCAAAACTCTCGATCGCCTCGATGCGGGCGTAGAGCGCGTTCGTCATCTCGCGCAAGGCGACCGAGAGATTGCCGATCTCGTCCTGTCTCGAAGAGAAATCCGGGATCTCCTCGCGGCTCTTCACGCCACGCCTGACCCTGACGGCCGCGGCGGAAAGACGGCGGAGCGGATTGGCGATGGTGGAGGCCAGAAGCAGGGACAGGATCGCCGTGACCAGCGCCGCCACGCCGAAAACGCGGAAGATGGCGCGGCGCTCCGAGGTGACGATATTGTCGATGTCGCCGCCCTGGGTGGAGAGCATCAGGACGCCGAGCACGGCCCGGAAGCGCTGGACCGGCACCGCCACCGAGACGATCAGGTCGCCCTTCTCGCTCACCCTGACCACGGTTGCGGGGCTGCCGGTCAGCGCCGTCATCACCTCGGGATAGGCGGAGCCGTTGCCGCCCGGCTGTTCGTGATAGACGGGCAGGTCGCGCCGGCGGAA
>JBDZVC010000626.1:0-1857 GCA_040255475.1 Phyllobacteriaceae bacterium | reverse complement strand
CCCGAAGGAGAGTGAAGATGGCGCATGTGACCTATCATATCGTGGAGCATGACGGCGGGTGGGCCTACAAGCTCGGCGACGTGTTTTCGGAGACCTTCCGTACGCGCGAGGCGGCGGCAGAGGCGGCGAAGCGCGTCGCAATGGAGCAGGAGATACCCGGACAGACCTCGGGCATCGTCTTCGAGGATTCCAGCGGCAAATGGCATGAGGAGATCGCGCGCGGCGACGACCGACCGCAGGCGGACGTGGATTAGGGACAGTTCTCGATTGGGCGTACGGTTTCCTCGCTTGCCCAGCGAATGCTCGGTATTCCATAGTTCCGTTTGATGACGCCGGAAGACATCACCAAGCTGATCGTCCGCATCTCGATGGGGGACAGGACGGCGTTCGACGGCCTATATCGCGCGACGAGCGCGAAACTTTTCGGCGTCTGTTTGCGTGTATTGAACGATCGAGCAGAGGCCGAGGAGGCGCTGCAGGAGGTGTTCGTCAAGGTTTGGACGAAGGCCGATCGTTTCGCGGCTTCGGAACTCAGCCCGATCTCGTGGCTGGTGGCGATCGCGCGCAATCATGCGATCGATCGCATCAGGGCGCGGCGCCAGCCTCATTCCGACATCGACGGCGCGCTCGATATCGCCGACCCGATGCCAGGACCCGAGGCGGCCGTGGTGGCGGCGAGCGAACGGGGAAGAATCCACGACTGCCTTGAAGAACTTGAAAGGACCAGGGCCGATGCGGTGCGCGGCGCCTATCTCAATGGCGAGAGTTATGCCGAGCTTGCTGCCCGTCACGGCGTGCCGCTCAATACGATGCGAACCTGGCTCAGGCGCAGCCTGATGAAGCTAAAGGAATGTCTCGAAAGATGACGTTCGATGACGATCACGGGCCAATGGAAGAGGGCGACGATCTGCTCGCCGCCGAATATGTCGTTGGCGCGCTGTCGGCCGAGGAGCGTCGGCAGGCAGCCCTTCGTATCGAGCGCGATCCCGGTTTCGCGCGGCTGGTTGAGGCGTGGGAGGCGAGATTATCGCCTTTGGCCGATGCCTACCCCGAAGTGGCGGCCCCGGCGGGGGCGAAACAGGCGATCGACCGTCTGCTTTTCGCCGGAGGCGGGATGGTTAAGCCGGCCCATGCGCCTGCCGGCTTGTGGCAGAGCCTAGCCTTCTGGCGGAGCCTTGCGGCGGCCGCATTGGCGCTACTGTTTATCGCCGTGGCGGTCCCATTGCTCGCACCACCCGCTGTGCCTCCGACAATCGGTGCACAATTCGTCGCATCCATCACGTCGAAGGATAGTGATGTCAGCTATCTCGCCTATTACGATCCAGCCACCCGAAGCATGTCCCTGTCGCATGTCTCGGGTGAGCGGGAACAGGGACATGCTTTCGAACTCTGGGCCATCGAGGGGCAGGCCAAGCCCGTTTCGCTCGGCGTCATTCCGGCCGGCAAGACCATCCGCGTCCGTATCAGCCCCGAGATCGGCAAGCTGCTCGCCAATGGCGGCACGCTCGCTATCAGCCTTGAAGCGCCCGGCGGATCGACGACGGGCCAACCGACCGGCCCCGTCGTCGCGGTCGGTGGCCTGAACCAGATCTGAATCACACTGTCATCACGAAAACATGAACCTCGGGCAGGCGTGAAACTTTCCCGCGAGCGATCCGTGACTCCCTTTGCCCATCAAGGGATCAACCAAGGAGAGTTTCATGTCTGCTCGCAATATCCTTGCCGCCGTCTTCGTCGGCTCCGTCGCCTTTGCCGCCTTCGGCGGCGCGGCTTATGCCAAGGATCCAATGGTCGGCGGCGCGCCCATGTACGCCTCGAAGAACATCATCGAGAACGCCGTCAATTCGAAGGACCACA
>JBDZVC010000149.1:0-9584 GCA_040255475.1 Phyllobacteriaceae bacterium | reverse complement strand
AGGACGGCTCGGCCTTCGACGTGTGGACGAGCGGCATCATCATCGTCGGCTACGCGATCCCCGGCTTCCTCTTCGCCATTCTCCTGATGGTGCTGTTCGCCGGCGGCTCCTTCTTCGACTGGTTCCCGCTCAGGGGGCTGACGTCGGACAATTGGAGCCAACTCTCCATCCCCGGCAAGATCCTCGACTATCTGTGGCACATCACCCTGCCGATCACGGCGATGATCATGTCGGCCTTCGCCACGACGACGCTTCTGACGAAGAACTCGTTCCTCGATGAAATCCGCAAGCAATATGTGGTGACCGCCCGCGCCAAGGGGCTTTCCGAGCGGCAGGTGCTCTACGGCCACGTCTTCCGCAACGCCATGTTGATCGTCATCGCCGGCTTTCCCGGCGCCTTCATCTCGGCCTTCTTCACCGGTTCGCTCCTGATCGAGAACATCTTCTCGCTCGACGGGCTGGGGCTTCTGGGCTTCCGCTCCGTGCTCGACCGCGACTATCCCGTCGTCTTCGCCAATCTCTACATCTTCTCGCTGCTCGGCCTGTTCGTCACGCTCATCTCCGACCTCACCTATACGTGGATCGATCCGCGGATCGATTTCGAGCGGAGAGATGTCGGATGACGGACATCCAGGTGAAGGCGGCCGTCGAAGCGCAGCGCGACCGGACACGGCGCCCTTTCCTGTCGCCGCTCAACGCGCGGCGCTGGAGTAATTTCAAGGCCAACCGACGGGGCTACTGGTCGCTCTGGATATTCCTCGTCCTCTTCGTGCTGTCGCTGTTCTCCGAATTCATCGCCAACGACAAGCCCATCATCGCCTCCTACAAGGGCGAGATCCTGTTCCCGGTGCTGGTTGACTATCCGGAAGAGAAATTCGGTGGGTTCCTCGCCGTGACCGATTACCGCGACCCCGCGATCCACGACGAGATCAAGGCACATGGCTGGCTGGTCTGGCCGCCGATCCGCTACTCCTACCGTACGGTCAACAACGAGATACCGGAGGCGGCGCCGGCCAAGCCTTCCTGGCTCTATTCGAAGGATGTGCGCTGCCAGCGCTACCCCAAGGGCGTCGACGATCCCGGCTGCACGATCGGCAACTGGAACTGGCTGGGCACCGACGACCAGGCGCGCGACGTGCTCGCGCGCGTCATCTACGGTTTTCGCATATCGGTGCTGTTCGGTCTCGTCCTGACGTTCTTTTCGGCCGTGCTCGGCGTCTCGGCCGGCGCGGTGCAGGGCTATTTCGGCGGGTGGACGGACCTCCTCTTCCAGCGTTTCATCGAGATCTGGTCATCCATCCCGGTGCTCTACCTGATCCTGATCATGGCGGCCGTTCTGCCGCCCGGCTTCTTCATCCTGCTCGGGCTGATGCTGCTCTTCTCATGGGTGGCCTTCGTCAGCGTAGTGCGGGCGGAATTCCTGCGCGCGCGCAATCTCGAATATGTCAACGCGGCCCGCGCGCTCGGCGTCTCCAACCGCACCATCATCTACCGGCACATGCTGCCGAACGCGATGGTGTCGGCGCTGACCTTCCTGCCCTTCATCCTCAACAGCTCGATCACGACCCTGACCTCGCTCGACTTCCTCGGCTTCGGCCTGCCGCCGGGTTCGCCGTCACTCGGGGAACTGCTGAAACAAGGGCAGTCGAACCTCAACGCGCCGTGGCTGGGGTTGGCCGGCTTCTTCACGCTATCGATCATGCTGTCGCTGTTGATCTTCGTCGGCGAAGCGACGCGCGACGCCTTCGATCCGAGGAAGACGTTCCGATAGACGAAAAGATATGGTATAATTTCCTGCCGATTTCTACCATGGAGGCAATGATGAGCCTGAACATCAAAAGCGAACATGCTCACGAACTGGCGCGGCAGTTGGCGAAGGAAACCGGCCTGAGCATGACTGCTGCGATAGAGAAGGCGCTTGAAGACCAGTTGATGCGAATTCATCGCCATCAGGAGCGTGAATATCGCTTCAAAAAAATCAAAGAGATAGTATCGAAACTGCCGCCGCCACCGCCCGGTGTTACCAGCGATCATTCTGATCTGTACGATGAATACGGTTTGCCTGCATGATCGTCGATGCATCCGCGCTACTAGCGGTTCTGTTCGAAGAGCCTGATGCCGATACGTTCAATCGCGCGATCTCCGATGAATTGGAGGATTTGCTCATCTCGCCGATCAATTTCGTTGAGGCGGCAATCCGTGCTGACAAAAGAGGCATGGAAAGCTCCAAAGCCCTCGATGAAATCGTGAGGGTCAGTGGATTGAAAATTGCAGCGATAACCATCCATCAGACACGGCTCGCCCGCGAGGCCTATCAACGCTTCGGCAAGGGCAATCACCCGGCTAAGCTCAATCTCGGCGACTGTTTCGCCTATGCGCTCGCAAAGGCGCGTAGCGAGCCGCTCTTGTTCAAGGGCGACGATTTCCGCAAGACCGATGTCGAGGCGGCGCTTTGAGCGGAGCCCCTCTTCTTTCCGTGCGTGATCTTTCCGTCGCCTTCAGCCAGGGCGGACGCGAAAGCATTGCCGTCGACCACGTCTCCTTCGATGTCGGCAAGAGCGAGACGGTGGCGCTCGTCGGCGAATCCGGCTCCGGCAAGTCGGTGACCGCGCTGTCGGTCCTGAAGCTCCTACCCTACCCCGCCGCCAGCCACCCGTCCGGCCAGATCCTCTTCGGCGGCAGGGACCTTCTCGCGGCAAGCGAAAAGGAGCTCCGTCGCGTGCGCGGCAACGACATCACCATGATCTTCCAGGAGCCGATGACCTCGCTCAATCCGCTGCATACGGTCGAGCAGCAGATCGGCGAAATCCTGCGCCTGCACCGGGGGATGCGCGATGCCGCGGCACGGGCGCGCACGCTCGAACTCCTGAACGAGGTCGGCATCCGCGACGCGGAAAAGCGGCTGGGCGCCTATCCGCACCAGCTTTCCGGCGGCCAGCGCCAACGCGTCATGATCGCAATGGCGCTCGCCAACGAACCCGACCTTTTGATCGCGGACGAGCCGACCACCGCGCTCGACGTGACCGTGCAGGCGCAAATCCTGGAACTGCTCGCCCGGCTCAAAAAGGCGAACGGCATGTCGATGCTCTTCATCACGCACGACCTCGGCATCGTGCGTCGGATCGCCGACCGCGTATGCGTCATGACCCGCGGCAAGATCGTCGAAACGGGCCCGACGAAGGAGATATTCGATAATCCGCGGCACGATTATACGCGGCATCTCCTGACGGCCGAACCCAAGGGACGCCCCCCCGCCTCGGACGAGAAGGCGGAAACCGTCATGCGCGGCGATGACGTCAAAGTGTGGTTCCCGATCAAACAAGGCTTCATGCGCCGTACGGTCGACCATGTGAAGGCGGTGGACGGCATCGACCTCACGGTGCGCGCCGGCCAGACGCTGGGCGTCGTCGGGGAGTCCGGGTCGGGAAAGACGACGCTCGGCCTGGCGCTTGCGCGGATGATCTCGTCGGAGGGAAAGATCAGCTTCGCCGGCCGTGAGATCGACGCCTATTCGTTCAAGGAGATGCGGCCGCTCAGGCGCGAATTACAGATCGTCTTCCAGGATCCGTTCGGCTCGCTCAGCCCGCGTATGTCGATCGCCGAGATCATCGAGGAAGGATTACGCATCCACGAACCGAATCTTTCGGCGGACGAGCGCGACGACCGCGTCGTCGACGTGATGAAAGAAGTCGGGCTCGACCCCGCGACGCGGTTCCGCTACCCGCACGAATTCTCGGGCGGCCAGCGCCAGCGCGTGGCGATCGCGCGCGCCATGGTGCTCAGCCCGCGCTTCGTCATGCTGGACGAGCCAACTTCGGCGCTCGACATGAGCGTGCAGGCGCAGGTCGTGGACCTGCTGCGGCGGCTGCAGGAGCGGCACAACCTCGCCTATCTCTTCATCAGCCACGATCTGAAGGTCGTGCGCGCGCTTGCCAACGAGGTCATCGTCATGCGGGGCGGCAAGGTGGTGGAACATGGGCCGGCGGAGCAGATATTCACGCGGCCCGAGACCGATTATACGAAGGCACTGATTTCGGCTGCCTTCCGGATCGAAACGGCGCCGGAAGGCGTGGTGAGCGAATAGACGGTGAAGAGAATGGGCGACGGCCGCATCCTGTTTTCCGCTCGCGGTATTGATCCGCATCGCTGGCAAGAACTTCTGTCGCAATCGCGCGAAGTCGTTCTGGAGCCGGACGGCCCGGACGATCCTTCCATCGGATACGCGGTGGTATGGATGCATCGCCCCGGCGTTCTGTCGAAACTCCCCAACCTGAAGGCCATCTTCTCGGTCGGCGCCGGTGTCGACCATGTCCTCGCCGATCCCGATATTCCCGATGTGCCGATCGTCCGCGCCGTCGCGGGCGATCTGACGCAAGCTATGACGGAATATGTCGTCTGGCGCGTGCTGGATCACCAGCGACAGGGGATGCTCTATCGCGAGCAGCAGGCACACAGGATATGGCATGAACCGCTCCAGCCGACGGCGGATGCCTTCACAGTCGGTATCATGGGCTTCGGCACGCTCGGCCGCGCATCGGCCAAGGCGCTTCTTGCGCTCGGCTTCAGGGTGAATGGCTGGAGCCGATCGCCGCGCTCGATGGAAGGCGTCACCAGCTTCCATGGCGCCGACGGGCTCGACGCCTTCCTCAACGCCACCGATATCCTGGTTTCGCTTTTGCCGCTGACACCGGCGACACGTGGCATCATCGACTACGACCTACTCGGCAAGCTCAATCGCGACAACGGGCTTGACGGCGCTTTCCTCATAAACGCCGGGCGCGGACAATTGCAGAAGGATGCCGATATCATCCGCGCGCTCGACGACGGCCTGATCAAGGAAGCAAGCCTCGACGTCTTCGAAACGGAGCCGCTGCAGCAGACAAGCCCACTATGGAAACATCCGAAGGTCTTCATCACGCCGCACACGGCGGTGATCTCTGATCCGTCCTATCTCGTGCCGCCGATGCTGGCGCAGATGGACGCGTTCGAGAGGGGCGAGAAACTGCTGAATGCGGTCGATCCGAAAGCCGGATACTGATAGCGTCAGGGCCGGCGGAAGCCGGTCGGCCCACCATAGAGATAGGCGATGCGCTCCACGGCATCGCTCAGCTTCTCGCGCGAGACCATCATCGTGTGGCCATTGGCGTGGATGATGTTTCGCCCGTCCAGCATGATCGCGACGTGGCCTTTCCAGAAGACGAGGTCGCCCCGTCGCAAGGAAGCCATGTTTGCCCTCGCATCGAGCGGTTCGCCGAGGCCGGAGGCCTGCATGTCCGTATCGCGCGGAACCGAACGCCCGGCCATGCGCATCGAAAGCTGGACGAGGCCGGAGCAATCGATGCCGAAAGCGCTCGTCCCGCCCCAGAGATAAGGCGTGGAAAGAAGCTCCTCGGCCGCGCTTACGTAATCGTCGGCATATTCGCCGATAGGTCTGAGATGAGCGGCGATCAGCGCCTTTCCCGAGGGCAAAAGTCCGTACTTCGTCCCGCGCGTCTCGGCGAAACCTTCGACGGAAACGCGCGAGCCCATGGAAAGACAACCCATGCGCGGCAGTTTCAGATCGGCGCCCAAATAGAGGAAGGTGCGCGGCACGGCCACGACGTGGACAGGCTCGAACCCAATCGCTTCGATCGCCGTCCGAGCGACATAGCCGACATAATTGTCGCGGACGGCCTGCACCCAGGCCCAATCCGGTCCCTCCTCGAAAACCAGAACGTCGTCGCCGAGAAGCAATTGCGTGTTCAGTCCCGCTCCCATATCGGGCGCGTTGAGCATGTCCGCAACGGAAACGCCGATCCGCGCCGGTCGGCCAGCGACGAAACGGCCGGCCTCGACCCGCCCTTCCAGCCGCGCGTCGGCCAGATCGTCCCGAAAGGCATGAAGGCGCTTGTCGAGGGTACTCATGCCGGAAGTTCCGCTGCCTTGGCGATGATGATATCGCCGAAGCGCTCGACATAGAGAGCGCCCTCGACCGTGCGCTTCACCAACACATTGCGCCTGTCGTTCTCGTCGCGGTGGCGCGATACCAGCTTCATCGCGCCCATCGTATCGAGGGCGCGTGTGATGACAGGTTTGGTGACTCCAAGACGGCGAGCGAGGCCGCGTACCGTATGCGGCGGCGGGTCGAGATAGACGGTGAGCAGGATGGCAACCTGCCGGAACGACAAATCACGCGTGCCACCCGTCACCTCGCCGAGTGAGACGAGTTGCCAAAGCCGCAATGCCTGACTCGGACGCAGCACAACCGACATGGCCAGTTTCCGTAAGACGCTTCCTGAAGCGCGTTTCCGTATTCGTTTCGGAGCCGTACCATTCAATCCGCAAACGATGAGTTAAGCAAGCGGCCCGCGACAACAGGAGGTCGAAAGCCAGTGGCTTTTCCGAGCTCTTTAACCATCCGTTAGGGTTAACAGAATATTTCTCCGCTTGGGAAGGCGACCCGCGGGGGCCGTCATTTTGGTGGAGGTTCCGTTCCCATGTCGACGCGGCGCACTGGCGGCAAGAACGGGCATCGCCTGGCATGCAAGGTTCTGGCGCTGGCGTTGGCGGCGAGCGTCGCTGGCTGCGGGCACAGCAGCATGACGACCGGCTCCATCCGCCCCGCCTCCTCCGAACCGATCGGGCAGATGTCGACCACCGAGCTCAATTCGGCGCTCGTCCAGCTCGGCGACAGATATGCCGCGAACCCCAAGGACAAGGCGATTTCGCTTAAATATGCCAGCGCACTCCAGATGGACGGCCGCACTGATCAGTCGCTCGCGGTGATGCGCAAGCTCGTCATCTATTATCCGAAGGACCGGGACATCCTCGCCGCCTACGGAAAGGCGCTGGCCGCCGATGGCCAACTCGAACAGGCGCTCGACGCCATCCGTCGCGCCGAAACGCCGGAATATCCGGACTGGCGCCTGGTCTCGGCTGAAGGTGCGATCCTCGATCAGATCGGCAAGACCGACGAAGCGCGCAACCTTTACCGCAAGGCTCTCGACCTCAAGCCGAACGAGCCGTCGGTGCTCTCCAATCTCGGCATGTCCTATCTCCTGAAAGGCGACCTCAAGACGGCCGAAACCTATTTGCGCTCCGCCGTTACCCAGCCCGGTGCCGACAGCCGCGTGCGCCAGAACCTCGCCCTCGTCGTCGGCCTGCAGGGGCGGTTCGACGAAGCCGAGAGGATTGCCAGCGCAGAACTTCCGCCGGACCAGGCGGCGGCGAACGTTGCCTACCTCAGGCAGATGATCAGCCAGCAGAACGCGTGGAGCCAGTTGAAAGACAACAAGAAGAAGAAAGCCGTTCAATAGCGACCGGACCTGCCAGCTACGCGACCATAAATTCCAGAACCAGAAACAAAAGAAGCGCCGCCTCGGTCTGGCGGCGCTTTTTGCATTCGTACCCATGCGCGGAACCTGTCGCGCGCAACGTCATCTCGTGGAGGAGACCGACGTTCCACCAAAGATGCCGCCGCGTTGGCTGACGGTGATGCCGGCCGGGCCCAGGATGATGATGAACAATACCGGCAGGAAAAACAGGATCATCGGAACCGTCAGTTTCGGTGGCAGCGCAGCCGCTTTCTTCTCGGCCGCCATCATGCGCATGTCGCGGCTTTCATTCGCAAGGACGCGCAGCGCCTGCGCAACCGGCGTGCCGTAGCGTTCGGCCTGGGTGAGTGCCTGGGTCACGTTCTTCACCGATTCCAGCCCCGTGCGCGTGGCAAGATTTTCATAGGCCTGCTTACGCTCCTGCAGGAAGGAAAGTTCGGCGTTGGTGAGGATGAACTCTTCCGCCAGTTCGACCGATTGCGATCCGATTTCATCGGCGACCTTGCGGAAAGCCGCTTCAACAGACATGCCCGATTCCACGCAGATCAGCATGAGGTCAAGCGCATCAGGCCAGGCGAGCTGGATCGACGCCTTGCGCTTGCTGGCGCGGTTGGAAACATAGACGATCGGGGCGTAGAAGCCGGCATAGGCCGCCAGGATGCAGACGAAGAATCTGACGAATGTCGGCTTGTCGGCAAGGCCGCCGAGAAGAAAGATATAGACGAGCGCAAGCGCCAGACCAGCGAAGGGCAGGACCAGGCGGAAGAAAAGGAACTTGGTTACCGGGTTCTGGCCGCGAAAACCGGCTACCTTGAGCTTGTCGAGCGTCTTCTGATCGACGAGCGCCCGGCGCAGATCGAGCTTGTCGACGATATTGCGCATGCCGATCGACTGCTCTTCGCGCAAGCCGCCCTTGCGGCGGCGTTCGGCCTCCGCCTGCAGGCGCGCGCGCTGCTTCGCCCGCAGTTCCTCGCGCTCGAGAGCAACCGTCTTCATACGCGCCTTGAGCGGGTTGCCGCCGAGGGCCGGAAGCGCGGTGAACACCGTCGCGAAGACCGCGATGCCGACGAGCAGAGCGATCAGGAACGACGGATCCGAGAGCGATTTGGCTACCTGATCGACCATGCTTGCTGGGTCCTAGACATCGAAATTCATCATCTTCTTCATGGTGAAGATGCCCATCGACATCCATACCGCCGCGATGCCGAGCAGCAGGTGACCGGTGCTGGTGACGAAAAGCGGCATGATATAGGAGGGGCTCGAAAGATAGACCAGGAAGGCGACGATGATCGGGAGAGAGCCGATGATCGCGGCGGAAGCCTTCGCCTCCATCGACAGGGCCTTGATCTTCGCCTTCATCTTCTTGCGGTCGCGCAAAACGCGCGAAAGGTTGCCGAGCGCCTCGGAGAGATTGCCGCCGGCCTGACTCTGGATCTGGATGACGATGCCGAAGAAGCCAGCTTCCGGGCAAGGCATGGTCTCCGGCATGCGCATCGCCGCATCGGGGATGGAGAAGCCCATCTGCTGGGATTCGACGATGCGGCGGAATTCCGCCCTGACCGGTTCCTGCGCCTCGCTCGCGATCAGGCGTACGGCGTCGTTCAGGGGCAGCCCTGACTTGACGGCGCGCACGATGACGTCGAGGGCGTTGGGGAATTCGTTGAGGAAGGCCTTTACCCGGCGCGCGCGCATGTACATCACCAGCCAGCGCGGAATGCCGAAGGCTCCGGCGAGCAGGGCGCCGGGAACGACGTAGATCGGTGCCCCGACGATAAACACAATTGCCGAAAAAAAGAGGCCGCAAAGGGCGGAGTACAGGTAAAACCGTTCCATGGAGAGGTTCAGACCGGCCTGGCGTATCTGGACCTTCAGGGGCGGTTTCTTGACGTTCCGGTCCTTCAGCTTCTGCTTTTCGTCTAGCTCCTTCAGCGATTCCTGGATCGACTTGCGGCGCTTGGCGACCTCGGCCAGCCGGTCCCGCGAGGCTTTCACGCTGACCCGGTCCGTGTCGGCGCTCTTCACGATCCGGAGGCGCTTTTCCGCATTCTGCTCGTTCGAGATGCGCGTAAACAGGAAAGCGTAAGCGACGGCGCCCGCGCTGCACCCGGCCAGGACCACGAAAAGAAGGACGGCACCGTCGATACCAAACATTTCCTACTTGCCTAACCTGTCCAAAACGGTCACTCGGCCCGCTTCTCCATGGCCTCGAGAGCGTTGGCCAGACGCTGTTCCTCATTGTAGTAGCGCGCCCGCTCCCAGAAATGCGGCCGG
>JBDZVC010000148.1:0-9618 GCA_040255475.1 Phyllobacteriaceae bacterium | reverse complement strand
AACGCGTGTATACGGGCAACCGTATCAAGGGTTCGAATCCCTTTCTCTCCGCCATTACTTTTGATCGCATCAATCCATAAGATTCAAATACTTGTGGTAAGAGCGCCGGCCTTGCGCGCCGGAATGGGACGCCTGACGCGTAATGCCCGAGGAGCCTTTTGTGAATACCGAGATTTCGGCGACCGCCGCGACGGCCGACTTATCCTCGACTGCCCGCTGGGCGCTTGTCGCTCTTGCCATCGGCGCGTTCGGGATCGGCACGACCGAGTTCTCGCCGATGGGGCTGCTGCCCGTCATCGCGCAGGGGGTCGACGTCTCGATCCCGACGGCCGGCCTGCTCATCAGCGCTTATGCCGTCGGCGTCATGGTCGGGGCGCCGATCATGACGCTCGCCTTCAGCCGTCTCGGCAAGCGCACCGCACTGATGCTCCTTATGGGCATCTTCACTATCGGCAACCTGATGTCGGCGATGGCGCCGGGCTACTTCACGCTGCTCGCCGCAAGGCTGGTCACCAGCCTCAACCACGGCGCCTTCTTCGGCCTCGGCGCGGTGGTGGCGGCAAGCGTGGTGCCGAAGGAAAAGCAGGCGAGCGCGGTGGCTGCCATGTTCATGGGGCTTACCATCGCCAATATCGGCGGCGTACCGGCTGCGACCTGGATCGGCCAGCAGATTGGCTGGCGCATGGCTTTCGCCGGGACGGCGCTGATCGGTCTCGCCGCCATCGCTTCGCTTTGGTTTGCCCTGCCGAAGGGCGAGCACGGCACGAAGCCCGATGTCAAGCACGAGCTTCGCGTCCTCACCCGACCGGCTGTGTTGCTTGCCATGGCGACCACCGTCATGGGAGCCGGGGCGATGTTCACGCTTTACACCTATGTCGCCCCTGCCCTCAACACGCTGACGGGCGCTTCCGGCAGCTTCGTAGCCTTCGCTCTTGTGCTGATCGGGGTCGGTTTCACCATCGGCAATTGGCTGGGCGGACGGTTGGCCGACTGGTCGCTCGACGGTGCCACCAAAATCTTCCTCGGCGCGCTGGCGACGATCATGCTTGTGCTGCCGCTGGCCTTCACCAGCCGTGCTGACGCGGCCATCGGCCTGCTCGTCTGGGGCGCGGCTGCCTTCGCCATCGTCCCGCCTGTGCAGATGCGGGTGATGCAAGCCGCATCAGAGGCGCCGGGCCTTGCCTCCTCCGTCAACGTCGGCGCCTTCAACCTCGGCAACGCGTTGGGCGCGGCGCTCGGTGCTGGGGTCATCGGCACCGGGCTCGGCTATACTGCCATTCCCGTCGCCGGCGCCCTGCTCGCCGCCGCCGGGTTCGGCATGGTGCTGATGGGCGGCCGCGAAAAATCCCCACCTCTCAGGACATGTAACGCCTGAAGCCGGGCTTCGACGTTCTACACGGAGTCAAGCCCGGGCAGACGGGTGGTTTGCAACTCCAAACAAAAGCCGCAGCATGGATTTGAGTTGTTCGTGCAACCTGCCAGAATGCTCCGATGAGCCGTAGTATCAGACCGACCCTCGAAGATCCGATCAAGCTGGTCGTTTTCTTGTGCTTTCTATTGGCTGCCGCAGTTGGTGCGCTTGCGCTAGTCCAGCGCCACGCACTGATTGCCGAGTTGGAGCAGGAAAGCGCTGTCCTGCACCGGCTCGCATCGCAACGCGCCGACCAGCACGATGCGCATCTGACAGCATTGTCCGCGATCACGGTCGCGGGGCAGGGTGCGAGGCACGATCTGTTTCTCGACGTTGCTGCAACGATCTCGCGTTTCTATCCGCGCATCGACGAAGTGCAACTCGTGCCACTCGACCCGCAAGGCGAAATAACAGGCACGGAGCCCCTCGATCCGGCGACGGCCGACCTTGTCCGTTCCGCTGCGCGAGCATCCAATGGAAGCATTGCTCTCCTGCCGCAGCCCGGCAGGCCGCAGCACTATATGATGGTGAAGCGCAGTCCCAATTCGGATGCGGCGCGTTATGGGCTGATGCTTGGCATCGATGCTCGAAAACTGCTCGGCGAGGCGACACCGTTCTGGTCACGGCCCAGCGTAGCGCTCAGCCTGTCCTTGCCGGACGGACATCGGCTCGTGGGGCAGGGCATTGCCCCCGAGGCAATCCGGTTTTCAAAAGCTCTCGGCAGCGTCTCCCAGCCTCTCCTTCTACAGACCGGGATGGAGATCGGCCTTGCCGATCTCTTTCCTCCGATGAAAACCGGCCTGCTGCTGGTTGTCGTCGGCCTGATCTATCTTGCTGCTCTGGCCGTCCTGCGCCAGCGCGCCAATGCCCGCGCAGCGATCGAGCGGGCGCGCCTCAGTGCGCTGGATTCGCGCCTCGCCCATGCCTCGCGCGTCAACGCGCTGGGTGAGATGGCGAGCGGCCTCGCGCATGAACTGACCCAGCCGCTCACCGCCATCCTCGCACAGGCGCAGGCAGGCCGGCGACTGCTCGGGCGCGGCGATACGGCTGCGCTGTCGCCGATCCTCGACGACACGGTGGCGCAGGCCCGCCGGGCGTCCGCCATGCTGGAACGGTTCCGCAACTGGTCGCGCCCCCAGCACGCGTCGGTCTCGGCTTTCGATCTGCGTGAGGCCGTCGGCAATGTGAGGACGCTGCTGGCGGAACAGGCCGGGCAGCGGGGCGTGCAACTTGGCTTCGGTGTGCCGGAAGTCCCGGTGCTCGTGGCTGCCGATCCCGTCGAGATGGAACAGGTCGTCTTCAATCTCGTGCGCAACGCCATCGAGGCTTCCGGCGATGCGAATGGCGGTGGCTGGATTGGCGTAAGGCTGTGGCAGGATAACCGGATCACGCTCGAGGTCGCCGACAACGGTCCCGGCGTTCCCGAAGACCTGCGACCGCGCCTGTTCACGCCGTTCACGACCACCCGCGCCGACGGCACCGGCCTCGGGCTGGCGTTGAGCCAGCGCCTGGTGGAACGTGCTGGGGGCGAAATCTCTCTGGTCGACGGCGTGCCCGGCGCGACCTTCCGGGTCGTCCTGCCGCGCAACGAAGGCCTGGCGGAGGCTACGCAATGACCCACCCCGTTTATCTGGTCGATGACGACGAGGCCGTGCGCCGTGCGCTCGGCCTGCTTCTGTCCACGGTCGGCATCGAAGTCACGGGCTTCGCTGACCCGCAGGCATTTCTGTTCCATGTTCAGAAACTAGAGCCCGGCTGCCTGATCCTCGATATCCGCATGCCTGCCATTTCCGGGCTGAAGCTGCAGGAAAAGCTCAACGAACAGGGCATCGACTGGCCGACAATCGTCATTTCCGGCCATGGGGACATCGACGCCTGCCGCCGGGCCTTCCGCAATGGCGCGGTTGATTTCCTCTCCAAGCCGGTAGACGAGCAGGATCTGATCGATGCGATCCAAAAGGGGCAGGAGGTGCTGGAACGCACACTTGGCCGGCGCGCGGAGAAGGCGGAGGCGTTGGCGCTTCTGGATGCACTGACGCCGCGCGAACGCGAAGTGCTCGATCGCATCGCCGAAGGCTTCACCACGCGCCAGATTGCCGAGGTGCTGGGTTTGTCGCCACGCACGGTAGAAAGCCACCGCGCCGCCATCGGCGCCAAGCTCGGCACTACCTCGCAGGCCGAGATGACACGCCTGTGGCTGGAAGGTCGCGGGGCTCCGTAGAACTACGGAGGTCGTCGCGAGGCCTACGAATACCGGGTTCTCCGGAGACGGATTAATTTCCTTTCATCAGTTCGAAAGGAGACCATGATGATCCGCAGTATCGTTTTTGCCGCCACGCTGTTCGCTCCTCTTGCCGCTACCGCGCAGGAGTTGCCGACCGCCCCTTACCTGCCGCTCGACATCGCGGCCAAGGCGGCGGACGCCGCGCTCAAGGCTTGCGTCGCCGAGGGCCACAATGTCAGCGTCGCCATCGTGGCGCGCGACGGCTCGACCAAGATGCTGCTGAAGGCAGACAATTCCGGTCCGCACACCGCGACAAGCGCCACCGGCAAGGCGTTCACCTCCGCCGCGATGGGCCGCGACACGGCCGGCCTCGCCGAATTCATCGCCTCCAAGCCGGCCAATGACGGCCTGCGCGATATGGATCCGCGCATGGTCATCCAGGCTGGCGGCCTGCCGATCAAGTTCGGCAAGGCGCTTGTCGGCGGCATCGGCGTCGGCGGCGCGCCCTCAGGCGACATCGACGCCGGCTGCGCGGTCGCCGGCCTGAAGGCGATCGGCGCAGCCGAATAGGCCCTGTAACGACAACGAAGCGGCCCGCGACGTGCGGGCCGCATCCCGTTTTGGGGAATCCCGCGGCACCGGCCCAGCTCATTAACGGGCGGTCTCGCCCCTACGGCGCACGACGACTTCGACGGTAATTGGCGCGATCAGAACCAGCGCGGTTGCGATCAGTTGCGCCGCCGCCCTGAAGCCGGCCGTCCTGATCCAGCCAAGGCCAATACCGGCACGGCGGCACTTTCCGATGGCAATGCTATCGACGGCAGCCAGATCGAAAGCCGTCGACAGACATTATCCTTCACCCATTCCCTCGACGGGCCCTGCGGCGCTGCCCTTGCGCACCTTCTTCTCGATGCGGGCACCGACTTCAGCGTCGATGCTCTTCCAGTATTGGAGTGCGCGGCTCAACACGGGCTCGCGCACACCGCCGAGCAGGCTGCCTGCCACCTGCTCCACGAGCTTCGTGCGCTGGCCTTCATCGAACACATCGCGCACGAGAGCGCCTGGCTGGCCGAAATCGTCGTCATTGCTACGCAGCGTGTAGGCGCTGCGCACCATCTCGCCGTCAGCTTCCCAACTTTCGGCCACCGGCCCCGTATTATCGGCCCAGCTGCGATCCCCGCTGTTCGGGACATAAACCGGCGCGGCGCCGCTGTGGTGGTAGGCCATCTGGCCGTCGAACATATAGGTGTTTACCGGAACCTTTGGCCGGTTCACCGGAAGCTGATGGAAATTCGTACCGATGCGGTTGCGCTGCGCATCGTTGTAGGCGAAGGCGCGGCCGAGCAGCATCTTGTCGGGCGACAGTCCGATCCCGGGCACGGTGTTGCCGGGCGAGAACGCCGCCTGCTCGATCTGGGCGAAGAAATTCTCCGGGTTGCGGTTAAGCGTCATCCTGCCCACCTTGACCAGCGGATAGTCCTTATGCGGCCAGACCTTGGTCAGATCGAAGGGGTTGATACGGTAGGTTTTCGCCTCTTCGTAAGGCATGACCTGCACCGACAGCGTCCAGCTCGGATGCTCGCCCCGCTTGATGGCGTCGAACAGATCGCGGCGGTGGAAGTCGGCATCGGCGCCTGCCATTGCCGCCGCCTCTTCATTCGTGAAGAACTCCATGCCCTGCTCGGTATGGAAGTGGTACTTGACCCAGAATTTCTTGCCCGCCGCATTGATCCACATATAAGTGTGGGAGCCGTAGCCGTTCATGTTCCGCCACGTACGCGGCAGACCGCGCACGCCCATCACGTATGTCACCTGATGGGCGCTTTCGGGATTGCTGGTCCAGAAATCCCACTGCATGTGGTTGTCGCGCAGGCCGGAATCCGGAAGCCGCTTCTGGCTGCGGATGAAGTGCGGGAACTTCATCGGGTCGCGCAGGAAGAAGACCGGCGTGTTGTTGCCGACCAGGTCGTAATTGCCTTCGCTTGTGTAGAACTTCAAGGAAAAGCCGCGCACGTCCCGCCAGGTGTCCGGGCTACCCATCTCGCCGGCGACGGTGGAAAAGCGCGCCAGCATTTCCGTCGACGCACCCTTCTGGAAGAGTGCCGCCCTGGTGTAACGCGACACGTCTTCGGTCGTCTCGAATACACCGAATGCGCCCGCGCCCTTGGCATGCGGCTGTCGCTCCGGAACCTTCTCGCGGTTGAAATGCGCCATCTGCTCCAAGAAGTGGACGTCGTGCAGCAGGATCGGGCCGTCCGGCCCGATGGTCAGCGAGTTGCGGTCGCTCGGCGCCGGGGCGCCTGAACCGGTGGTGGAACCTCCGGCCGGTATGTGCTGGGCGTTGCGCTGTTCAGACATGGGGTTCTCCTGGCAAGTCTACGAAAGTGCCGAACACTAGGACGCGCTGTCCCAATATGGAAGGCACAAAGCTGACGCAGCCGGCCTAGCACGGAAGAAGCAGGGCGCCTGCAGAGACCCGCTACCCGCCAGAACGATTTTCGGAACCAGGACGGTGCGACCCGTCCCGATCAGGGTGAAAGCGCTCCAGCCCAAAAGAGCTGATGACCGTATTCCACTCATCCGAAAGGAGCGCCGGCGCCAACTTCTCGGCATGTGCCGCCGCCAGCGTCACGCCGCTATGGCAGGTGACCAGGAAGGCACCGGGATGGGTCCTGGACTGCGCATAGATCGGATAGCCGTCACGGCTGAGAATACGCAGTGCAG
The DNA here is from genome assembly GCA_040255475.1 of Phyllobacteriaceae bacterium. GTDB lineage: Bacteria > Pseudomonadota > Alphaproteobacteria > Rhizobiales > Rhizobiaceae > Mesorhizobium_L. The sequence continues at coordinate 3,259 of JBDZVC010000148.1, read as the reverse complement.
ACCACATACGCACGACGTTCAGGGTCTTGAGGCAGGGGAATATGCGCATAGCGCGGCGGGCCATGAAAGACTGGACGGGCATGGCAACGGAATTGTAATCGTCGGTTTCTTCATGACTGTCGCCGATCATCACGCCGCCCTCGTCGGTCTGGCGGATAATATGCATGGGATGATGCAGGAAGGGCGCGATCTTTTCGGTCACCATGATCTCGCCGCGCTGCGCACGCACCGGGACGTCGAAGCCCACCATGCGGCCGAGTTCCTTGTTACCGAGTCCGGCTGCAAGAACGATCTTGCCGGCATGGGCCTCGCCCGACTGCGTCTCCAGATGAAAGCCGTTCTCGTCGCGCTTTATGCCAAGCACCTTGCTGCCGGGAAGCGACATGCCGCCAAGCAGCGCGAAGGCTGTATGCAGGCTGCGCAACAGCATCAGCGAGTTGACGTCGCCATCGAGCGCGCAATAGGACGCGCCGGCCACGTCGGGTCCGATCCGCGGCAGGACTTTTGCCAGCTCGTCATGACCGAGAATCTCAAACGGATAGTCGGGGTTGTGGGTCTTGAGCGTTCCAAGCTCCTGCCCCCGCGCGGCCAGTTCCTCCTCGCTCAGGTAAGGAGCGAAACCGCCCGGACGCCGGTGATGGAGGCGGATACCGGTCAGTTCCTCAAGTTCGGCGGCAAAGCCGCTCCACTTCAGGGCCGAGGATATGGTCCAGTCCGAATAGACGGGGAACATCACCCCCTTGCCCTGCACCCAGATCAGGGCGAAATTGCCGCGGGAGGCACGGCGGGCAATATCGGCTTCATCGAACATCGCGACCTTCTGGCCCCGCTTTGCCAGACCATAGGCCACCGCGGCCCCGACGAGGCCGCCGCCAATCACCCCATAGTCGAATTCACCGTGCATTCGCCTAGCCGATCGCATCGCATCCGAGCACATCCAGCTAATGACGAAAGAGCCCGATCTGTTCAAGGACCATATAGGCAATCACGGCGGCCTATTTCCTGGCACGCGGAAATGTCGCCTATGGCGGCGAGATCGACAGGTCCCAAGCCTGGTCGAGCATAGCCCTCGCCGGAGAGCGGCGGTGTCGCCCGGGGAAGTGCACGCCCGGTACTGGTTCTCACGGGCCCGGGGATGAGGTATCGGAGCGATTGCCAAGCGCCGAAGTGAGACGAAACCGGTTTGCCAGCCTTGCCATCCGAGAAGTTGAAGACCCCCGGTCCACGGGTCGCGATCAAGGTCGATATCGTGGTGATCGGCGCCGGCCAGGCCGGGCTGTCGTCCGCTTACCACCTGATGAAACTCGGGCTGCGGCCGGGCCGAAATTTCATCATCCTCGACGCTAACGACAAACCGGGCGGCGCATGGCAACACCGCTGGCCGTCACTGACGCTGAGTACGGTCAACCGTCTCCACGACCTGCCGGGCATGGGCATTTCCGAGATGACGGACACCGGCGAAACGCAGGTGCCCGCCTCGGAAGCGGTGCCGAATTATTTCGCCGCCTATGAAGAGAAATTCCACCTTCCGGTCTATCGCCCGGTCACAGTCAAGGTGGTTTGCCCCCGTTTCGACCGGCTGCGGGTGGAGACGGATCGCGAGACCTTCTCGGCGCGCGGCATCATCAATGCCACAGGGACATGGGAGACGCCCAATATTCCCCATTATCCCGGTGCCGAGCGGTTCAAGGGCCGGCAACTCCATACACGCGACTACAAGACGGCGGGCGAATTCGCCGGCAAGCGTGTCGTTATCGTCGGGGGTGGCATTTCGGCGCTCCAGCATCTCGATGAGATTTCGCAAGTGGCGACAACCATCTGGGTGACGCGCCGCGAGCCGCGCTTTCGCGACGGACCCTTCACTCCCGAAGACGGCCGCGCCGCGGTGGCTATCGTGGAAGACAAGGTGCGCAAGGGACAAGTCCCCGGCTCCGTCGTCTCCGTCACCGGCATTCCGTGGACGCCGGCGCTCAGGGCCGCCGAGGCGCGCGGCGCGCTGAAGCGCCTGCCCATGTTCAGCGAGATCACCGAAGACGGCGTGCGCTGGCCGGACGGAACGGAGCGAAAGGCGGACGTGATCCTGTGGGCGACCGGCTTCCGAAGTTCGCTCGACCATCTGGCGCCGCTGCAACTGCGCGGGGAAAACGGCGGCATCGTCATGACCGGGCGGCTCGCCACGCAGATGGCCGCAGACCCGCGCATCCATCTTGTCGGCTACGGCCCCTCGGCCTCCACCATCGGCGCCAACCGGGCGGGCGGCGCAGCCGCGCGCGAACTCACCGCCTATCTTGGCTTGACCTGACAGTCATGTGACGGACGGCCTCACGCGGCCTCGTCGATCTTCAGGTCGAAATCCATCTGGGCGCGTGTGATCTCGGCCTCATTGTCGATCGCCCATTTGCCGAGCCGCTCGATCGGCCCGCGCAGCGAATGACCGAGTTCGGTCAACTCGTAGTCGACGCGCGGCGGCTTTGTGGGGAGCACGGTGCGCCTGACCAGCCCGTCGCGTTCCATGCTCCTAAGTGTCAGGGTGAGCATGCGCTGCGAGATGGTGCCGATGGCGCGCTTGACCTCGTTGAAGCGGCGCGGACCGTCGCACAGGGCCATGACGATCAGCACGCTCCACTTGTCGCCGACCCGGGCCAGGATCCGGCGCACGGGGCGACATGTGTCCAGGAGGGCGGCGGGTTCAGGTAACATCGATGTGCCTCCTTGCGTCACGAAACCAAGTTCCGATATTAGGCCAGGTTACAGAAATATACCTACTATTAGTAGCACGAGCAAGCGATCGCCGGCGTCACTGATAGATAGTGGTGAAGGAGAGAGTAATGGAACTCGGCATCTATAGCTTCGGCGACGTGCAGAAGGATGCAGCGACCGGCAAGCTCGGCTCAACGGCCGACGCCATGCGCAACCTGCTGGAGGCGATCCAGTTGGCCGATCAGGTCGGGCTCGACTTTTTCGGCATCGGCGAGCACCACACCCGCGAAATGCCGGCTTCCGCCGCGACCGTCGTTCTGGGCGCGGCCGCCTCCACGACCCGGACGATCAGGCTCGGCAGCGCGGTAACGGTGCTCAGCACCGACGATCCCGTCCGCGTCTACCAGCAGTTCGCCACGCTCGACGCGCTGTCCAACGGCCGCGCGGAGATTGTCGCCGGCCGTGGCTCCTCGACTGAATCCTTTCCGCTCTTCGGCCACAGCCTCAACGACTATGACGAGCTCTATGCGGAAAAGCTCGACCTGCTCCTGAAGATCAA
>JBDZVC010000147.1:0-9636 GCA_040255475.1 Phyllobacteriaceae bacterium | reverse complement strand
AAAACAAAGTTCAAACAATCGGTAAACCTTGGATTTCATTAAGGATACGGTTCCCGGCACTCCGGGGTTTCGCGGAAAATTCGATGAAAATTCAGGCCACGGCAGGCAAGGCTTTGTTCACCACGAAAAACAGACGTTCGAGGAGAATTGCGAGGAAAGGACGCCTGCCAGGGTCATTCGGCGCAGTCGGAGGGGAACGCCTGCATACGCGTGGAGGGGCGGAAATTAACCCTCTTGTTAAGGTATTTGAATGGCGAATGAACGACAATCTCAGTACGGGTTCAGGGGCATTCTCTAAAATTGTCTCCATTGTCATGGGGACTGGAACCAATGCTCGCACGCCGCTTCACCATCGTCTGCCTGCTGACCATGCTTTTTGCCATGGGCTTCGCCCGCATCGTCGCCCAATCCTCCGAAAGCCCGGCAGAGTGGCGCGGCAACATGCCCGCATCCTGCACCGCCTATACGAATGGCTGCCGGACCGCGGCCGGCGGACTGGCCTGGCTGTAAGGTATGGCCTCGGAGTTCGCCGACGCCTCTCGAAAACGGCGGAGGCCATCTCTATAATAGGGCATGGACAACAATCCCTATTCCCCGCCGGTCGAGACCATCATCACACCTGAGCCGGTCGCGGCGGAAAACTTCACCGACCCGGAGAAAGCGGTCGAGGCGCTCAAGGCGCTTTACGACCGCAATACCGCGTTCCTGCGCGATGCCTTCGTCGGGCTTGCCGATGCTCCGGACTCGCGTCGGCGCTACCGGGCCTTCTATCCGGAGGTGGCGGTCGCGACCTCCTCGTTCGCGCAGATCGATTCCCGTCTCGCCTATGGCCATATGCCGACGCCCGGCCGCTACGCCACCACCATCACGCGGCCAGATCTGTTCGAGACCTATCTTGCCGAGCAGCTCCGGCTCGTCATCCGCAACCACGGCATCCCGGTCATTGTCCGAGAGTCCGAAACGCCGATCCCGCTCCATTTCGCCTTCCTCGAAGGCAGCTATGTCGAAGCTTCGGCGGCCGAGCGCATCAATCGACCGCTGCGCGACATGTTCGACGTACCGGACCTCGACGGCACGGACGACCATATCGCCAACGGGACCTTCGAGACGTTGCGGGGCGAGCCCATGCCGCTTGCGCCCTTCACGGCACAGCGCATCGACTATTCGCTACACCGGCTGTCGCACTATACGGCGACGACGCCGAACCATTTCCAGAACTTCGTGCTGTTCACGAACTACCAGTTCTACGTCGACGAGTTCTGCGCGCTAGCCCGCAATCTGATGGCGAAGAGCGGTGGCGGCTATAGCGCCTTCGTGGAGCCGGGCAATATCGTCACGCGGGCCGGCGAAGCGACACAGGCACAGGCATCCGTTCGCCTGCCCCAGATGCCGGCCTATCACCTGGTAAAGCCCGACCATGGCGGCATCACCATGGTCAATATCGGCATCGGCCCATCCAACGCCAAGACGATCACCGACCATATCGCGGTGCTTCGACCGCATGCATGGCTGATGCTCGGCCATTGCGCCGGCCTCAGGAACACCCAGGCGCTCGGCGATTACGTACTGGCGCATGCCTATGTGCGCGAGGACCACGTGCTGGACGACGACCTGCCGGTATGGGTGCCGGTGCCGCCGCTCGCCGAAGTGCAGGTGGCGATAGAGGAGGCCGTTGCCGAGGTGACCGGCCTTTCCGGCTACGATCTGAAGAAGATCATGCGGACCGGAACGGTCGCGACCATCGACAACCGCAACTGGGAACTGCGCGACCAGCGCGGGCCGGTCCAGCGCCTGTCGCAGTCGAGGGCTATCGCGCTCGACATGGAATCGGCAACGATCGCGGCCAACGGATTCCGCTTCCGCGTACCCTACGGTACGCTTCTGTGCGTTTCCGACAAGCCGCTGCACGGCGAACTCAAGCTTCCCGGCATGGCCACCGATTTCTACAAGCGGCAAGTCGCACAGCATCTGACGATCGGCATGCGCACGCTTGAGAAGCTGGCCAATATGCCGCTCGAACGGCTGCATTCGCGCAAGCTTCGAAGCTTCTCCGAGACGGCCTTTCAATAGGAATGGCGAAGGCATCGACCGATCTCCGGCGGCAGAGGCGCGCCGTCTGGGCAAGTGCTCTGTGCGCCGCCTTCTACACTCCGCTGGTGTTCGGCTTCTTCGGCGGGCTGCACCATTCGCTCGACCTCTTCGCGCATTTCCGCTGGCACCTCGCGATCCTGCTAGCGCTCGCGGGCCTGTTCGCGCTCGCCTCGCGGGCGTGGAGCATCGGCGTCGTTTCGCTCATCATGGCGGCAGCGGCGCTGGTGACGACGCAAGGCATAGCCGGTGCCCCTTTTTCGGGGCCAAAGCGAGTTACCTTGCAGGCGGCGTATCGAACGGAGGCGGTCTATCGCCTGCTGCATCTCAATCTGCGCTACGACAACCCCACGCCCGAAAAAGTGCTGTCGCTGATCGGGATGACACACCCCGACATCGTGACGCTCGCCGAAGTCTCGCCGATGTGGGCGGAAAAGCTGAAGCTGATCAAGGCCGCCTACCCCGACCCGCTGATCTGTGCCACGGACATCGAGATCGGCGGCGGCGCGATCCTCTCCCCGCGCCCGATGAGCGGCGAACGCTGCTTCGAGCGCGGGACCTTCGCCACCGCCGCCGTCAATCTGAATGGACGGCAGGTCCATGTAGTGGCACTGCATCTCGGCTGGCCATGGCCCTCCGATCAATGGTGGCAGATCAGGCGGTTCGAGGCTCCGATGTCGATGATCCGCAGCCCGGCGCTTGTAGCGGGGGACTTCAACGCCGTTTCCTGGAGCGCCGCCGTCACGGAGATGGCGAAGGCCGGAGGCCTCGATATCATCGGCCCCATCGGGGCAACGTGGTTCGACCGCAGAGCGCCGAAATGGCTACGCCCATGGCTCGGGCTGGAAATCGACCACGTCATGGTCAAGGGCGGCATCGTCGTGCGTTCCGCCCGCATCCTGAAGGATGTCGGCTCCGACCATGCGCCGGTGCTGATCGAGTTCTCGCTTCCGCCCGAATCCGAGCCGGAGCAACCCGTGCGGACGGTCGACGCTGCCGTCACCAAGGGGCGAACGTAGAATATAAGATGGATCGGAACTACTTCTGCCCAGCCGGTGCCACGGGCTTCGGCTTCTTTCTCTTCGGCTTGAACGGCTTCATCCCCTCGCGCGCCAATTCGTCAGCGCGCTCGTTTTCCGGATGGCCGGCATGGCCCTTCACCCAATGCCAGCGCACGTCATGCCGTGTCCGCGCCGCGTCGAGCGCCTGCCATAGCTCAGCATTCTTGACCGGCTTTTTCGCCGCTGTCTTCCAGCCGTTCTTCTTCCAGCCGGCGATCCAGCCACGTATGCCGTCGCGCAAATAATTGCTGTCGGTATAGAGTTCGACGCGACAAGGCTCCTTCAGCGCCGCTAGCGCCTCGATCGCCGCCGTCAATTCCATGCGGTTGTTGGTGGTCAGCGCCTCGCCGCCCGAAAGCTCCTTCACATGGCCGTTGAAACGCAGAACCGCGCCCCAGCCACCTGGGCCGGGATTGCCCGAGCAGGCGCCATCGGTGAAAATCTCGACTTCCTTCATGCCGGAAGCCCGTATTCGACCGCGGAGCGGATCGCCCGATGGAAGCGCATGCGGCGGGCATATTCGAGCGGATCCTTCTTCTTGACGAAGGACCCGTCGGGCACGTTCAGCCAGTCGTAGAGGCGTGTCAGCATGAAGCGCAGCGCAGCGCCGTGAGCGAGGATGGGCAGCGCCGCGGCCTCCGCCTCCTGCAGCGGCCGCACATCGACATAGGCGCCGAGCAGAGCCGCGCCCTTGGTGAGGTTGAAGGAATGGTCGCGCTCGAAGCACCAGGCGTTGAGGCAGACCGCCAAATCATAGGCGAGAAGGTCGGTGCAGGCGAAATAGAAGTCGATCAGGCCGGAAAGCTTCTCGCCGAGGAAGAACACATTGTCGGGGAAAAGGTCGGCATGGATCACGCCGGCGGACAGGCCGGACGGCCAACCTGCCTCAAGCCGGGCGAGATCGGCTTCCACCTCGGCCTCCAGGCCGGGCTCCACCTCGTCAGCTCGCTCCCGCGACAGGTTCCAGAGCGGCCGCCAGCCATCAAGGCCAAGCGCATTCCGCCGCGTCAACGCGAAATCCTGACCGGCAAGGTGCAAACCGGCCAGCGCCGCGCCGACCTGCCGGCAATGCTCGACGGTCGGCCGGCGCATCCACATGCCTTCGAGGAAGGTGACGAGCGCGGCCGGGCGGCCAGCTAGCTCGCCGATCATCGTTCCATCCTTCCGCTGGACCGGAACAGGACAATCGATGCCCCTTGCCGCCAGATGCTGCATCAGCCCAAGGAAGAAAGGGAGGTCGGCGCGCTCCACGCGCCTTTCGTAAAGGGTGAGGATGAACGAGCCAGAACCCGCATGGAGCAGGAAATTCGAATTCTCCACACCCTCGGCGATGCCCTTGTAGGAAAGGAGTTCGCCGATCGAATAGTTCTTCAGGAAGGCACCGAGTTCGGCTTCCGAGACATCCGTATAGACCGCCATGCCGCTCAGGCGCCTCCGTTGACAAAGGCCATGTCGGCCGCCGTCAGTTCGACGTCGCGAAGCACGCGCATAACCGGGAAATCTTCCGTCTCTATCGCGGTTTCGGCGAGTTCCACCGTCACATCGAAATGTTCCGCAAAGGCCGCGATGATCTCATCGACGATGATCTCCGGTGCCGACGCGCCGGCGGAAAGCCCCAGTACCCGGATATCGCCGATAGCCTCCCACGGGATCTCGGCGGCGCGCTGGACAAGCAGCGAACGCCGGGCACCCGCCCTTTCCGCGACCTCGACCAGACGACGCGAATTGGAGGAATTCGGCGCGCCGACGATCAGGAAAAGATCGGCGTCCGCGGCGGCGGCCTTCACCGCTTCCTGACGGTTCGTGGTCGCGTAACAGATCGATTCGGCGGCCGGCGCCTGTATGTCGGGGAAGCGTTCCGCAAGCGCACGCAGGATACCGGCCGTGTCCTCGACCGAGAGCGTAGTCTGCGTTACGAAACCGAGCGGTGCGTCGGAGGTGAGTTGGAAGGTGCGCGCCTCTTCCTCCGTCTCGACCAGCGTTACCGCACCTTCCGGCAATTGCCCCATCGTGCCGATGACCTCCGGATGTCCGGCATGGCCGACAAGCAATACGTGGCGGCCCAGGCGATGGTGACGCATCGCCTGCTTGTGCACCTTCGAGACGAGCGGACAGGTGGCGTCCAGGTAGAAGAGATTGCGCGCTTCGGCGTCGGCGGGCACGGATTTCGGCACGCCGTGGGCGGAGAACACGACCGGCCGGTCACGATGATCGGGCGGTATCTCATCGAGTTCCTCGATGAAAACGGCGCCTTTCGCCTGCAAGCCCTCCACGACATAGCGGTTGTGGACGATCTCGTGGCGGACATAGACTGGTGCGCCGTGCTTCTTCAGCGCCAACACCACGATCTGGATCGCGCGGTCCACACCGGCACAGAAGCCGCGCGGACCGCACAGCCTGATCGTCAACGGTTTGCGGGCACTGGCGGGCAAAGCAATCTCCTAAAGCATGCCTCCCGAAGGCTGGATCCGGCTTCGGATAGAGACATGCGAAAAACCAAGAAGCTAAAGCGCGGGAGCGAAAGATCGCGACACGCTCTAGCCGGTGCCGACATGCATTCGGCCCCGTCGGGGTGTCAAGAGCCGCCCTCTTCGTCGGTGGCATGCTGGCGGTTCCAGAGCCGTGTCGCGACCACCGCAAGCAGGACGAGCGCCAACCCGTACCATGTCAGCGCATACTGGAAATGGTTGTTGGGCAGGTCGATCACGGTGACGCCGCCGACAGGCAGGCCGCCCGGATTGGGCGCTGCGCCGGCATCGATGAAGAAGGGCATTACCGTGGCGCCCTTGGGCAGGCCGGCGGTTGCCGCCATGGCCGACAGATCCTTCCAGTAGAAGACATTCTTCTTGAGGTCGTTGTCGGGCACGATGAAGGAGGGTTTTCCGGCGAGCGGATTGCGGGCCAGCCCCGTCACCGTGACTTCGCCCGTGACCTCGCCTTGCGGACGGGTCGACGGGTCCTTGCGGGCATAGGGTACGAAGCCCCGGTTGACGAAAATATAGCGGCCGTCATCGAGCTTCAGAGGCGTATAGACATTGAAGCCGGAATCGCCCTTCCACGTCGCCAGGAAGTGGCGCTCGCCACTATGGAGGAATGTCCCCGTCGCGGTGATCGGCCAATACTCGACGTCATGTTTTTCGGCGAACAGGCGCTCGATTTCTCCGAGCGGCCGCGGGGCGGAATGGATGCGCTGGTCGATCATGGCCAGCAGCCCTTCCTTCCAGTGCAGGCGCTCCACCTGCCATGTCCCGAGCGCAATCAGGGCGGCGAAGGCGAGCACGGCGAAGAAGGCCGCGACATAGGGGAACGGCTTGCGCTCCGCCCGCGCTTCGACGGAAGGCATCGTCATCCCCTGTCGATCTCGCCGGGAGCCGCCTTGTTGGCGTATTGCAGCGTGATGAGGACCCCCTTCAGGAGGCGCAGAGCCGCCAGCGAAAGGACGATCGCCAACGGAATCCACAGGATGAAATGCACCCAGAGCGGCGGAGCGAGCGTCACCTCCATCCAGAGCGCCGAGCCGACGACGATGAAACCTATGATGAGAATGACGAAGACCGCCGGGCCGTCACCGGCATCGGCGAAGGAATAATCGAGCCCGCAATTCGAGCAATGGCTGCCAACCGACAGGAAGCCGGAGAACAGTTTGCCCTCGCCGCATCGAGGACAACGTCCCTGCAGGCCGGCCTTGATCGGCTCCACCGGCGCCCATAGTGCCTTGTCTTCTTCCATCAGCCCTTACCTGGTAATCGGCGCATCACACTACCATGACTGGAATGAATGCGGGCGACCTTGTCGCCAAAGCCGCCCGCAAACACCGCCTGAGATATTGGAGCGTCGACGCGAATCGTCACTCCACCGCGATTATCGCGCCATGCGAGGCCCAAACATAGATGCAAGTGAAGAGGAAGAGCCACACAACGTCGACAAAATGCCAGTACCAGGCGGCCGCCTCGAAGCCGAAATGCTGCTTCGGCGTGAAGTCGCCGCCGATTGCACGCAACAGGCACACGAACAGGAAGATCGTGCCGATGATGACGTGGAAGCCGTGGAAACCCGTCGCCATGAAGAAAGTCGCGCCATAGATGGAATTCTTGAAGGCGAACGGGGCGTGTATGTACTCGTAAGCCTGACAGGAGGTGAACAGAACGCCGAGCGCCACCGTCAGCACGAGGCCCCAGATCAGGCCCTTGCGATCGTTGTTGATGAGCGAATGGTGGGCCCAGGTCACCGTCGTGCCCGACAGGAGCAGGATGATCGTGTTGTAAAGCGGCAGATGGAAAGGATCGAGGACCTCCATTCCCTTGGGCGGCCACACTCCGCCGGTGAAGGCGGCACGGGCCACCTGCTCGGCATCGCCCGGGAACAGGCTGGCGTCGAAAAAGGCCCAGAACCACGCCACGAAGAACATCACCTCCGAGGCGATGAACATGATCATGCCGTAGCGCAGGTGAAGCGACACGACCGGCGTGTGATACCCCTCATGCGCCTCCTTGATCGTATCCGACCACCAGGAGAACATGACGTAAAGCACGATCAGGACGCCGATGGCGAAGAGCCAGAAATGCGTCTGAGCGAGATCATAGCCGAAGAAGGGAAACGTGTTCCCTTCCATATAGCGCATCCACGCAACGCCGCCGATCGCCATGATGAAGGCGCCGATGGACCCGATGAACGGATTGGGACTGGGCTTAACCAGATGGTAGTCGTGATGTTTTGCGTGCGTGTCTGCCATATCAGTCCCTGCGCTTTATGGGTGTCCCCGAATTAGTTCTTCGCAACCGTCTTGGGTTCTGTTTCCACGGCCGAGACCTTGTCTCCCGGCACTTGGAACATCGTATAGGATAGGGTGATCGTCTTCAGCCCCTTGGCCTCTTCCGTCTTGACGATAGCGGGATCGACGTAGAAGACGACGGGCATCTCCAGCCTCTCGCCCGGCTTCAGCGTGGTGTCGTTGAAGCAGAAACACTGGATTTTGTAGAAATAGGCACCGGCGAATTCCGGAGTCACGTTGAAACTGGCGCGCCCGCGTATCGTGTGGTTCGAAAGATTCTGCGCGACGTACAATATCTGCTTTGTCTCGCCGATCTTCACGTTGACCTGCCACTGCTCGGGCTTGAACGACCATGGGATGTTCGACGTGTTGGCGTCGAACCTGACGGCCACGGTCTGGTCGAGCACCTTGGAGGCGCCCTCCGCGGAGCGCTGTGTCGTCCCGCCATAGCCGGTGGCCTGGCAGAAGGCGCGGTAAAGCGGCACGGCCGCGAAGGACAGCCCGACCATGCCGGCGACGACGGCGGCGCAGACGCCGGCCACGGTAAGGTTGATCCGGCTCCCTTTCGTCGCGCTGGTATTGTCGATGCTCTCTGTCATGGCATTCACATCGTGTGGTGAACGAACTTGATAATCGTGGCGATATAAAAGATCACCACAAGGGCAGCGAGCCCCAGCCCGATAGCAATCGAGCGATTGCGCCGCGCCTTCTTCTGCGCTTCCGTCAGCGTCACCCGGTCATCTTCCATCGCGACGCTCATATCCCGGCCAACCCAAAAGCGCGGCCGATAAGAACATCGGCAAGGAACGCCGCAAAAATCCCGAAAAGGTAAAGGAGCGAATAGCCGAACAGAGCCTTGGCGGGCTTCATCTTCCGGTCTTCGTCCGGCATGACCAGCACCTTCCAGGCGTACCACACAAAACCGGCACCGAGCGCGGCCGAGACCAACCCGTAGCCGAAGCTGGCATAGCCGAGCGCCCACGGAAGGACGCCGACCGGCGCGATGAGGAGTGAATAGACGAATATCTGCCGGCGCGTCGAGGCTTCGCCGGCGACGTTCGGCATCATCGGAATGCCGGCGCGCTCATAGTCGCCCGACTTGAACAGCGCCAGCGCCCAGAAATGCGGCGGCGTCCACAGGAAGATGATGAGAAACAGGATGATGCTCTCTACGCTGACCATCCCGGTCGCAGCCGCCCAACCGATGATCGGCGGGAACGCTCCGGCCGCGCCGCCGATGACGATGTTCTGGGGCGTGGAGCGCTTCAGCCACATCGTATAGATCACGGCATAGAAAAAGATGGTGAAGGCGAGCAACGCAGCGGCCAGCCAGTTGGTCAGCACACCGAGCGTCATCACCGAAAGGATCGACAGGACCAGACCGAAGGAAAGCGCCTCGCCTGGCCTGACGCGGCCTGCCGGGATCGGCCGGGAGGCGGTGCGCGACATCACCGCGTCGATATCGGCGTCGTACCACATATTGAGCGCGCCGGACGCGCCCGCGCCCGCCGCGATCGCCGCGATCGCCACAACCGCCAGGAAAGGGTGCGGCAGGACGGGCGCCGCAACCATGCCGACGAAGGCGGTGAACACGACCAGCGACATAACGCGCGGCTTCAGAAGCTCCAGGTAATCTCCCGGCATGGCTTCCGAAAGCTGCACTTCATCGCTGCGGGTTGGCTCTACGAGCGCCATAAGGATTCCAGTTTACTCTCA
>JBDZVC010000146.1:0-9655 GCA_040255475.1 Phyllobacteriaceae bacterium | reverse complement strand
GGCGCCGACCGCATCTTCCTTGACGGTCTCCTGTCGGTCTGGCACCCTTGACGGCATAGCTTGAGCAATTGAAAAGCAAGCAGAATTCGATTCCGTCGAAGTCTGACCAAGCATGCCCGGGGACGCAAATCCATGATCAAATCCGAACTCGTGCAGACCATCGCCAATCGCAACCCGCATCTTTTCCTGCGGGACGTCGAGAACATAGTGAACGCCATTTTCGAGGAGATCACGCACGCGCTGGCCGAGGGCAACCGTGTGGAATTGCGCGGTTTTGGCGCTTTCTCCGTCAAGAACCGGCCGGCTCGGACCGGTCGCAATCCGCGCACTGGCGAATCGGTCGAGGTCGAGGAGAAATGGGTTCCCTTCTTCAAGACCGGCAAGGAATTACGCGAACGGTTGAACAACCAGTAGGGGTTTCCGTCGGCCTTCATGATGCGTCATAACCGGCCTTTCCCATCCGAAAGGCCGGCGTTAGAAGTAGCGGAGCGAGGCGTAGAAACTCCCGCGAACCGGACCGCTGCCGCGAAGCAGGCCGTTCGGGCCGGGTTCTGACCCTGTTGGGCGGCGGATGATTAAGCGGATAGTAACCATAATCGTAATTGTTCCGGTGGCGATCGTGCTGATTGCGCTTGCCGTGGCCAATCGCGGCTTCGTGCCGTTCACGCTCGACCCGTTCAACCCGGGCAATCCAGGCCTCACGCTTTCGCTGCCGCTTTTCGTCTATCTTTTCCTCGCGCTGCTTATCGGGGTCCTGATCGGCAGTGCTGCAACCTGGCTGCGCCAGGGGCGCTATCGCAAGCGTGCCCGCAGGCATGCCGATGAGGCGCGGGCGCTCCGCGAGGAGGCGACGCGCGCCAAGCCGCCGATGCCGTCGACACCTCACCGCGCGCTCCCGGAGCAGGCGAACTGACCGAATCCGCGCTCAGGGCCGAGAATTCCGGCATGGACCGCTTTTGCCGCGCTGGAGGATCGGAACCGTTCCTTTTCGTGAGACGTTGAGCCGGCCGATGGAGATGCGTCGCGGACTGTTCCTGTGGTCGCTGCTCGCCGCTGTCGTCGCGGCGCTCAGCCTCGGGCCTTCCTTCGCGCATGTGCTGGAAGCCGCTCCTCGCCTGACCGTCTGGCCGCCGGAACTCTGGCGCGAGACGACCGTCTTCAATCGGCAGTTCGAATTTTTCGCCATTGTCGGCGCACCGCTCGATGTCGGCGTCATCATCGTCCTCGCCGTCCTCACCTGGCTGTTGCGGCGGCAACGGCGATCCTTCCACTATGCGCTCGCAGCAACCGTGCTCTACGCAGCGGCGCTTGCGACATGGTTCGCATGGGTGGCGCCGGCGAATGCCGTGCTGGCGACCTGGACGGAAGGGCCCGTTCCTGCGGATTTCGCTGCCGTCCGCGACCGCTGGGAAACGGGCCACATGGCGGTCGCCGCCTGGAAGTTCGCAGGCTTCATCGTCCTGACCTGCGGCCTTCTGTCGATCCACCGGGAGCCATCGGCGGATCGGTCTTCGCCTGCATCGCCTTCGCGATCAGCCGGAAATCCTCCTCGCTGATCGAAAGCAGCCCAAAGCGGAGCTTTCGACCCCAATTGGCCGCACCTGCTGCGAATTGGAGCCCGCCGAGCAGCGGCTTGATCGGCGTTTCCCACGCCCCGGCCCAGCGCACATTCCGGCGGAACGGCCGGAACCTATCTCCCATCTCGGCGCGATACGGACCAGCTTCCGCCACGGTGCCGATCACGGTGAAGGACTGTAACCCGTCCTTCACGCCGAAGGTGGTCGTCGGCGAATAGTAGACGATGCCGTCGCCGGGCCGAAGGCGTCGGAGCGGCTCTTCCTTGCCGTGGCCGAGTTGCATGAAACCCTCGGCGCGCCCGCGCCGCGCGTGTTCGGCGGAAGCGACGCCGATCCAGTACGCGGTCATGGCCTATCCTCCTCGACGGGAAAGAACACGCGCAGCCGATGCCCGTCCGGGTCGAGCGCGACAAAAGTGTGGCCGAAATCCATGTCGCAGGGCTCCTGCAGGATTTCGAGGTCTTTTTCCTGCCAGGCACCGTAGGCGGATTTGACCGCCTCGCGGCTCTCTACAGCAAAAGCCAGTTCGCCGCCTCCACCGCTTGCCGTCGCCTTCGGTTCGACCGTATGGCGCGACCAGAGGCCGAACATCAGGCCGTTCGGCAGTGCGAACAGAGCGAAGGTCGGCGATGTCTCTATCGGCTCCTGACCGAGCAGGTCGCCGTAGAAGGCGGCGCTGGCGGCCGGGCTGTCGACATAAAGAAGAACGAAATTGGGATACATGGCTTCCTCCATGGTTTGCGATGGAGGCATCATGCCCGCCGGCAGTGTCAGTTTCCGGCAGCAGCCGTCAGAGCATGTCGGCCAGATTCTGCGACAGGCGCCATTCCGCCAGGAGGATAGCGTGCCGCCGCGGCATCCGCTCGTGAACCGGCGTTATGTCGGCGATGCGGTCGAGCCGGAAATGGCGGAAATCATGGCGCGTCTCGCACCATGCGGCCAGCATTTCGGCCGCGTCGAAGAAGCCGACGGCAATCGGCCAGACGATGCGTTCGGTCGATCGGCTCTTTTTGTCCGAATAGGAGATCTGGAGCTTCTCTTCGCGTCGAATGGCCTCGCGGATCGCCGCGAGATGGCCGGATTTTCCAGAACCTCCCGGTCCGGCGAGCAACCCGCTGGTCGCCGCGGCGTCTTCCAGCCCGGGCGGCAGAACGGCTTCGATCTTGCCCAGAACGTCCTCAGCCGCCTGCGCCAGTTCATTGTCGCCCCGTTGCATGACGAAACGCAGGCCGAGGATGATCGCATCGAGTTCGTTGTCGCCGAACATCAGAGGCGGCAGGAAGTACCCATCCCTGAGCACATAGCCGAGGCCGGCCTCGCCCTCGATGTTGGCGCCCTGTGCCTGCAGCGTTGCGATGTCGCGGTAGAACGTGCGAAGGCTCACGCCGAGTTCGTCGGCCAAGGTACGTCCGCTCACCGGCCGCCGATGCCGCCGCAGGGATTGAAGAAGGTTGAGTAGGCGTTCCGAACGCGACATAGGCTGATTTCCCGCGCGGCCTGTCTTATCCCGACGGTTCTTCACCGTACAGGCCGGCTTGCACGCCTTTGGTTGCGGACCGTCGGTGGCTGTGGCAGAAGCGGCCCGGAACTGCCGGAGACGCCTGCAATTGAAACCTTCGCGCGACAGACGCGGCGATAATCGCTCCGAGCCTTCCCGCCCTGCCACGGCTTTGAAAACGCGCGAGGCGGGGTCGCGTCCGCTGGCCCGGCGCGAAGGGGCGTTGCCGGGGGAGAACCTGCCGCTCATTCTCGAAGTCGAGCCCAATGAGGACTACGCGCTGCTCGATTCCGGCGGCGGCGAGAAATTGGAGCAATACGGCCCTTACCGCATCGTGCGTCCCGAAGGGCAGGCGATCTGGCAAAAGGCGCTGCCCGACCGTGAATGGCAGCGTGCCGACGCCGTCTTCACCGGCAACACCGACGAGGAGGGCATGGGCCGCTGGCGCTTCCCGAAGACGCCGCTCGGCGAGACATGGTCGATGCGCCATGACGGGATCGACTATCTCGGCCGCTTCACCTCCTTTCGCCATGTCGGCGTCTTTCCCGAACAGGCCTCGCACTGGGACCACATTGAAGGGTTGATCCGCGCCGCCGGCAGGCCGGTAAGGGTGCTGAACCTCTTCGGCTACACCGGCCTCGCCTCGCTGGTCGCGGCGCGCGCCGGCGCCGAAGTCACCCATGTCGATGCCTCCAGGAAGGCGATAGGCTGGGCGCGCGAGAATCAGGAGACCGCCCAGCTCGGCGACAAGCCGATCCGCTGGATCTGCGAGGACGCGATGAAATTCGCCGAGCGCGAAGAGCGCCGCGGCAGCCGCTACGACATCGTCCTGCTCGATCCTCCGGCCTATGGGCGCGGGCCCAAAGGGGAGGTCTGGCAACTTTTCGACGACCTGCCGGCGCTCGTCGATATCTGCCGCTCGATCCTCACTCCGAAACCGCTGGCGGTCGTGCTCACGGCCTATTCTATCCGCGCCTCCTTCTTCGCCATCCACGCGCTGATGCGCGACGGTTTCGCCGGCATGGGCGGACGCGTCGAATCGGGCGAACTGGTGATCCGCGAGAAATCCGCCGGCCGCGCGCTTTCCACCTCGCTCTTCTCGCGCTGGGTGGCCGAATGATCCCGCAAGGTGGCACCCGGTTTGCGGGCAAGGTCATGCGCAAGAGGAACCACGCATGAGCGAGCAGCACCGCGCGGTCGGGCGCGTGAAGGAAGTCACCAGCCTTTCCAACCCTCTGGTCAAGGATATCCGCGCGCTGGCGCTGAAGAAGTTCCGCGACCGCGAGAGTGCCTTCATCGCGGAGGGGCTGAAACTCGTCATCGACGCGCTCGACCAGGGCTGGTCTATCCGTACGCTGGTCTTCGCCAAGGCGGGCCTCGGCAATCCCGCGGTCGAGAAAGCGGCGGCCCGCACCGTTGCCGCCGGCGGAACCGTGCTCGAAGTCAGCGAGAAGGTGCTCGGCGCCATCACGCGGCGCGACAATCCGCAGATGGTGGTCGGTGTCTTCGCCCAGAAATTCGTGCCGCTTGCCTCGATCGGACCTTCGGGCGAGGAAGTCTGGGTAGCGCTCGACCGCGTCCGCGACCCCGGTAATCTCGGCACCATCATCCGCACCGTCGATGCGGCCGGCGCGAAGGGCGTCATCCTGGTCGGCGACTGCACGGACCCTTTCTCGCTGGAGACCGTGCGCGCCACCATGGGGTCGATCTTTTCGGTGCCTGTCGCCCGGGCTTCCGTCGAGGCCTTTCTCGGCTGGCGGAGGGATTTTCCCGGTCTCGTCGCCGGAACGCATCTGAAGGGGGCGGTCGACTATCGTTCGATCGATTTCTCCAGCCGCCCGGTACTGCTTCTCATGGGCAACGAGCAGCAGGGTCTGCCGGACGATCTCGCCGCCGCGTGCGACCGGCTCCTGCGCATCCCGCAGGCCGGCCGTGCCGATTCGCTCAATCTTGCGGTGGCCACCGGCGTCATGCTCTTCGAAATCCGCCGCAACGCCCTCAGGATCGATTCGGAACCGGCCAAGTGAAACTGCGCTCCATCCTGCCCTATCTTGCGATCGTGATCGTCGCCATCGGCATCGACCAATGGATCAAGCGCCTTATCGAGAACGGCATGGCGCTGCACGAGCAGATCGATCTCCTGCCCTTCCTGGCGCTTTACCACGCGCGCAACACCGGCATAGCCTTTTCGCTCCTGGCGGATTTCGGCGATGTCGGCCTGATACTGGTGGCGCTTGCGGTGATCGCGGTCGTGCTGGCGCTTGCCGCGCGCACGACAGAACGGCAGGTGCTGGCCCGGGCCGGCTTCGCGCTGGTCGTGGGCGGCGCGATCGGCAATCTCATCGACCGAGCGACCTTCGGCTATGTGATCGACTATATCCTGTTCCACACGCCGGTCTGGTCTTTCGCGATCTTCAATCTCGCCGATGCGTTCATCACCGTCGGCGCCGGCCTAGTACTCCTGCAGGAACTGGTCGACTGGCGCCGCGGCGATGGTACGAGGGAGCCTGAACCGCCTTCCGGGCGTTGACGGAAGCGAGGCGACAGTTCAAGCGGTTCTGAAAACGGAGAAAAAGATGTCCGAAACCTTCAAGGCCATTCTCATCTCGCGCGACGAGGAGAAGAAACAGTCGGTCTCGACCGTCGAACTCACTGACGCAGACCTCATGGAAGGTGATGTCACGGTCGCCGTCGAGGCGACCACCGTGAACTACAAGGACGGGCTCGCCATTACCGGAAAGGCGCCGGTCGTGCGCCGTTTCCCGCTCGTCCCGGGCATCGATTTCGCCGGCACGGTGATCCGGTCCAGCCATCCGGACTGGAAGGAGGGCGATAAGGTCGTTCTTAATGGCTGGGGTGTCGGCGAGACGCATTACGGTGCCTATGCCGGCCACGCACGCGTCAAGGGCGACTGGCTGGTGCCGCTGCCGGGGGGCCTGACCGCGCATCAGGCGATGGCTGTCGGCACGGCCGGCTATACGGCCATGCTCTGTATCCTGGCGCTCGAACGCCACGGCATCACGCCCTCGCGCGGTCCGGTGGTGGTGACGGGCGCGGCCGGTGGCGTCGGCTCGGTCGCCATCTCCATTCTTTCGCGGCTCGGCTACCATGTCATCGCCTCGACCGGCCGTGCCGCCGAGGAAAGCTATCTGCGCGACCTCGGCGCGGCCGAAATCATCGCGCGCGACGAATTGTCGGGTCCGGCGAAGCCGCTCGGCAAGGAACGCTGGGCCGGCGGCGTCGATGCGGTCGGCAGCCACACCCTCGCCAATGTGCTTTCCATGACTTCCTATGGCGGCGCAGTCTCCGCCTGCGGGCTGGCGCAGGGCATGGACCTGCCGGCAAGCGTGGCGCCGTTCATCCTGCGCGGCGTATCGCTGCTCGGCATCGATTCGGTGATGGCGCCGAAGCCTATCCGCGTCGAAGCCTGGCGGCGCATCGCCTCTGACCTCGATCATACCAAGCTCGCCGCGCTTTCCACGACAATCGGCTTCGACGGCATCATCCCGGCTGCCCATGATATCGTCGAGGGCAAGGTGCGCGGCCGCGTCGTGGTCGATATGGTATAAGAGGCCGCTTCGCTAAAATTGTAGCGAAGGCCAAAAACCTTCCCTAATCGATGTTCCGCTATCTTCCAGGGCGAGATGGCGGAACCGGTTTTTCATTCGAATACGGCTTTTGCGGCGGGCGGTGGAGAGGCGGCCCCCGTGGGGCGTGCTACGCCGCATGTTGTTTCCGCGACCGTGCCGCACCCGCTTGGCGAACGCGTTTCCAGCGCGCCAGGCTTCCTACTCTACGCCATGACCTTCGTCGCCATCCTGCTGTCCGGCCTTGCCCATCTCTCCGGCTCCCCTCATTACCTCAGCGTCGCCATCCTGATCGTCGGCATCGCTTCCTTCCTGATCGGCTGGCGCACGCGCAGCGATGCGGCGAAGGTCGAACGCATCCTCGACGGCGAGGCGGTCAACCGCGCCGAGATCGAGACGCTTGCCGACCGCATGTGGGAGTTGCAGGAGAGCGAGGAGCGCTTCCGCGGTCTGATCGACGCGCTCGGGGACATCGTCGTCCACCGCGATCGCGACGGTCACATCGTCTATGCCAACCGCGTACTGGCCGATCTTGTCGGCTGCCCGCAAAAGGCGCTCTCCGGCAAGACGCTCTCCGAACTCGGCATCGAGATCGGCGTGGTCCCCGATGCCGCCTTTGCCGAAGGCGAGTGCCTCAGTTCCACCGACGTCGCCATTCGTTCCCGTGGCGAAACGCGCTGGTATTCCTGGATCGAGCTTTCCGTGCGCGACAAGGCGAGCGATGCCGTCTCGCATCGCGCCATCGCGCGCGATATCACCGCCCGCAAGCGCGCCGAAAAGGCGTCCGTGGCCGCTCGCGAGCACGCCGAATTCGCGAACCTCGCGAAGTCGCGCTTCCTGGCGACGGTAAGCCACGAGATCCGCACTCCCATGAACGGCATCATGGGCATGGCCAAGCTTCTCGCCGACACCCGTCTGTCGCCGGAACAGCGCACCTATGTCGGCGCCATCTCCACCTCGGCCAGCGCGCTTCTCGCGCTGATCGAGGATCTGCTGGATTTCTCAAAGATCGAGGCCGGGCGTTTCGACATCGAACCGCAATCCGTATCGCCCCGCGAAATCGTCGAGAATGTCTGCGAGCTTCTCGCGGCCAAGGCCTATGCGAAGGGGATCGGGCTCGGCTGCTACTGTGCGCCGGACGTTCCGGCGATCATCACGGCCGATCCGAATCGCCTGCGCCAGGTGCTGCTCAACCTGATTGGCAACGCGGTGAAGTTCACCGAGGAAGGCGGCGTGCAGGTGGCGGTGGAAGTCACCGGGACAGCGGCTTCGTCCTCGATCCGCTTCACTGTGGCCGACACTGGCCCCGGCATGCGCAAGGCCGACCTCGATCGCATCTTCCGCGAGTTCGAGCAGGCGGACGGCACCTCCACGCGCCGGCATGGCGGGGCCGGTCTCGGCCTTGCCATCTCGAAGCGGATTGTCGAGGCGATGAACGGTCTTATCGGCGTGGACAGTGATCTCGGCAAGGGAAGCCGGTTCCATGTCGAGCTTCCGCTCGGGCGCAAAACGGTGCTCGGCGTGCGGGCGAAAGTGCTGGAGGGCCGCAACATCGGCATCCTCTCCCCCAATCGTGTCGAACCGGAATTGATCGCGCGGACCGTCGAGGCATGCGGCGGCTCGGCGGTCGTCGCCGACGGGGTCGCTGCGCTGGCGAGCGAGATACAAGCGCGGGACATCAAGCTCGATTCGATCCTCGTCGACACGGCGCTGGAAAAGCCGGACGGCGGCGTCCTGAAACGGCTTCGCCGTACCTTCGGCGGCTCTTTCGAGGCCGTGACGCTGATCGCTCCGTCGGATCGGGGGCATCTGCCGGAATACCGGCAGGCGGGCTATTCGACTTTCCTCGCCCGTCCTGTCCGCGGCGAGACGCTGTTGCGGATACTGCTCGCCGCCAGATCGGTCGATCCGATCCTCAAGACATCGGAAAAAGCCGAATCGACGGGCGCCAGCCTGCCGGAAACCGATGAAACCGCCCTCAATATCCTGATCGCCGAGGACAACGAGATCAATGCCATGCTGGCGCGGGCGGCTCTCTCCAAGGCCGGGCATCGGGTCCGGCTCGTGACCAACGGCCGCGCCGCGGTCGATGCGGTGATCCATCCCGAGGCCGGCACGCGTTTCGATGTGGTGCTGATGGATTTGCACATGCCGGTAATGGACGGCCTCGACGCTATCGCCCTCATCCGCAAGCATGAGGAAGAACACGGCGCGCCGCCCGTTCCCATCATGGTCCTTTCCGCTGACGGCCAGGAGACGACACGGCACGCCGTGCTGGCCCACGGTGCCACCGGTTTCGTATCGAAGCCGCTCGATCCGAAGGTGCTCGCGGAGGCGGTGGCCGAACAAGCCGTTGCATGAGAGGCCGAACTCCGGCATCCTTGCCGCGAGATGTGGAACTGCCACGAAACAGTCATTCTCCTGTTGCAGGGACCGGCTAGGGGCCGGTCTGGTGACCGAATTGGGAGAACCATCGATGCGGGCGATGATGCTGGAACGTAAGAACAACCCCGTATCCGGCAGGGCGCTTCCCGCAACGCAGCGGAAGGACGTGCCGACCGGCGGCGTGCTCGGGCGCATCGGCCGGCTGGAGGTCCGTCTGGCGCGCGATGCGGAGGAAATCGCTGCCGCACAGGAGGTTCGTTTCCGCGTCTTCTACGACGAACTCGGCGCCCGCCGCGACGCGGTAACGGCGGTGGAGCGGCGTGATTCGGACCGTTTCGATTCGGTCTGCGACCATCTGCTCGTCCTAGACACGGCGATCCACGGTCCCGCCACCAAGCAGATCGTGGGCACCTACCGCCTTTTGCGCCAGGAGAGCGCCATCGCCGCCGGCGGCTTCTATTCCGACGAGGAATTCGAGCTCGAGGCGCTGATCGCCCGTCATCCGGGCAGGCGCTTCCTCGAACTCGGCCGCTCCTGCGTGCTGCCGGCCTACCGCTCCAAGCGCACGATCGAGCTTCTCTGGCAGGGCATCTACGCCTATGTCGGCT
>JBDZVC010000145.1:0-9686 GCA_040255475.1 Phyllobacteriaceae bacterium | reverse complement strand
CGGAATGCGTCTATTTCGGCGAAATCAGCCTGTCGGGAGCGGTAAGGACGGTGGCCCATACCCAGCAGCGTCTCAAGGAGGCCGAAAAGCTCGGTTTTGGCCAGGCCGTGTGTCCTCGGTCGAGCGAGGAACTTACAGGAAAAATTTCGGCCCGGACATTCCAGCCAGCCTCGCTGGTCGATCTCGTCGCCCGCATCGCCGGGACAAGCGATGGAAGGCAACCGGAAGCGCGCCTGAGGCGCGTTCCAGGCGAATAGAAGAAGAGTGGGGAACAGCCGCAATGCCGATTACGTTGCTTGACGGAATCCTGGTGGGCTTCACACTGGTGTCGGCGATGCTGGCCATGGTGCGCGGCTTCTCGCGCGAGGTCCTGTCGGTCGCGTCGTGGATAGCGGCGGCAGCCGCCGCCTATTTCTTCTATCCTGCGATCCTGCCCTACGTTCAGCCGCATATCGACAATGAAAAGATAGCGATGGGCGCTTCGGCAGCGATCGTCTTCTTTATCGCGCTGATCGTGGTGACGGTGATCACGATGAAGCTTGCCGATTTCATCATCGATTCCCGCATCGGGGCGCTCGACCGGACGCTCGGCTTCCTCTACGGCGCGGCGCGCGGCATTCTCGTGGTGGCCGTGGCGCTCATGTTCTTCAACTGGCTGGTCGGCGAAAACCCACCTGTCTGGGTGAAGGAAGCGAAATCGCGGCCGCTCCTCGAAAACATCGGAAACCGGATCGAGGCCATGCTGCCGGCGGATGCGGAGAACTCGATCCTGAAGCGCCTTTCGCCGAATACCACGCCGGAGAATGACGGCGGGGACAACGACAACGGTGGCGGGAATGACGCAGCGCCCGCCGACAGCGGCCAGACGAACGGCTGAGCAAGGGCGCGACGGCTTGCAATCCGGCGCTTCCATGCGCATTTGAAGGGCCATGCAGATGGCGGATATGGATGATCGGGCAATGACCGCCTATGGGGCCGCAGACGGGGCCGCGGAGGGCGATGCTTTCCACGACGAATGCGGCGTCTTCGGCATTTTCGGCCGGCAGGACGCTGCCGCGATCGTGACGCTCGGCCTGCATGCGCTCCAGCATCGTGGCCAGGAAGCGGCCGGCATCGTCTCCTATGACGGCACGCAGTTTCATGTCGAGCGCCATATCGGGCTGATCGGCGACACCTTCACGAAGCCGGCGGTGCTAGAGCGCCTGAAGGGCACGCGCGCGATCGGCCATACACGCTACGCCACGACCGGCGGCGCCGGCCTGCGCAACGTGCAGCCGCTCTTCGCCGAGCTTGCCGATGGCGGCTTCGCGGTGGCGCATAACGGCAACATCACCAACGCCATGACGGTGCAGCGCACGCTGCAGAAGCAAGGTTCCATCTTTTCATCGACTTCCGACACGGAGACGATCCTTCATCTCGTCGCCACCAGCCGCGAGAAGGACTTCATCTCGCGTTTCATCGACGGGGTCAGGCAGCTTGAAGGCGCTTTCTCGCTGGTCGCGCTATCGTCCAAGAAGCTGATCGGCTGTCGCGATCCGTTGGGCATCCGCCCGCTCGTGCTCGGCGACCTCGATGGTTCCTACATCCTCGCCTCCGAGACCTGCGCGCTCGATATCATCGGCGCGCGTTTCGTGCGCGACCTGAAACCGGGCGAACTTATCATCATCGACGGCAAGGGCATCGAAAGCCGCTTTCCGTTCGAGGAGCAGAAGCCGCGTTTCTGCATCTTCGAATATGTCTATTTCGCCCGGCCTGACTCGATGGTCGAGGGGCGCAACGTCTATGACGTGCGCAAGCGTATCGGCGCGGAGCTTGCGCGCGAAAACCCGGTCGAGGCCGATCTCGTCGTGCCGGTGCCTGATTCCGGCACGCCGGCTGCGATCGGCTTCGCACAGGAAGCGGCGCTCCCCTTCGAACTCGGCATCATCCGCAACCATTATGTCGGCCGCACCTTCATCCAGCCGACCGATTCCATCCGCCATATGGGCGTCAAGCTGAAGCACAACGCCAACCGCCGCATCCTCGAGGGTAAGCGCGTCGTGCTGGTGGACGATTCCATCGTGCGCGGCACCACCAGCCAGAAGATCGTGCAGATGGTGCGGGACGCGGGCGCGCGCGAAGTGCATATGCGCATCGCCTCCCCGCCGACGCGGTCGTCCTGCTTCTATGGCGTCGACACGCCGGAAACGTCGAAGCTGCTCGCCTCGCGCATGTCGATCGAGGAAATGGCGGAGTTCATCCGTGTGGATTCGCTCGGCTTCCTGTCGATCGACGGCCTCTACCGGGCCGTCGGCGAGGCCCAGCGGAACAACGAGGTACCGCAATTCTGCGACGCCTGCTTCACCACGCAATATCCGACCAGGCTTGCCGACCACGAGGGCGCGGACAATGTCCGCACGCTATCGCTGCTCGCGGCCGGAAGCTAGAACCGCGGCGGATCAACCGGCCAGAAACTTGAGGCCCGCGATCCCCACGACGATCAGCGTGATACAGGCCAACCGCATCGCGGTTGCCGGCTCTCCGAAAAGAGCGATACCGAGCAACGTCGTCCCGACCGTGCCGACGCCGGTCCACACCGCATAGGCCGTGCCGAGCGGCAGGGAGCGCAGCGCGAGGCCGAGCAGGCCAAGGCTGACGATCATTGACAGCACCGTACCCAGACTCGGCAGAAGCCGTGTGAAACCGTCCGTGTATTTCAGGCCGACCGCCCATCCCACTTCGAACAGGCCGGCGGCGAACAGCAGGGCCCAAGCCATCCTCGTCTCCTTCAAAAGGCGATGAGGTCGTCCTCACCCGAACTGTATGGAAAATGCCGGGGTCGTCCCCGGCATCGCCAATATAGGCATCCCCTCCCGCCGATCAAGCAGGCTGCCTACGCCGTCACGCGCGCCCCTTTGAAAACACTCCTGTGAAGCGCCAGCACGTTACCCGGCCCATGCACGGCCGCGAAGAGCAGCCCGGCCAGGAAGGTGAAATGATCGACGAAGAAGCCGAATTCGTTCTGATTTCCCTGCCAGTGGGACGGTCCGTGGAAGGAAAAGGCGAGGAAGATGACATAGACCCCGGCGAGCAGGGCGGCTTCCGAAAAATACGCGCCGGTTAGAAAGGCGAGCACCAGCGCCACTTCGAAGATTGCGGCGATCCATGCCAACGGCAGCGCGAACGGAAAGCCGGCCGCGGCGATATAGCCCGCCGTCTCTGCCATGCCGGCGAATTTGAACGCAGCGGCCATCAGGAATACCGCAGCGAAGATCAGCCTGGCGACCAGGATTGCGATCGTTCTCATATCGTCCCCTCCTCGGGAAATGGTTTCGACTTCCCAAAGGACGCGCAAGACCGGCTGATCCCGACATGGTGCCGCATTCTCCCGTCGCCGGGTTCCGTTTGCCGCTGAAACGTAATATCGGGAGCCGCAACACAAGCTCCAGCAGATCGGTTTCCCGATGACGACAGTTCCCGACCTTTCCGGCCGCATCGCGCTCGTTACCGGCGCATCGCGCGGCATCGGCTATCAACTCGCGAAGCAGATGGCGGCTGCCGGCGCGCATGTCATCGCGGTGGCGCGCACCGTCGGCGGGCTCGAAGAACTGGACGACGAGATCACGGCCGCCGGCGGCCAAGCGACGCTCGTGCCGCTCGATCTCACCGACATGGCCGGTATCGACCGGCTGGGCGGCGCGATCTTCGAGCGTTGGGGAAAGCTGGACATCATGGTGGCGAATGCCGGCATCCTCGGCGTCATCTCGCCGATCGGCCATATCGAGGCGAGGACTTTCGAGAAAGTCATGACGATCAACGTCACGGCCACATGGCGGCTGATCCGGTCCATGGAGCCGCTCCTGAGGAAATCCGACGCCGGCCGCGCCATCCTGCTCTCCTCCGGCGTGGCGCATACGGCGCGCGCCTTCTGGAGCGCCTATGCCGCCTCGAAATCCGCGGTGGAGACCATGGCGCGCTGCTGGGCGGAGGAGACGAAGAACACGCCGCTGCGCGTCAACTCCGCCAATCCCGGCGCCACGCGCACCGCCATGCGCGCGCAGGCGATGCCGGGCGAGGATCCGGAGACGCTACCCAGCGCCGCCGAAGTGGCCGCGAAGATCGTGCCGCTGGCGAACCCTGCGCTGACCGAAACCGGCAAGCTGTTCGAGGTGCGGGAAGGCCGGTTCAAGGACTACATCCTGCCGGCCTAGTGAGTGTGCGCGCCTGTCGCGCGCCAGAATATCTCAGCCGCGCATCGTCTTGAGTGCGGTCGCCCATCGATGGAGTTCAGAAAGCATCACCTTGGCGCCGTCGACCATCAGGTCGGTCGGCTCGAATACGCCGTCCTTGATCCGCTGGGCGAAGAACTGGATGCTCACCGATTCCGGGATCGGCATCACCTTGACCGTGGTCAGCGTCTGCTTCTCCATCTGCTGCGCGCGCAGACCGCCCGATACGCCGCCATAGCTGACAAAGCCGGCCGGCTTGTAGTTCCACTCGCTGCTCAGATAGGAAACCGCGTTGATGAAGGAGGGCGGCGGGCCGTAATTATATTCCGGCGTCACGAAGACGAAGGCATCGCCCTGTTCAATCGTCGCGCTCCATTTCTTCGTGTGTTCGTGGACGTATTTCTTCGCGCGCGGATGCTCGGGCTCATCCAGCACCGGCAGGTTGAAATCGGCAAGATCGAGAAGTTCGGCGTCGAATTTGGAATTCGCCGCGGCATAGTCATGGAACCAGCGCCCGACCGGCGGCCCCATCCGTCCGGGTCGCGTACTTACGATGATGGTTTGAAGCTTCAATGCCACATTCGTCTCCTGTCTTTCGTACCAGTGCATATAGGACAGCATGGCTGCCAAGGTTGCATCGCCGACCGTCATAAAGGCGAACGCACCGTTCGCAAAGCCGGTACGGTGTCAGGATCGGATCGCGGCGGCCAACGAGCACCTTGTTAATGGTACAAGGTGCGACATAATCCATCATCGTCGATTCGACCCCCGGAATATCTGATCAGAGAACATCTGTTTTCAGGAGGAAATAATGGCTGCTGCTGCGGCAACATTCGTCTGGTGGCTCGTTGTGGCCAGTCCACAGGGCGGGCTGGTGGTCATGCCTAACTCCTTCGATAGCCGTGACGCCTGCATGGCGGCCGTGACCGAGTTCCAGAAGAACGCCTCTCAGGCGAACTGGGTCATGCAGTGCGTCCCGACCTCGGACCAGGGTTTCGAATAACAGCCGGCCTTTTGCCGAGCCCGCCAAACGGCGCCGCGGCATATGCTGTCCACAGCCTGACACGGGGACGGTTGACGCGCGCTCATCTTCCATTACCTTTTGTTACTCGGCGGGGATCAGGGGAACCGAACTGCTGGGAGGTGTGGCATGATCCAGACCGTTGCAGTCCTCTTCGGCGTCATTCTGATATGGCTCGCCGTGGCCCTTTATCTCGTTCAGCGGTTGGGGCTCAGCCTCCATCAAGCTGTCCTCTATGCGCCGCTGAAAATCATCTACAGGATCGACGACAGCCTGCTGCGGGCTGCCCGCAAGGCCGAATCGCCTGTCATCTATGTGGTGCTGCATCAGTCCCGCCTCGACCCGGCCCTGATGCTGTCGCTGCTGCCGCCCGAGACATTGCACATCCTCGACCAGGAATCGGCGCAGTCCGTGTGGCTTGAGCCGTGGCGCGAACTTGCCCGCACCATCGAGTTCAAGGCTCATCACGTTTTCGTCAGCCGCCGGCTGGTCAGGCACTTGCGCGGAAAGGGCCGGCTGGCGGTCTATCTTCCCGATGAGGTCGAGCCGGACGCCAAGGCCTTCCGGCTCTACCGGGCGGTAGCGCGGATCGCCACCAAATCCGAGGCGAAGATCGTATCGATCTTCGTCGGCGGATCCCGTCATTCATGGTCCTCGCTGACGCCGGCCACGATGGCGCCGCGCAAGTTCATGACAAAGCTTGCGATCACCGCGCTCAGCCCGGCCACCCTTGCCGAACTGAGGGAACGGCCGAGCCGCCCCCCGGCAACGGCTTCGAACGCGCTGTTCGATTATTGCGCGACCGCGCGGTTCAGGGCCGCCGATTGCTCGCGCAGCCTCTTCTGCGCGGTGCGCGACGCCGCCGACCTATACGGCCATGACCGCACCATCCTTGGCGATCATGCACAGGCGCTCACCTACCGCCAGCTTCTGGCTAGTGCGCGACATATCGGCAAGCGGCTGAGGGCGACGACAAAGGATGGCGAGACGGTTGCCCTCCTGCTGCCGGACAGCCCGGAGCTTGCCGTTTCTCTCCTTGCCCTGAATGCGTCCGGCCGTGCCGCGGCGCTTCCCGGCAGAGGGGACGACGCCGAATGGACGATAAAAGCCCTGGAAACAGCGGAGATAAGGACGGTCCTCTCCTCGCATCGCCATATCACGGAAGCCGGCCTCACCGATCTCGTCGCGATGCTGGAGGAGCGCGGAATCCGGCTAATCCCGCTGGAGGATATCGAGCGATCGGGCTCCTTCATCGAAAGGCTGGCCGCGCGAAAGCTCTGGCATCAGCCGTTCATGAAAAAAAGCGCGAGCCGGCCTGCCATCCTGTTCTTCAAGATGGAATGCGCCTCGGCGCCGTCCGCCGTCGTCCTGTCGGACCGCAACCTTTTGGCGAATGCCGCGCAACTTGCTGCACGGCTGGAAGTCTCGCCGCTGGACCGGGTCCTCAACGCGCTCCCCCTTTCGGACGGGCTCGGCCTGATGGCCGGCTTCCTCCTTCCCCTGCTTTCCGGGGCGGAAACGCGATTTGCCCCCTCGCTTGCGGAACCGGCGCAATATCCGAAATTCCGCGCCGCTGCCGCTCCTACAATCGTCATCGGATCCGATTCCTTCCTGGCCGCCTATGCCACAACGGAAGGTGAAACCTCCGGGCCGCGAACGGCCATAGAGGGTGGCTCGGGCCTGCGCCCGGAAACCGCCGGCGCGTGGGCCGATCGTTTCGGAATACCGATCAGCGAGGCATTCGGCATGCCCGAGGCCGGCGGGGCGATCGCGATCGGCAGCCTCACCCATAACCGCGCTTCTTCCGCCGGCAGGCTGCTGCCCGGCATGGAAATTCGGCTGGAGCCGGTGGAGGGTGTGACCGATGGCGGGCGCCTGTGGATATGCGGCCCGAACATCATGCTCGGCTATGTTCGCAGCGACGCGCCGGGCATCCTTCAGCCGCCGCTTGGCGGATGGCACGATACAGGCGAAGCCGTCTCCACGGATCGGGAGGGCTTCTTCACGCGGTACGGCCGCGCCGAGCGTGTCGTCACAATGGAGAGCGAAATCGTATCGCTCGACAAGGTCGAAGCGCTGGCAAATGGACTATGGCCACACGCCCGGCATGCGGCGGTCGCTGTCACGGACAGGCGCAAGGCCGTTCGTATCGCGCTGGTGACGACGGCGAACGAGGCCGCGCGAGATGTTCTGTTGCAATCGGCACGCAAAGCCGGCTGGCCGGAAAAGACAGCACCTGCCGAAATCACCAAGGTCGTGGAACTTCCTCTGACCGAGGCTGGGAAGGTCGATTATTCCCGCGTCTCCGAGATCGCCCGGAGCCAGAGAGGGCGGGCACGAGCCGCCTGAGGCCTTTATTTATTATTCTCGGGGTTCGCGCTGTCCTCGCCGGGAGAGGCGGCGGGTGTGGCTTCCAGCCCATCCCTGATATCGCGTTCCGGGCCAGCCCCTTCCTTTTCAGCGCGGCGCGAATAGGCGCGGAAGCCGAACGGCAGGCTGCCGAGATAGATCAGCGCCGAAACGGAGAGCGTTTCCCAGGTGTAGTTCGCCAAGAGCGACACGTAGAGCACGACGATCAGGATCAGCGGCAGAACGATGTCGCGGTGCACCTTGGTGCTGATCCCCTTGCCGGAATAGACCGGCAGCCGGCTGATCAGAAGCATCGCCACCAGAACGGCATAGACGGTCGAGACATAGGCAAAGAGATCCGTCCGCTCGACGCCGAGGAAGCCGAGATAGGCCGGCAGCAGCAACAGGACGGCGCCGGCCGGCGCCGGCACGCCGACGAAATAATCCGCCTGCCAGCCGAGAGGGTTGGGATCCTCGCCCATGACGTTGAACCGCGCCAGGCGCAGCCCGCAGGCAATGGCGAAGAGAAGCGCCGCGATCCAGCCCAGCCCCCGCGCGCCGTCCAGCACATAGGCGTAGAGTACCAGCGCGGGCGCGACACCGAAATTGACGATATCGGCAAGCGAATCCATCTGGGCCCCGAACTTCG
The DNA here is from genome assembly GCA_040255475.1 of Phyllobacteriaceae bacterium. Classification (GTDB taxonomy): domain Bacteria; phylum Pseudomonadota; class Alphaproteobacteria; order Rhizobiales; family Rhizobiaceae; genus Mesorhizobium_L. Next base: position 1,459 of record JBDZVC010000145.1, on the reverse strand, counting down.
TCGTCGCCTTCAGCATGCGCGCGGTGCGGCCGTCGATACCGTCGAGGAAGGCGGCTATCAGCACCATGATGACGGCCGTCTCGAAGCGATTTTCGAAAGCGAGCCTTATGCCCGACAGGCCGGCGCAAATCGCCAGCACCGTGATGACGTTGGGCACGATCATCCTGAGCGGTATTTCGCGTATGCGCGGACCGCTCATGCCATGCGGCTCGAAGGGTGGGAAGGGACCTACCATCTCTCTCGTCTATGACACGCGGACGAGCGGCGGGGTCGCCTCGCCGCCGAACTCCGCCAGCACCGTCTCGCCGGCGATGGCCGTCTGGCCGACAGCCACGCGCACCGTCGTACCGGCGGGCAGGTAGACATCGACGCGCGAGCCGAAGCGGATCAGGCCGAAGCGCTCGCCGATCCCGATGTCGGAACCGGCGCTCGCCCAGCACAGGATGCGCCGCGCCACGAGGCCGGCGATCTGCACGACCGCTATCGTGCCGTTGGGGCTCTCGATCACGAGCCCGTTACGCTCGTTCTCCGCGCTCGCCTTGTCGAGTTCGGCGTTCAGATACTTGCCGGGCCTGTGTTCGATACGCGCGATGCGCCCGCGCACCGGCGCACGGTTCACATGGCAGGAAAACACATCCATGAAGACCGAAATACGGATCATCTCGCCGGCGGCAAGGTCGAGTTCACGCGGCGGCACGGCGGGACCGACGGAACTGATCTTTCCGTCGGCCGGGCTCACCACCCAGCGATCGTCGGCTGGCGTCACGCGCTGGGGATCGCGGAAGAAATAGGCGCACCAGCCGGTGAGTACGAGGCCGATCCAGAAGAGCGGCGTCCATGCCGTGCCGAGCAGCAGCGAAGCGACGGCGAAAGCGGCGATGAACGGATAGCCCTCGCGGCGGACGGGCACGAAAGCGTTGCGGATCGTGTCGACGAGGCTCATTGCCGGACCGGTCTCCCTTGCCCGGCATTGCATAGAGCAAAGCCGAACACGCCGCAACGTCGTCAATGGCTTGCCGGGTCGTTGTCCGTTCTGCCATCATCGCGGGCGGCATAGAAGCTGGAGAATTCATGAAATGGCAAAGCGGATCGTGTTCACGGGCGGGACCGGCAAGGCCGGACGGCATGTCGTTCCCTATCTGGTAGGGCGGGGTCACGAGGTCCTGAACGTCGATCTCAAGCCGCTCGACAGTCCGGGCGTCAACACACTGATCGCCGATGTGTGCGACAGCGGGCAGGTCTTCAACGCGCTGTCGATGCATTTCGGCTTCGACGGCTACGAGACCGGGAAAGGCCCCGCTCCCGTCGACGCCGTGGTGCATTTCGCAGCCATTCCGCGCGTCCTGATCGAACCGGATAATGAAACCTTCCGCGTCAATACCATTGGCACGTACAATGTGATCGAGGCGGCGGTTAAGCTCGGCATCCGCAAGATCGTCATTGCGTCGAGCGAGACGAC
>JBDZVC010000625.1:0-1883 GCA_040255475.1 Phyllobacteriaceae bacterium | reverse complement strand
TCGTGCTGCTGCGGCCGAGCTCCTACAAGTCGACCATGATCCAGATGGTCGGTCGCGGCCTTCGCACGGTGTCGCCCGAGGAACATCCAGGCGCCATCAAGACCGACTGCATCGTGCTCGATTTCGGCACCTCGACCCTGCTGCACGGAACGCTGGAGCAGGACGTCGACCTGGACGGTCGAGAGGCCTCCGGCGAGGCGCCCACCAAGGATTGCCCGGACTGCGGCGCCATCGTGCCGCTCGCCACCATTGAATGCCCGCTGTGCGGTCATGTCTGGGAGCGTCCCGAAGGCGGCGAAGCAGCGCCGCTCGGCGACTTCGTGATGTCCGAGATCGACCTCCTGAAGCGGTCGAGTTTCCGTTGGTGCGATCTCTTCGGCGACGATGCCGCGCTCATCGCCAACGGCTTCAATGCCTGGGGCGGTGTCTTCTTCCTGAACGGCCGTTGGTACGGCATCGGAGGCCTCCAGAAGCAGCGGCCGCATCTGTTGGCCGTGGGCGAGCGCACCGTCTGTCTGGCAGCGGCTGACGACTGGCTCAACGAGCATGAGAGCGACGAGAGCGCCCACAAGACCCGCCGCTGGCTGAACCAGCCGCCCACCGACCGGCAGCTCGCCTTCCTGCCGCCGGAGTCCCGGCAGGACTTCGGGCTCACCCGCTACCAGGCCTCGGCGCTGCTGGCCTTCCGGTTCAACCGCGACGCCATCCGCTCCCTCGTCTTCGGCGCGGCCGATGCCGCGCCCGAAGCAGCCATCGGGAGGGCGGCATGAGCCATGGCTTCTGTTTCCCCTACCACGGCCGAGGAACGGCGGCGGCTCTGGCATCCGCGTGGAAGGCTCTGTGCTGTTTGCCGGCGACCCACCCGTGGCTTTGGCTGGTTCGATCCGGTGCCATCGAACTGGCCGCGCCCCTCGGTCTGGTTCTGCTCGATGGCCTGCCAGGGCTTCTGGACGCGCTTGGCGCGGGAGCGCTGGGCCATGGTTGATCTCACCGAACAGGAGAAGGCGGCGATCCGCGCCGCCATGAAGCCGGTCGCCGAGATCATGGAGGAAATCGGCTGGCAGGCGCGCTTCTCCGACCTCACGGAGGCGCAGGTGCTCACGCTCATCGAGGTCGCCGTCGGCGGCTTTCAGGACGCCATGCACGCCATGGCAGCCGACGCCGACGCGGAGGTGCCGTTCTGATGAAAACGTGCAGCAAATGCAGTGAAGAGAAGCCGGTGGTAGAGTTTGGCGTGCGGCGCCGGAGCCCCGATGGTCTACAGGCTTGGTGCCGGGATTGCCGCCGGGAATATCAGCGTGCCTACGCGCAGAACTTCCGAGATCCCGAAAGGCATCGGGAGGCGCAGCGCCGGTATCGGCTGCGCCACGCTGAGAAGAACAAGGCGCACGGCATCGTCAGGAGCGCAGTCAAGGCGTGCCGGATCATCGTGCCGGTCTGGTGTCAGCGCTGCGGCTGCGTGACCGAACTCGAAGCCCATCATCACGACTATTCCGAGCCGCTTGCGGTCGAATGGCTCTGCTCGACCTGCCACGGGCTCGCCCACCGCAGCTACGAGGGAGGTCGGCATGCTGGACTATAACCGCCGTCCCAGCTTTGCCGACCGGGTCAACGCCACCGTCGATCGGGCGCTCACCGCCGATCAGGCGACGCGGCCGGCCCGCGACTATCTGGGCGGCTCCCGCCTTGGACACGGCTGTGAGCGCGCTCTGCAATTCGAGTTCGCGGGCGCGCCGAAGGATGAGGGCCAGGAGTTCTCCGGGCAGACGCTGCGGATCTTCGAGATCGGACACGCGCTCGAAGATCTTGCCATCCGCTGGCTGCGCGGCGCCGGGTTCGATCTCTATACCCGCAAGGGCAACCGTCCGGACGGCGAGCAATTC
>JBDZVC010000144.1:0-9742 GCA_040255475.1 Phyllobacteriaceae bacterium | reverse complement strand
TCGACGACCAGCAATATGGCGGGATGATCGTCTGGATACCGTCGGCGATGATGAGCGTCGTCGCCCTTATCGTCGTCATCAATTTCCTGCGGCAGGCCGAGGAAAGACAATGGAGCGAGGAAGATACGGAAAATGCGACAGGCCCCATCATCGCGTCGGCTCCGTGGACGGGCCGCTAGGCTTTTGCCGCTCGCGGCAGGTTTTGCGCTGTTCACGGGTATGATGTTTCCGGCATCCGCCGACGAGGCGGGGATGACCATCTCGAACGCGTGGGTGCGCAGCATCGTGCCATCCCGGCCGGCGGCCGGCTATTTCACGCTGAAGAACACGACCGGGAAGGATCGCAAGATCGTCTCCGCGGCCTCGTCCGATTGCGGCATGCTGATGCTGCATCGCTCCGAGCATAATGGCAGCGAGCACATGGCGATGGTCGATAGCGTCGATGTGCCGGCGGGCGCCTCTGTGTCGTTCGCACCCGGCGGCTATCACCTGATGTGCGTGAAGCCGGGCGAGCGGGTGAAGCCCGGCAATACCGTCAAGATGACGCTCAGTTTCGACGACGGCGGCACGCTGACGGCCGATTTCAAGGTGCGCAACGCGAAAGGCGAATAGCAACGCGAGAAGCGCTGCCGTTCACACCATGCCTTGCAGCCATCCGAGCCAGCCGGATTGTCCACTGTCGCCGATCAGTCGATGAAGATCGGCCTCGATGCCTTTCAGGTCGGGTTTGCCGACGCCAAGGTTGCCGATCAAAAGCCTTGCCTTGCCTTCCTTGCCGAAGACATAGATGGCGGGGCTGTGGGAGACTTCGTATCTGGAGGGGTCGTTATTTGGCTTCACCGAATAGGCGATCCGGTAGCGACGGGCGAGTGCGGCCAGCTCGTCCGCTGTGCCGACGAGGCCGTCCACCTGTGGCGCGAACGCATCCGTATACTGATTGAGCACTTTCGGCGTGTCGCGGTCCGGATCGACGGTGACGAACAGGACACGCACCTTGTTCGCCTCCTTGCCCAGCCCCTTCAGTATCTCCGCTACATTGGCGAGCGTGGTCGGGCAGACGTCTGGACAGAAGGTATAGCCGAAATAGAGCAGCGCCACCTTGCCGCGATAATCGGCTGCGGTGACCTCCCTGCTGTCCTCTGCGCGGATCATGGTGAATTTCAGGTCGGGTGAAATGCTGGTGACATCGGTCGCATGCCAGCCTTCATCCCTGTTGCAGGACGAAAGTGCCACGCCCATCGAAGACAGAACGAGAGCGACCGCAAGCGCGCGGAATGCCGGATGAATGCTCATGGCGGCGCCAAGATACGCGGCGCGGTCATGGCCGCCAGCCCTCAAATTGCCGCAGCAAATGGTGGGCCTGCGACCGCCAAGCGTAGCCGACTTCTCCTTTCAGGAAGAAGTAAAGCCGATCGCAAAGGCCGACATGCGGCACAATGACGATCGGCGGTCTCAGGGCCGGAAGCGGGCTGGCACTTTGGGCAGCGAAACCTCAAGTTGCGATATGACCTGCTGCAGTTTTCACGGGCCTGCGTTGGGTGTCCGGGGTCCCGTTATCATCGACTTACTAGCAGTTGACGCGATGTCCGATCATGCTTTCGGCCAGCGAAACGAGCAGGTACCGCTCGCGCTGACCGGCGCGGTAGTGTTGCAATAGCGTCCGGGCGACTTCTTCCTGAGTTTCCTCATCCACGAGCGGATAATTGGCCGCTGCGGATTCATACACTTTGGCGAGAAATTCGAGATCCTGCTGTGTGAGTGTGCTGCTTTGGGGGTTTTCAAGGGCCGGCGTCGACATAGGCTTGCTCCCTGGGGGCACAATCCACTCCGGCTGCTGATGTAGCGCAGAGCCTTCGTCCGGCAACGGACCGCTTCGGATCCAGGCGCCCCGGACACGCCTGAGAAGACTGACTACTCATCCGATGGATGGACATCGTGATATCGGCAGCTACCGGCATGGATCCTGCCAAAAGCATCGGAATCCATATGCCGGGCACGAAAAGCCCCGCCGCCTCCCTTCCGGCGGGGCATCGACGCAGGGAGTGGACAAAAACTGCGCCGAACCTGTCGACGCTAACACGCGAAGGATGGTTCTGCTCTCCTTACGTGTCACATTGGGACCAATGCGTGCTCGGTATCAGGCCAAAGTCCATGCATCGAGCGACAAGGGCCCGGCGGTCTTTCGGCAATCGGGGCGACCGTAAAGTTGGTATCGGAAAAATGAGCGATCTCGCGATACGCGCTCTGTACAGTTCAGTGGAGCTGAAAAATATGCATGGATGCAGGCGCAACGCGGCTACAAGGAAGCACGGCCGGCTCTTGGGCGCTTTATGCACTGATCCAGGCGGCAAACCACCACATGCTCCAGATGGTAACCCCATACGCCATGACAACCCACAGCCAGAAGGGTGCGGCCAGAAGCTTAAGATCACGGAATTTTAGATCATCCGGATCGGGCTTGTCGTGCATCCTGCTTCTCCAGACCTGTCGCAATGTATCGGCATCGCTTCCCAGCGTCTGATCTTTAAGATGGCCGGGTCGGTTTGTTTCAAAATAGGACTATGGTCCGATCACGAAACGCATTGGTCCCATTGGGCAGAAAAATGGGAACATTGGCGTCCTTTTATTTGTTGAATGCCATCGACAAATCTGGTGTGGCAATGTCCCCTTCCTGCACCAATACCCGTCGGTCCCGCTGGCTTCGGCCAGCGGGATTACATTTCAAATCACAGATCTATTTCAGCCAGTGAACCCCGGGCGTCGATTGTAGTATGCCCGGCGGAAGCGATATTGTGTGCCGATTGCCACTTCGCTCCCGCATGATCCCGATAAGATGGCGTCGCCGGAACGTATCGGATCATTGATCGTTAAAGACAACACCTTCGAGGACACCGTCCCGCGAGGCGTGTTGTTGTGTCTTCGTGGAGGAGAAAGGCAGGACGTGGCGGTCAGACTGGCCTTTGACGATGCCGATGTCGCGAGACGACCGGCCATGTTCCGTGTCGGTGCAAGCTTCCTTCGCAGGATCGCACGGCCTTGGCGCGGGTCTTCCCTTGCTTCCCAGTTCCTTTTTGCAGGCGGGCTGGTCGCGCTCTTGGCCATGCTTCTCGTCAGCCTGCTGGTGACCTCGTTGATCGAGCGTGCCGTCACCCGTAGCGCGGCAGCGACGACGGCCCTTTATGTCGACAGTGTCATCGCTCCGCTCCTTCCGAACATGCAGGAAAATGCAGTGCTGGACGACGTCGTGCGGCGCGCGCTCGATGAAACCCTTGGCCAGGGCGCATTGGGCAACAGGTTGGTGGCTATGCGGCTGTGGGCACCCGACGGCAGGATCCTCTACGCCAAGGAAGACGGATTGATCGGCCGGCGCTTCGAGATCACGCCCGACCTGAAACGCGCCTTTACCGGAGAGATGGTCGCGAACTACGGACACTACGACGTCCTGTACAAAGGCGACGTCCAACCCAGCGGGCCGTTGCTCGAAATCTACAATCCTATCCTGCAGCCATGGTCGGGCAACGTCGTCGCCGTATTGGAATTTTATGAGAAAGCCGACGACCTTCAATCGGCTCTTGCCGGCGCGCGCCTGAAGAGTTGGTTCGCCGTCGCGGCGGTGACCGCGCTGTTCTTCCTCCTCCTCAGTGCGATCGTGCTGCGCGGCAGCCGCACGATCGACCGCCAGGCAGGCGACCTCACTGCGCGCGTTTCGGAACTGACCTATCTGCTCGAGCAGAACCAGGCGCTTCATGCTCGGGTCAGGCGGGCAAGCCAACGGATCACGTCATTGAACGAAAGCTATTTGCGGCGGCTGGGGGCCGATCTCCATGACGGCCCAGCCCAGTTGATCGCGCTTGCGTCTTTGCGTCTCGACAGCGAGGCGCTGCTTGCCGACGGCAGGCCTCGCGATGCGCGCGAAAGCGAAGTCGAGCAAATCCGGACTTCTCTAGGCGAAGCGCTGCAGGAAATACGAACGCTTTGCCATGGGCTCGTCCTGCCGCATATCGAGACCGCTGACTTTCAGGGCGTCGTTTCCCACGCTATCGACGCATACGAGCAACGTACCGGCTCCAAAGTGGAGCGTGCTGTGGACACAGTGGATATCCCTGTACCTCTGTCGCAGAGGATATGCGTCTACCGCTTCCTGCAGGAGGCGCTGAACAATGGCTACCGCCATTGCCGGGAAGCGCATCAATCCGTGGCCGTCGAATGTCGCGGGACGAAGCTGCATATTTCAGTCTCCGATGACGGACAAGGGTTCGATCCCGACAAGGTTGACGCAGGCAGCATCGGTATCGCAGGCATGCGCGAACGGATCGAAAGTCTCGGCGGACAGTTCGATCTCTATACCTCGCCCGCCGGCACGAAGCTGGCGATGACGGTCGACATCGAGGAGAACCACGAGTGATGACTTCGGGAGTGAGAATCGCTGTCGTCGACGATCATCCCCTCTTCAGGGAAGGGGTGATCCGCAGCCTGACGGAAACCGGCCGATTCACGGTCGTCGGAGAAGGAGGCTCAAGCTCGGATGCGATCCGGATCGCGGCTGAAGCGCGGCCGGACATTCTCCTGATCGATCTTTCGATGCCCGGTGAAGGCCTTAGCGCAATCCCCCCAATCCGGGCGCGTGATTCCAACATACGTATCGTCGTGCTCACCGTATCGGAAGCGGCGGAGGATATCGCTCTGGCGCTTAACAGCGGTGTCAACGGCTATGTCCTGAAAGGCGTCGGTTCCCGCACGCTCACCGAAATCCTCGTAGCCGTGGCGAATGGCGAAACCTACGTCACACCGACACTGTCGGCGCGCCTGCTTTCGCATCTTTCATCGGACAAGCATTCGCCGATAGTGACGGATCCGATTCACAGCCTGACCAGTCGTGAGCGCGAAGTGCTGGAGTTGGTGGCAACAGGTCTCAGCAACAAGGAGATCGCCATCAGGCTGGACCTGCAAGAGAAGACTATAAAGCATCACATGACGGCCATCCTTGCCAAACTGCAGGCCAGCAATCGAACCGATGCGGCGATGAAGCTTCACGCCTCCACAACACGAGGCCGCACTTTGGGGTGATGCCTGGAAAGACGGAATTGATGCCTGCCAGCCGGAGCGGCGGGTGTTCTGACGAACGCAGCTTTGCTGCTCCAGTTTGATTTTCTTTGCCGCAATCGTGCGACGCCATGCGGCCACGGCTGGCGACAAAAACGCTTTAGCGTGCTGATTGGAGCCGCGAAACGTCGCCGATCGTTGCTTGACGTCGGACGATCAGGCGGCCCTTTGCGTCATGCATCTCGTAGTGGCCGTCAACGACGCTTTCGCTCATGCCGTTCCGATGGACGACACTGGCATAACTTGCAGGACTGGCCGGACTTGCATCGGAGCTCAGGCCCACCGACGCCGACGTGCTGCCCTTGCCGTTTCCTCCTGTGCCGCTATTGCCGTTGCCGTTCCCATTACCGTTACCGCTGTTGCCGTTACCGTTGCCACCACTGTTGCCGTTGCCACCGCCATTGCCATTTCCACCGCCGTTGCCATTGCCTCCACCATTCCCGTTGCCGCCACCATTGCCGTTGCCATTGCCACCACCATTGCCGTTGCCGTTTCCACCACCGTTGCCATTTCCCTGAGCGATTGCGGGGGCACCCAAAATCAGGAGATCCGTGGTGGCCGCAACTCCCGTTACGGCGGCTCCAAGCAGTCGCACGATTATCGTTCGCCGGGAAACTCTCATGCCGTAAGGCTCTTCTTCGCAGCAAGGCTCACTCATATTCTGTAACGCGCCGAAGGCCATTGGCCAGTGCGTGACTTGAAAAAATAGCCCGTCAGACATTGAGACTGACGGGCATCAGCGCAGGAAGGGACAACACCACGCCGATCTCGATAGTAGGCCTGTCGCGGTCAGTAGAAGAATCCGGCCGCAAACGTACCGAAGTTCGGCAGGAAACCGGAACAGACGACCAAAGGGCCCGACAAGCACTGTTGTTCAATTACGCTTTGCTCGCGCGATATTGGATATTCGTAGAGCCATAACCGATACGTAAAGACGGGCGTTCCCGGTTTCTTGCTCCCGGGGACCAATCCCTGCCCAGCATAGGACTTAAGTCCCGGGTGGCCGCCTACAATAGTCCTATTTGCCCCGTTTCTATGTCCGATCAAAACAAATGGCCCTGTTCTGGCGTTCGACACCGCCGTTTAGGGCAATTATGGTGATTTTGAAGATGTACTCACTTGAGATGACATTTCAAATACCGTTTCAGATTGTTAGAAATTCTTATCATTTCTTTTAAAGGCGGCCTTTTTGCTGCCCTTCATTGCGGTTTGATATCGGTACCCGTTTCCAAAACAAACGGTATCGAATTGAGAGGCCGGCACATCAAATCGGCCCGGAATAAAATGAAGGGGCTTCGTGCGCGCTGCGGTTCGTGATCATGCATTGGCGCATATGAACCCGGTGGCTCGGGGAAGGCCCTTCCATGACAATCGATAACCCTCTGGTTGGTGTCGTTGTGCCCATGTACAACGCCGAGCGCACCATAGGAGCGACACTAGGAAGCATTTGCTGCCAGACATATCCGTCGCTGGATATTGTCGTCGTCGACGACGGATCGACTGACATGTCGGCGGCCATCGTAGCAGAGTATGCGGACCGCGATGCACGCATCCGTCTGATACATCAGAAGAACGGGGGAGTGGCCGCTGCACGCAATTTTGGTGCCGCTTCGACCATGGCCGAGTTCCTGGCTTTCATCGATGCCGATGATCTCTGGGCGCCTTCCAAGGTGGCCCAACAAGTCTCGGTGTTACTGGATGGCGGCCCGGCTGCGGGGCTTGCCTATTGCTGGTTCGCCCAGATCGACGCCGAAGATCGTGTCTATTCGCTGAACAACAGGCCGCTCGTCGAAGGGAGCGTACTTCAGCCTTTGTGCCGCAACAATTTCGTCGGCAACGGCAGTTCCATGATGCTGCGGCGTGCCGCATTCCTGGCGGCCGGTGGCTTCGACCCGTCGCTGCGGGGGCGCGACGCACAAGGCTGCGAAGACATGCTGATATGCCTGCGCGTCGCCGAGCAATTCGAATTCCGTGTCGTGCCGCAATACCTCGTCGGCTACCGCATGACCAATACCAACATGTCGAGCGATGTCCGACAGATGCTGCGCTCATGCGAGATCGTCCTGGACGAGTTTCGCGACAAATACCCTGAGTTCAGCGTCGAATTGGATGCGCATCTGGTCGATATGCTGGAGTGGCTCGTTGTACGGGCTTTGGTCGGCGGCCGCGTCCTGGCAGCGAGCGAATTGATGCGGCGACTTGTCATGCTGGAGCCGCGAATGACCCTCTCCCGCCTGCCGGGCATGCTGGAGACATACTGTCGTGCGAGGCTCGTACCGCGATGGGTGAAGGCAGGTTGGCGGCGCGTACGCAACGTCGAGCCCCGGCCGCCCTATCATGAGATGGCTTGGTGATGCCGTCCTTGTTGGCACGGATGCGAAGGATATTCCGCCTGGCCGCGGCGCCGGCCTGGGCTGGCCCGACCATAGTGGCGCTCGGCCTTGCGGCGGCGGTGCTGGAAGGCGCCGGCCTGTTCCTTTTCATCCCGCTGATCGAGAGCCTCGGCGCCGCAGCCGCGCCGAGCCGCTGGAAACCGCTCTTTGACCGTCTGTTATCACCCGTCCCCGCGCAGTATGTCACCGCCGTCCTGATCGCGGTGCTGTGCTTCAGCATACTGCTGAAGATCGCGGTCAATCTCGTCAATACCTGGGTAAGTCGATATGTCGACGGGCTCGTCGCCCACCAGCTCAGATGCCGCGTATTCGACCAGACGATCAGTTCGTGCATCGACTACCGGGTCGAGAACAAGCGCGCCGATATCGTCACGACGATCGCCAACAACACCTGGAAGCTCAGCCAGGGGCTGAGCTTATGCTACCGGCTGATCGTCTGCGCCTGCACCTTCACCGTCTTCGTCGTTCTGATGCTCGCGATTTCGGTCAAGCTGACGCTGCTTTCACTGTCGCTGCTGGGTCTGGCCGCCTTCGCCATCCGTTTCGCCACGCGCCGGGCCGACGCGACGGGAAAGGCCGTCGTCGAGGAGAACAAGCAGTTCGGGCTGCGCATGTGGGAGAGCATCAATTCCCTGCAGCTCATACGCGCTTTCGCGCGCGAGGATTACGAGAGCCAGCGCCTGAGGCAGGTCTCGGACCGGGTACGGCAAAGGCTGTTGAGCCTCGACATGCTGTGGGCGGCACCCGGGCCGGTTGCCGAGATGTCGATCGCCATCATGATCGGCGTCCTTATCCTCGTTGCCAAGCAGACCGGCACCGGCATCGCCGCGCTGGCGGCGTTCCTGTCCCTGCTCTATCGCCTGCAGGGGCCGGTGAAGGAATTGCTGCAATCGAAGATCGCGCTCGACGGCATCGGCGCGGCAATCGACGACGTGGACGAATTCCTGTCCGCCACCGATACGCCTTTTCTCAGCGGCGGGAACGTCGCCACACCCTCCGCTGGCCATGCGGTGGAATTCCGGAACGTATCCTTCCGCTATGCGCCCGGCGAACGGCCGGCCCTGGACAACGTTTCCTTTTCCATACCCGCCGGCAAGACGACCGCCTTTGTCGGCGAATCCGGCGCTGGCAAATCGACCGTTCTGTCGCTCTTGTTCCGCTTCCGGGATCCAACATCAGGCGCCATCGTCGTCGGCGACACGCCGCTCTCCGCGTTCGAGTTGCGCCACTGGCGGGAACGTCTCTCCGTCATGTCGCAGGAAGTCTATCTCTTCAACGACACGATCGCGGCCAATATCGGCTACGCCGATTTCGATGCCGGTATCGAACGCATCCGGGAAGCGGCGAGGGTTGCCCGGGCCGACGATTTCATCAGCGCGCTGCCGGAAGGATACAATGCCCGCATAGGCGATCAGGGCATGCGCCTTTCCGGGGGGCAGCGGCAGCGCATAGCGCTCGCCCGCGCGATCCTCCGCGATCCGGAGATATTGCTGCTCGACGAAGCGACAAACGCACTCGACATCGAGACGGAACAGGCCTTTCAACTGGCGCTAGAGCAGTTCTCGCGCAACCGCACCGTGGTGGTCATCGCCCACCGGCTTTCGACGGTACGGGCCGCCGACCAGATCGTCGTCCTGTCGAAGGGACGCGTCGTCGAGACCGGTACACCGGAACGGCTGCTCAGCCGGCCGGGCCATTTTTCGAGGCTCTACGATCTTCAGTCAGGGGCCCGTCCCGCTGCGATGGCCGACAGGATGTGAGATGGTATACAGGCTCGTCGAATTCGAACTGTCCAAGCCGCCTCCGGTCATCGATCTGGCGCCGGAGGAGAACGGTATCGGGCTGATCGGCCGCTGGCACGATCAGTTGATCGGTTTCGAGATGATCGCCGCCGCTCCCGGCTCGACGCTTTCGGCCGGGGAACTCCGTATGCTGGCGGATCAGCGTTTCGCGCCCCGCGTGCTGATCGCGATGGTGGAAGCGGAACTTACGCCGAGCAGTCTGGGCCATACGTTCCTGCCTTCGCTCAGCATCGCGATCTGCACCAAGGACCGGGCGGAGCGGCTGTCGCGCCTGCTCCGCTCTCTAGAGGCGGTGTGCGACAATTCCCCGTTCGGTCCGGTCGAGATCGTCGTCGTTGACAATGCCTCAACGGATTCGGCTACCCGCAAGGCGGTGGAGAGCTTCAGCGACGTCCGCTATGTGTTCGAGCCGAAGGCCGGGCTCGATTTTGCCCGCAACGCCGC
>JBDZVC010000624.1:0-1897 GCA_040255475.1 Phyllobacteriaceae bacterium | reverse complement strand
GGCGACATCGCGGTTCTCCTTCGCCCCTTTCGGGGTGCGCGCATGTTGGGACAAGGCGGAGATTCCCCTGGCCGCGAACCGCGGCGCAGGGGCTAGGATCCTGCGATGAGGCAGCCTCCGAACAGCGAGAGGCGGGAAGGAGGACGCGTGATGGTCATGACGCGGAAGAAAGCTCGCCTTCCGGCGCCGGCGCGGTGCCCAGCGCTTCCACGGTCTCGACCGTCAGCCGATGCGTGCGGCCGTCGCGCGCCGTCCAGTCGATCGACTGCCCGGCGGACAGGCCGATCAGCGCCGCTCCGATCGGGGTCAGGATGGAAATCCTGCCTTCCGCGATATCCGCCTCGCCCGGGAACACAAGCGTCACCCGGCGGCTTTCGCCGGCATCCGTCGAGAAGCGAAGGGTGGAACCCATGCGGACCACGTCCGGCGCGAGTGCCTTGTCGGCAACCATGCGGGCACGATCGAGCTCGGCGAAAAGCTCGTCCGCAAGTTCCGGATTGCGCGCCGAGACGGATTCGGCAAGGCGCGTCAGCCGCTCGTGATCCGAACGGGTAATGGCGATGGATGGCTTGCGCCGCTTATTCGTCTGGGGAGCCATTGCTGGTCCTCGCTTCTCTTTCACCGCCGACGCGCTTCGCGCCGCGGACATCACGTTCATTTCGGGATTGAATGTCGCGTTATCGGCCTTGCATCATCCCGCCTGGCGGGGAGCCTGCCGGTGCCCCGCGGCCGGGGCGCGACGCACCAAGCCGGGGGTCAGTGTCCCGCGATCGGACACACCCTGTAATAGCTAAGAATAAGGTGCTCGGCTTTGTACATACCAGACAGTTGGGGAAGATCGGCAGGAATGTCAAGCCATCGGGCCGCGCTCAGGGTTTCGCGAAGCCGGCGGGCGGTTCGAACAACGAGCCGCCGCGACGGACCTCCAGTGCCCGTCCGATGCGCAGCGCAAGAGGGTCACGGAAGCGGCGCACGACGATCTGCAGCCCGGTCGGCAGGCCCTCGACAAGCCCGACGGGAACGCTGAGCGCCGCCATATCCATCAGGTTGACCATCCGGCTGAACGTGCCGAGCGTCGTCTTATTCTCATCGAGGTCGGCGAGCGCCGGCGCGGTGATCGGCGATGTCGGCGTCAGGAAGGCGTCGGCGCCTTCCATGTAGCGCATGAATTCGATCTGGCGGGCGCGGCGCATCGCGGTCAGTTCCTGATAGCGCGCGCCGTCGATCTCCTTGCCCCTCACGACTCGCGCGCGGATAGCGGGATCGACCACGCTGTCGGTTCTTTCGACATGGCGGCCGAGATGGTGCCAGGCCTCCGCAGCGAGGATATCGCCGGCATGGACCATGTAGGTTTCCGGCGGCTGAGGCATCGGCCGCTCCTCGATCGCGGCACCGAGCGCTTCAAGATCGGCAAGCGCGGCGCCGAAACGCTCCAGTACGCCCGGCGTCACCGAAGCGAGATCGTCCGGCCCGGGAACACGGAAGCGCATCCTGGCCACGCCGCCATCCAACCCTTCGAGCGGACCGGTCGGCGCGACGCCGTAGGTTGCAGGGTCGTCGGCGTCGGGGCCTTCCATGACGGCGAGCACGAGCGCGGCGTCCTCGACGGAGCGCGCCAGCGGGCCGATGCTGTCGAAGGTCGTGGCAAGCGGCAGGAGCCCGCCGCGTCCGACGAGGCCGGCGGTGGTCTTCAGCCCGACAACGCCGCACATTCCGGACGGATTGCGGATGGAACCGGTGGTGTCGGTGCCGAGCGCCATGGGCACGAGACCGGCCGCGACCGCCACGCCGGAGCCGCTCGACGAACCGCCCGGCGCACGCGGCACGGCGCGGTCATAGGGATTGAGCGGCGTGCCCGTCACCGGATTGGTGCCCCAGCTTCCGAAGGCGAATTCGA
>JBDZVC010000143.1:0-9811 GCA_040255475.1 Phyllobacteriaceae bacterium | reverse complement strand
GACTGGTGATCGACACGACCGGCGCCGATCATCTGCACGGCGGCGAAGCCGTCATGCTGGACACGCTTGTCGAGCGCTTCGCGGCAGCTGGCGTCGAGGCGCGCGCGGCGATCGCCGACAGCTGGGGAGCGGCGCACGCCGCAGCGCGGTTCCTCTCCCGTCCGACGTCCGTCGTTCCATCCGGTGGCCTCGACCCGATGTTGCGCCCGTTGCCGATCGCCGCCCTTCGGCTCGATGCTGTGACGGTCGCCAGCCTGCGCACGCTCGGCTTCGAGCGGATCGGCGATCTGATGGACCAGCCGCGCGCGCCGTTGACCCTGCGTTTCGGGCCGCAGACCGGTCGCCGCCTCGACCAGGCTCTCGGCCGCGCCGCCGAGCCGATCGAGCCGTTCCGCGAGACGACCATCACCGAAGTCCGCCGCGTCTTCGCCGAGCCGATCGGCGCAGCGGAGACGATCACGCGCTACACGGCCAGGCTCGTCGAAGCCTTGTGCATCGAGCTCGAGGGCAGGGGGCTGGGCGCGCGTCGTCTCGACCTGCTCTTCCATCGCGTCGACAATACCAGGCAGGCTGTTCGTGTCGGCACCGCGCAGCCTGTGCGCGATGTGAAGCGCCTGACGCGGCTTCTCTGCGACAAGATCGAGACGATCGATCCGGGTTTCGGAATCGAGATCATGGACCTCGCGGCCGTGATGGCGGAGCCGCTGGAGACCAGGCAGACCGTCTCCTCGCTCGTGGAAGAGTCTGATCCCGACATTTCCAGCCTGATCGACGTGCTCGCCAACCGCGTCGGCGAGCATCGGCTCTGCCGCTTCACCCCGGTCGCAAGCGACGTGCCCGAACGTTCGGTCGCCAGCATTCCGCCGCTCGCGCCGGAAACCGGCGCGACCTGGCGCGGGGACTGGCCGCGGCCGCCGCGGCTGCTGACGCGGCCGGAGCCGGTCGAGACCATGGCTCTCTTGCCGGATCATCCGCCGGTCTGGTTCACCTGGCGCGGCGTGCGGCGCCGCGTCCGCCGCGCTGACGGGCCGGAGCGCATTCGCGGCGAGTGGTGGAAACGCGATGCCGAGCTGGTCGCGGTCCGCGACTATTACAGGGTCGAAGATGATGCCGGCGAGCGCTACTGGCTGTTTCGCTCCGGCGATGGCGAACACCCCGAGAGCGGCAGTCAGCGTTGGTTTGTTCACGGGATCTTCGGATGACCGGCCCTCGCTATGCCGAATTGCAGGCGACCTCGCACTTCTCGTTTCTGCGCGGGGCGAGTAGTTGCGAGGAACTGTTCGCCCAGGCCGCGACGATGGGCATCGAGGCGCTTGGTGTCGTCGACAGCAATTCTCTCGCCGGCGTGGTACGCGCGCACGAGGCCGCGCGGACGACCGGCGTCCGTCTCGTCGTCGGGTGCCGGCTCGACCTCGCCGACGGCATGTCGGTGCTGGTCTATCCCATGAATCGGCGCGCTTATGCGCGGCTCTGCCGGCTGTTGTCGCTCGGAAAGGGTCGCGCGGGCAAAGGCAAATGCCGTCTCGAATGGCCCGATCTCGTCGCCTTCGGCGAAGGCCTGCTCGCGGTCCTGGTGCCGGATGTCGCCGACGAGACCTGCGCCCTGCAGCTTCGCCGCCTGCGGGAGGCTTTCGGCGACCGCGCCTATATGGCGATGACGCTACGCCGCCGGCCCAACGATCAGCTGCGTCTCTGGCAGCTTTTCAACATGGCGGCCGCGGCGAAGGTCGCTTCCGTCGTCACCAATGACGTGCTTTTCCATGAGCCGGCACGCCAGGTCCTGCAGGATGTCGTCACCGCGATCCGGCACAACGTCACCATCGACGAGCTCGGCCATCGCCGCGAACGTTTCGCCGACCGTTACCTCAAGCCACCCGAAGAGATGCACCGTCTGTTCGCGCGCTATCCGGAAGCGCTTGCCCGCACCATCGAGATCATGGAGCGCTGCAAATTTCGTCTCGACGAACTCGCCTATCAATATCCGGAAGAGAAGCTTTATCCCGAATTGACGCCGCAGCAGGCGCTCGAAAAGCTGACATGGGAAGGCGCGGCGGACCGCTATCCGGAGGGACTGCCCGACAAGGTCCGACAAAACCTTGAACATGAACTGCGCTTGATCGAAAAGCTCGATTACGCGCCGTACTTCCTCACCGTGAACAGCATCGTCAGGTTCGCACGCTCCAGGGATATTCTCTGCCAGGGCAGGGGCTCGGCCGCGAATTCCGCCGTGTGCTACGTGCTCGGCGTCACCAGCATCGATCCGGACCGCAACGACCTGCTCTTCGAGCGCTTTGTGTCCGAAGAGCGCCGCGAGCCGCCGGACATTGACGTCGATTTCGAGCATGAGCGGCGCGAGGAGGTCATTCAATGGGTCTATGAGACCTATGGCCGCGACCGGGCTGCGTTGTGCGCCACCGTCATCCGCTACCGCGCCAAGGGCGCGCTGCGCGATGTCGGCAAGGCACTCGGCCTGCCCGAGGATCTGACCAAGACACTGTCGTCGCAGGTCTGGGGCTGGTCGGAAGGCGTCGAGGCGAAGCACGCCGAGGGTCTCAATCTCAACATGGCGGACCGGCGACTGCGGCTGGCGCTCGAGCTCGCGCACCAGCTCGTCGGCACCCCGAGGCACCTGTCACAGCACCCCGGAGGCTTCGTGCTGACCAGGGACCGCCTCGACGAACTCGTGCCGATCGAGCCCGCCGCGATGGAAGACCGCCAGGTGATCGAGTGGGACAAGGACGACATCGACATCCTGAAATTCATGAAGGTCGATGTGCTGGCGCTCGGCATGCTGTCCTGCATGCGCCGCGCTTTCGATCTTCTGGCCGAGCACAAGCACGTAAAATACGACATCGCCACCATCCCGCCGGAGGATCCGCGCACCTATGCAATGATCAGGAAGGCCGACACGCTCGGCACCTTCCAGATCGAGAGCAGGGCGCAAATGGCCATGCTGCCGCGCATCAAGCCGCGCACCTTCTATGACCTGGTGATCGAGGTCGCGATCGTGCGGCCGGGGCCGATCCAGGGCGATATGGTCCATCCCTATCTGCGGCGGCGCGAAGGCAAGGAGGACGTCGTCTATCCGAAGCCCGAGCTCGAAGCTGTGCTCGGCAAGACGCTCGGCGTGCCGCTCTTCCAGGAGCAGGCCATGCGCGTGGCGATCGAATGCGCCGGCTTCACCGCCAGCGAAGCGGATCAGCTGCGCCGTGCCATGGCGACCTTCCAGCATACGGGCGGCGTCTCGAAATTCGGCGAGAAGCTGATCGCCGGCATGGTGGCTAACGGCTACACGAAGGAATTCGCCGAGAAGACGTTCTCGCAGCTGGAGGGTTTCGGCAGCTACGGTTTTCCCGAATCCCATGCAGCATCATTCGCCTTGGTCGCCTACGCCTCGTCCTGGATGAAATGCTGGCATCCCGACGTGTTCTGCGCGGCCTTGCTCAATGCGCAGCCGATGGGTTTTTACGCGCCGGCGCAGATCGTGCGCGACGCGCAGCAGCACGATGTCGAGATTCGCCCGGTCTGCATCAATGCCTCACGATGGGATTGCACGCTGGAGCCACGCGACGGCGATGATGGTCGTCTCGCTGTGCGCCTCGGTCTGCGAATGGTGAAAGGCCTTGGCAATGCCGAAGCCGCGCGTCTCGTTGCCTGCCGGGAAGACAAGTCCTTCGTTTCGGTCGACGACATCTGGCGGCGCGCTCGCATCCCATCCGCCGCACTCGTGGAACTGGCCCAGGCCGATGCCTTCCGGTCCGCTCTTGGCCTTGCCCGGCGCGAGGCGCTGTGGGCGATCAAGGCGTTGCGCGACGAACCGCTACTGTTGTTCGCCGCTGCCGCCGACCACGAGGTCCAGCCGATCGCCGAGCAGGCTGAGCCGACCGTCTCGCTGCGGCCGATGACGGCTGGCAGCGAAGTCGTGGAGGATTATGGCCATACCGGCCTGACATTGCGCCAGCATCCGGTGTCCTTCCTCCGCGCCGATCTGGCACGCCGCCGCATCGTGACCTGCGCGGAAGCTGTGGCCGGCCGCGACCGGCGTTGGGTCGAAGTCGCGGGTCTGGTGCTCGTGCGCCAGCGGCCGGGATCGGCCAAGGGCGTCATGTTCATGACGATCGAGGATGAGACCGGCGTCGCGAACATCGTCATTTGGCAGAAGGTCTTCGAGCGGCACCGCCGGATCGTGCTCGGTTCCGGCATGATCGGGGTGAGTGGGCAGGTGCAGCGGGAAGGCGAGGTGATCCATATCGTCGCGCATCGCCTGACGGATCTCTCGGCCGACCTCGCCAGTATCGGCGCGCGCGATGCGGCGTTCCCGCTTCCGCACGGACGGGGTGACAATTTCCATCACGGGTCGCCTGCGCCCGATCCGCGGGCACTGCCCAGGCCGCGCAATCTCGTGGATCCCTATGACCATACCGGCGAGATCCGCGTGAAGATACGGGATTTTCGGTAGGTGAGCATGCAGACCAAAGGACTCCATCCCGCTTTAAAGGCCGTCCATCTGGTTCTTTAATAGGGGCGAATAGCCACGTCGCATTGTTCTGATGTCAGACCTAGTATACTGTCAAAGGGTGAGTCAGAAACCCGAACGAGGAGAGACTCTTTGCCAGCGCCGGCCGAGTTATCGACCCGGGCAGTTGCATCATTGCGCTCGCAGGAGCGGCGTCGATGGTTTTGACGTATTTTGGCACCGACGCCTCAGCCACAGGAGGTGGCGAATGATCCCAATCCACCCTGGTGAGAAAGAAGGGGCGAACCCATTCGATGAGTAGGGCAGTGGTCGTGGCGATTGCCGTGGGGGCAATGTGTGTCGGAGCGGCCGCGCAGAGCGATGACACCAAGAGCGCAGGAAATCCGATGTGGCAGGCCGGATTGCGTTGGGATTGCAGGACCGCTTCCAAGATCGTGTGCGAGCGCGACGGCTCATGCCGGACCGACAAAGGCGATGCCCCGTTCGTGCTGAGCTACGACGATAACGATGTGGAGTTTGCTGACGGCAAGGTCCGGATCAAGCGCCACTATCAACAGACGGTCCAGGGAAGCCCCTTGCAAAGAGAGGTCAAGGTGGAACTGGCCGACAACCGCGTGATCTGGCTGACAGCGGTCGACGCCAGCCGAACCTATTCCGACGCATGGGTTGGGGCGATAAGCGAGTTGAAGGGCGGCGTCGTGTTGATGGAATCGCAGGGCGTCTATTGCGCGCCGAAAAAATGAGCGGGGTCGTCATGGCCAGGCAAGACTGTACATTCGCGAGCGTCGCTGCCGCTTCGCCCACTGGATAACTCGCGTTGTCTAGGTCAGTTCCTCTCCGCTCGTCCCTTTGGTCATTTTCGGCTTGCTTGGATCTCAGCTTTCGTGCTTTTCTCGAACCGCTTGGCTGGGCCGATCCTTCCAGGGATGTCAAATCTGTTAACGCTTTTCGTCTGGCAAACCTCCTAATTTTATAGGACTATTATCCAAACGGGGTGGAGGTTGCCGGTTGATGGTCATCTTAGATTGAACCACGAGCGTTGGCGCACGCCATTAGCGTCGTCGTACTCGATGTAATAAGGTTTCGCGCGGCGGGGTCGCGAAATTTCATAATAGGTTGTCGTATCGAAGCCATGTCCTCCACTGGACACTGTTTGCACGCGAGCTTGCACGGTCTTGTCTCCGATCTGGACCGCAGCGGTTCTCATCGCACTATCGCCGTTCCAGCGAAGACCGCCGTTGCCGTTCCACATTTGGCTATTACGCACTTGCTGCACGTTGCTGGCAGGCGCTCGGCACATGCTTTGTGCCGAATGACCGCCATGCTCGGATGGCACCGGCGCAAAGGCCGTCCAGCCTGCGGGGCAATCCTCATACGGCTCATATCGAGCGCCAGAGGAGTTGGCCTGCGGGCAGGTCGGCCAGTGAAAGCCCGGCTTTTCCATGGCCGCGATCAGCCTGTAGATCGGCGGGTGGCAAGAGGGCGTTCCTTGCCAGTCGCCAGAAAGACAAAGGAGGACCTGACAACCCCATTCAGAAGCCCGAGATTCGGACGGAAGGAACATGGTGCCCGCCACGACGGCAGCACCCAGAAAGAGAAATTTCAGCACGGTCACAATCCCCTGCGAGCGTCGAATTCTGACAGTTTACTATGAATTTGTGCCGCGAGGAAAGATGGATCGGATAGGCGAGTTCGTGCGAGCACACCGATTTATAAAAAAGAACGAGGAGGGGATCGTTAACAATCCGCTCCGGTCCAACATCGCCGCGTTCCTCGAAAGCGAGCGCGGAAGACGGAATCTCTTTCACCAGGAGATGGCAGCCTTGTTACGATCGAGCCACGGCGAAGGCCTCTCATATCGGACCTATATCCAAACATGTCGGCAAAACAACAACGTCACATTGCGAACCCTGGAATTTATGGCGGCTGCTCTTGACGTGTCGATCGCGACAATGCTGGCCGGTGATGCGAAAATCGACGATTGGGTGCACGCTTTAGGGGATGACGATATTCGCCGGCGCCTCGCCGACATCATCAACGAGGAGCGCTCGGAACGCGGGCTTTTGCGAAAGGAAATGGCGGCGCTGCTGGGTGTCGCGCAAATGACCTATACGAAGCTGGAACGCGGACAAGGCAATATCAGCGTTGACACGATAGCCGGCATCGCAGGCGCACTCGGGCGAGATCCCGCGACGTTCCTGTTTTGCCGGGATCGAAAGCGGCACAAATCCGCTTAAGGTCGCTCGGTTTGAGGATATCGGGATTGTCGACACCTACGCGGGCAGCGGAGGAGCCGAAACAGGGATGCGGATTTGCACGGATGTCCCTATTCCTGGCTTACTCTTGATAAGAATTCTGCCATTCAGCGTGGCGGCCATCTGCAAACAGCCGCTTAGCCCAAGACCGACATGGTTTCCCCCTCGGGTCGAGAAAAAGGGTGTAGTCGCCTTCTCAATGATCTCTGGCGCCATACCGGCCCCGTTGTCCGCCACCTCGACAAGAAGAGCGTTGCGACAAAAGATGCGCTGACGTTGGATTGACGCTTTGACGAGAACCTCCGGATTGCGGGTGACTTCGACGGCGGTCAAGGCGTTCTGAACAAGTTCGTCGATCAAGACACGAAATTGCGTTGCCGGTACTGGCTGCTTGTCTGCCTCCTCATCTGTCTCCAGCCGCACAATGCCGCTTCTGTCCTTTGCAAGTTCGTGCAAGAGCCTACCAAGCGGCAACGTTTGAGGGTCACGCTGCGAATAAGCGATCTTCAGCAGACCCTCGTTAATGGCCTCGAGCTCGGCCGCAGCCGACCGTGCGGCCTTCAATGTTTCTTCGCTTGGGGCATTTATCAGGTCGGCATTTTCGAGAACCAGCCGCAATGCCGTCACACGCGAGCGGGTCATATGCGCGAACAGCGACGCGAATGAGCGTATCTGTTGATCACGGCGGCTGATGCTGGTGTAGCGCTGGTGGATCAGGAGATAGAAAATCGCGACCAGCCCAAGCGCCATTGCAAAGATAAACCAATTGCGCGAAGCGGCGATGTCGATCTGGGCCGTCTCTTGTAGCGTAGCGCTGTGGTTCACGGTGGCACTGGAAATCTCATACATATCCTGCTCGAGCTTGCGCATGTAGTCGAGCGCCAGGGAATAATTGGTCCCGGCCTGGATTATGGGAGCTATGTTTTGTTCGATCGTTCGACGGACGTTCTCCAGGAGTTCAATATCGTCTTTAGGAAAGAACCGGGGGAGATAGCGCAGACCTACCAGCTGCGCGATGTTGACGCTCACGAGTTCCATTTGCCGGTTGATGTCAGGATCCAGTTTTCCGGTTCCATCGGCCAGGCGGATATAGCCTTGGACCCTCACAAGTCGCTCGCGTGCTTGTGTTGCGCGCCATTGAATCTCGTAGGTTTGGCTGAGAATCTTATCCGTCTCCTGCCTGTAGCGGTCCGCCCGTATGAACGTCCATGTGCTGAGGCCGAGAGCAACCGCCAGTCCGAGATAAGGAAGCGCGGAGAGAAAGCGGCCGGCGTCGATCTTCATTTTTCGGCTCGGAGAACAACAGGGAAGAAAACCCAAATGGCATTACGAGCGGGAACGTAGGTATCTGGCAGTTTCTCGTAAGGCCACACAATAAAGATCGGTCCCTTTTCCACCATACTGATAGGACGGAATTCCTGGTCGGCCTCGCAGCGATCGTGGACGCGGTCGTCCTGCGTGCACTGACGTTCTACCGCCAGGATCGGCATATAAGATCGAATCTCGTCCATGCGGATCTCCGAGACGAAGTTGTCATAGGCGATCACCTTGATGGCAGGAGTTTCGGCAAGCCCGGATTTGGCCAGCACATCCGTTAGCAATGGTCCGCGATAAGCGATCTTCCCGTCCTTCTGCGTCCATGGCGTGCGGGTGTTATAGGTTTGCTGCGAGAATTCAGCCTTTAATTGCGCAATAGAGAAGGTTCCGATTTCTTTGCCGGAGGCATCCTGAACGGTGATTTTGTTTGGATTGTCAAAAGCGGCGTTGGCCGCTGTTGCGCCGGTAATTGCCAGGACGGCCGTAATGGCAAGAGCAAATAGTTTATGTCTCATCAGCTTCCATCTCCACGTATTCGCGTGGGCCGTCATCCTTCGCGAAAAGCACGCACGGACCGCGGGAGCCGCGCGGGTCATAGCCATAGCCCTTTGCCGCGAGCGCCTGAGTGATGTCACGGATTCCGGCTAATCCATATAAATGGTCGTGCAACTCCAGAAAGATCCGTTCAATGCCGCGAAGCTCGGCATGCAAGATCAGGTCCTTTTCGGCACCCTCTATGTCCATGACAAGAACGTTGACGTCATGCACGGAAATGAATTGGTCGATGTTGGTCGACTTGATCGAATATTCGCTTTCAAATGGCCCTTGGTCTTTGTCCATGGAGGACATCCAGAGGTCCTTGCGGATGTAAAAGGTGAGGGGACGCGGTGCGCCAGCCGTAAGGACGCCTTGCAACAGTTCGACGTTGTCGAGATCGTTTGCGGCAATGACTCGCCGCGCCAGACGGACAGTATTGGGATTTGCCTCAAAGGCCCACACATGCACGCTGTCGATTGTGGCGATAAGTGACGTGATAATGCCGACTCCCGAACCAAGCTCAAGTACGCGATCGCCTGGCCTGACTGCCTTGAATATGCATTTTGCCTCTTTGGCCTCGTAGGTCTCGCTGGCGAGGGCTTGCCAGACAACAGGTGAGACGTCGCTTGGGCTTAAGGGAACCTTGATTCCGTGGACGCTTAGCGAGGTCATCTGGCTAAAGCCCTTGTGGCAATCTGTGGCCGTGCTTCATTAACTTCGCCCGCGCTTGCTTGAAATATTTTTCGGCAGAACCGGCATCGATACTGAGACGTTCGCCCATGAGCTCATAGATCTGCCTCCGCGTCATGCCCGGCTCGCGATGACTCATCATGTCAATGACTTCCTGTTCCCGGGGCGTCAGACCGGAATAGCGGTAATCGGGAATGGTCATCGCGACACGCGATAGCCGGACCGAAAATCCGTTTGTGGAAATGTCGTCGAGCACATCGCTGAAAACGCCAGGCTCGAAGCCCGTTTTGCCGATATAGCCGGACGCTCCGATCCGGCGGAAAATGGCCGCTTCGGAAGTGTTGTCGGAGCCGGTTACAACGATGTGTATGGCGCTTGGGGAGGCTTCCATGATTTTTTCGACCACAGCGACACGATCCGCTTGTGATGTGGGATCGAAACCGGGTAGCCCTGGGTCGATAACGACGAGATCGAAATCGTTTTTTTCGAACTCGTGGATAGCGAGTTCGAGGGTTTCCGCTCCAATGACCACGCA
>JBDZVC010000623.1:0-1906 GCA_040255475.1 Phyllobacteriaceae bacterium | reverse complement strand
AGAGCGAGAAGATCATCGGCCGCTGGATGAAGGCGCGCGGCAACCGCTCGAAAGTGCACGTCTTCACCAAGGTCGGCTCCGACATGGGCCAAGGGAAAAAGGACCTTTCGGCGAAATGGATACTGGAAGAGGTCGAGGCATCGCTGAAGCGGCTCCAGACCGACTATATCGACCTCTACCAGAGCCACTGGCCGGATCCGACGGTGAAGCAGGAAGAAACGCTGAAGGCCTATGACAAGCTCATCAGGGAAGGCAAGGTCCGCAATATCGGCGCTTCGAACTATGACGCCGCCCTGCTTTCAGAAGCGCTGGAGCTTTCGGAGGAGAAAGGCCTGCCGCGCTACCAGACGCTGCAGAACGAATTCAATCTCTATACACGCGACAAATATGAGGGCGCGGTGCAGGACCTCGTCGTGAAGAGGGGACTGAGCTGCATTCCCTATTACTCGCTTGCCGCCGGCTTCCTCACCGGCAAGTACCGTTCGGAAAAGGATTTTGGCAAAAGCCCGCGCGGCCAGGGCGTCGCCAAATATCTCGACCGGAAAGGCAAGCGTATCCTTGCAGCGCTGGACAAGGTCGCCGAGAGCACGGGCGCCGCCCATGCCGAGATCGCGCTTGCATGGATAAACGCGCAGCCGGGCATCGCTGCGCCGATAGCGTCTGCGACTTCCGTCAGGCAGTTGCAGAGCCTTGCACGCGGCGCGCGGCTGGCCCTCAGCACAGAGGACGAGAAGCTTCTGACCGATGCAGGCTTGCCGGGAGCTTAGAGCGGCAAGCCTGAAGCGAGCATGGCGGCGACCTTGTTCAGGGCCGTGACCCTGGCCTCGGCGGAGCCGGCCGAATAGCCCTTGTCGAGCGCCCCGACGATCTCGCTGAAATAGTCGAATTCCTTGGCGGCCATCTCGACCGTCAGCGGCTGGTCGTCATAGGCGTCGACAAAATGCTGGGCCGCATAGGCGATCAGCAGCAGCGCCGCGGCGTTTTCCGGTTCCGCGGCAATGCGCGCACGCGCCTCGCGGGCGCATTTGTCATAGGCGCGTACGCTGCCGCCCTGCTGGCTGAGACCCGTGAGAAACTCGTTAAACAACATGGTTCTGTCCTTTGGCAATTGTCACGGCAGTTTTGAGATGCCGCCATGGGCGGAGGACCATTCGATGGGGCTTTTGAGGAAGCGCTCCACCTCGGTCAGCGTCGCGGCGTCGAAGCGCTGTTCGTCGCGGCACACCTTGAGCACGTCCCACCAGGTGGCGAGATAGTGCAGCCGCATGCCGGCGGCTTCGAGCCTTGCCGGCGTCTCCGGGAAGATGTCGTAGTAGAAGACCGCGAACGTGTCGGAGACTTTTGCGCCGGCATGGCCGATCGCCTCGGCGAATTTCAGCTTCGAGCCGCCGTCGGTGGTCAGATCCTCGACGAGCAGCACCCGCGCCCCCTCCGCCAGGCTGCCCTCGATCTGGGCGTTGCGCCCGAACCCCTTCGGCTTCTTGCGCACATAGACCATCGGCAGGCCCATCTTGTCGGAGAGCCAGGCGGCGAAGGGGATGCCCGCCGTCTCGCCCCCGGCGACCACGTCGAATTGCTCGAAGCCGACCGAGCGAAACACCAGCGAGGCAGCGAAGTCCATCAGCGCGGAGCGCACCCGCGGATAGGAGATCAGCTTGCGGCAGTCGATATAGACCGGGCTCGCCAGCCCCGAGGTGAAGGTATAGGGCTGGTCGGCGCGGAAATGCACCGCCTCGATCTCGAGCAGCATGCGCGCGACCGTCTCGGCGATCAGCGCGCGATCGGGAAAACTATTGGAGAACATCAATCTCGCCCCGGTTCGTTCTGTTTGTCTGGACGAAATCCCCGCTACCAGCTTCCACCACCGCTAGATACCCTCCGCAAACACATTCCAGTGGATGGGAAA
>JBDZVC010000622.1:0-1906 GCA_040255475.1 Phyllobacteriaceae bacterium | reverse complement strand
AGGCCTATAAATTCTTCCGGCAGATCGTCGAGGACGATGTCCGGCCCGGCAGCCCTGACGAAAGCTACGTTTCCGACGCGCTGGTCGCCCTCGGCAATTATTCCCGGACCGGTATTCCCGGATCGCCCGTGGCGCCAGATCTTTCAGCGGCACAGGATTTTTACATGCGTGCCGCCGCCTCCTATCGCAATCCGGTCGCGCAATACGAACTCGGCAAGATGTTCCTGAACGGCGATGGCGTGAAGGCCTCGATCAAGCAGGCCGGGCGCTGGCTGCAGCTTGCCGCCGAAAAGGGCCATGCCGGCGCGCAGGCGACGCTCGGCAATCTGCTCTTCCAGAGCGGCAAGATCGTACGCGGGCTGGCGATGATGACCGAGGCGCTGAGCCATGCCCCGGCAGCCGATCTGCCGTGGATCCGCCAGATGCAGGAAGAGGCCTTCGCGTTGGCCGGCGAAGGCGACCGGCGTACGGCCATCGCGCTTGCCGACAGCATGCGCGATGGCGGCGACAGCAGCAGCGGAAGCGACGACAAGTAGCCGCCTTGCAGCGGACAGAACGCAATTGGATCAGGATCGACCGGTTGGCACTCGTAGCCGGAGATGCGACGCCGGTGTCATGAGGCCAGCGGGATCGTTGTCACCTGTCTCCGCGAGCGGGCAGCCGTCATGAAGTTTGATCCATGAGGAATTGTTGAGGACCATCCCGCATTGCGCGAGTTGCGGCCCGGATGGCAGGCGAAGGCACGTGATCTCGCCGTGATGGAAGGTCCGGCCATTGGCGATGCATTTGCAATCGGCCACAGCCTCCGGTGTCCAGAGGAACGCCGGGAGGAACAGCCCTATGGCCATCGCCGCCTTCATGAGGAGCAAATATAGCACCTCCAACGGCGGTCGAGAAATCCGAAGCTAACGCATGTCTCCTGAAATTGGATACCGGTTTCAGGAGACATGCGTAAAATCAAAACCTAAAGCGCATGGAGCGAATCTGAAAGTTCGTGACGCGCTTTAGATCGCTCGATCGAAATTGAGGTCGATCGCTACCGGGACGTGGTCCGACGGCTTTTCCCAAGTACGGGCATGCTTCTCGACCGAGGCGGAGACCAGGCGGTTCGCGGCCTCAGGCGACAGCATCAGATGGTCGATGCGGATGCCGTTGTTCTTCTGCCAGGCGCCGCCCTGATAGTCCCAGAAAGTGTAGGTGTCCGCGGCGTCCGTCGCCGAGCGCAGGGCATCCGTGAAGCCGAGATTGGCAAGGCGGCGGAAGCTTTGACGCGTTTCAGGCTGGAAGAGCGCGTCGTCCAGCCAGTTTTCGGGGTGCCGGGCATCCACCGGTTCGGGGATGACATTGTAATCACCGGCAAGCACCAGCGGTTCCTCCAATGCCAGACGCTCTTCCGCCCAGCGGTTAAGCCGACCCATCCAGCCAAGCTTGTAGGGGAATTTTTCCGTATCGACCGGATTGCCGTTCGGCAGGTAGAGCGAAACGACCCTGAGCGCGCCGGAGGAAGTGGAGAACACGCCCTCGATGAAGCGCGCCTGCTCATCGCCGTCATCGCCGGGCAGGCCGCGATTGACCTCGTCGAAGCGCAGCCTGGAAAGCAGCGCGACGCCGTTGAAACCTTTCTGCCCATGCGTCTCTACATGGTAGCCGAGCGCCTCGATCTCGGCGCGCGGGAACTGGTCGTCCACCGACTTGATTTCTTGCAGGCAGGCGATGTCCGGTCTGCTCTCCTGCAGCCAGTGCAGAAGGTTGCCGATGCGCGCCTTGACGCCGTTTATGTTCCAGGTGGCTATTTTCATGAAAACCGAACGAAAATTTCAACGCTTTCTTGATGGCGCAAAATTCTGCTGGCGGTAATCCTGCACCATCGCTCCGGGAGAGGAAACCCGATTCGGGTGGATGGAGC
>JBDZVC010000142.1:0-9849 GCA_040255475.1 Phyllobacteriaceae bacterium | reverse complement strand
CGCTTCGTTTACACCGAAGATGTCGGCGGTTCGAGCCCGTCATCGCCCACCATCGCCCAAGGAAGCAGCCGGCGGGGAAAACGGGATGAGGACCACCAATACAGGCAACCGATCGACTTCGGCGGTATCGCTGCGCTCCGGGCTCGGCATCGCCCTTGCCGCGTCCATGTTCGGCGGAATGCTGCTTGCGCTTTCGGCCTGCGGCGGTGGTTGGCCGATGACGGTCGAGCAGCGCTACAGCGCGCCCAAGACGCAAGAAGAGATCTTGCAGGACAAGGTCGACGCCGCACGACGCGCCGAGCGCGCGCACGGCGCGTAGGCACCGCAAGCAGCTTCAGCGCGATGACACTATAGCTTCGAATCTGCGCCGCTGTCGGCCCGTTCGATAGCGCCGGACACTTCCTGCGAAACCGGAGCCCGCGCGGCGTCCGTCTTCTGCATCGCTTCCGTCAGATGCCCGTCGCGGCCGTAGACGTCATCATAGAACTGCATCTTGCCGTCGGCATCCGGCCAGGCCGTGAAATAGGCGACATAGACCGGTATCTTGACCGGAACCTTCTGCGAGGAATGGCCCTGCTTGAGCTTGGCGGCGATCGCATCGACGCTGGTGCCGAGCACGGCGGCCGCCATCTCGCGCGGCTCCTGCAGGCGCACGCAGCCATGGCTGAAGGCGCGCATGTCACGTTTGAAAAGGCTCTTCGCCGGCGTGTCGTGCATGTAGATGGCGTGCTTGTTCGGGAAGAGGATCTTCAGCTCACCCAGCGCATTATCATCGCTCGGCACCTGCCGGACGTTATAGGGGATGTGCGTACCGTAGCGGCCCCAATCGATGGCGGCCGAAGGGATGCGGTTTCCCTTCATATCGGTGACCTCATAGCCCGCGCGATCGAGATAGCCCGGATCGTTGACGAGCCTGGGCAACATCTCGTTGACGATGATCGACTGCGGTACGCCCCAATAGGGATTGAAGACGACTTCATCGATCTGGTTGTAGAAGAAGGTCGTCTGGTTGGTCGGGCGCCCGACAACAGCGCGCATGGAAAGAAGCTGCTGTCCGCCCTTGGTAAAGGTCACACGATAGGCCGGCTCGTTGATGAAGACGTACTGATCGCCGAGCGTATGCGGCAGCCAGCGCATTTCCTCGAGCGCGAGCGTCACCTTGGCGATCTTGGCGGCATTCGATTCGCCGGCAAGAGTCTTCACGGTGCGCTGCCCGATCACGCCGTCGGCGGCAAGGCCGTTGGCCTTCTGTGCCGCCTTGATCAGCGGCACGAGGTCTTCCGAATAAGTCTCGTTCGTCGCGTTCTCATCCAGGAGCGTGCCATATTCCGCCTTGAAGGCGTCGTCCGCCTTCAGCGAGATCAACTTGAGGATCTTGGGGAGATCGGGATCGCTGCCACCCGGCTTCAAGAGCAGGTCGGGCCGTATGACGATGTCGTTTTCCGGGCTGTCGCGAAGCGCAGCAAGCTCCGTCCGGAGCTGCTGGTATTGCGGAGCCTGCGGATGTTTCGCCTCGAGGTATTCGCGCACCTCGAAAGTGTGCGAGAGATCGTTGAGCACAGCCACCATGTCGAGCGGCTTTACCGGCAGGTCGTAATATTCGGACATGCGGTCGGGAGCGACCCTGCCATCATAGGCGTCGTGGACGTAGCGCAGAACCCGCGCCGACAATTCCACTTCGAAGCGCGTCAGTTCGCGCATGCGACCGGCCGTATCGTCGATGGAAAAGGCGACCGACGGCACCGTGACGGCATAATCGGCCGGATTGAGCCCGTAGCTCGCCGCTTCGCCGAGTACCCGGAGCGCCTCTTTCGCACGGCTGTTCGGGCCGAAGCCGCTGACCCAGATGAAATCCGGATTCTTCGAATAGTAGTCGTTCAGCGCCTTGGCCACGTCCTTGGTGGCGTAAAGATCGAAGTCGGCCAATGTGGCGCGGGCCTCCTCGAAGCCGCTCGCCTGCAGGGAAGGCTGGAACGTGGTTTCGTGCTCGGCCTTGATGACGGGCGTGAAATCGACACGCGTAAGCTGGTCGGGCTTGTAGGCGCGGTAGGTCGGGCCGCTGATCTTGGCTATCTTGCGCGGCGTCTGCGGCTGTGCAGCGGGTTGCTCCCTGTAATCGCCGCCCCCATCATAGCGGCCGCGGTCGCGCATCGTGTCGTAGCGATCGCCGCGCTCGTAACGGTGCGCTCCAAAGAGCCGTTCGAAAAGGTTTTGCGCGGACGCACCGGGAACTCCCATCACGACGGTCGCGCCGAGCACCAGAAATGGCAGCGCCGCGATGCGGCGTCGAAAAGCTTTCACAATGTCACCTGTCGCGATCAGAATTGGCTGAAACAATACGGGACGAGTGGAAAGCCACCCTTCCCGTCACCGCCCGGGCACCGATACAAAACAAAACCGTCATCCGTCCGGGCAGCATTGCAGGACACGTCCTATTAAGCATAGTGATTCATTGCCGGGACGTTAAGCACCCGGCTAGAATGAGCCGGCAGCGTGCCATTTCGATCACAATCTGTTGACGTCAATTTCCGAGTGGAATGAAAGGATCGCATATGCCCGCGATGAAGAAAGGCTACAAGGCATTGCTCGAAGAGGCGAACGCCGAAATCGAAGCGGTGACGCCCGCCGAGGCGGCCGACCTCGCCAAGAGCGATGACGTCCTCCTCGTCGACATACGCGATGTGAGGGAATTGCAGAGGGAGGGAAAGATCCCCGGTGCGATCCACGCACCGCGCGGCATGCTCGAATTCTGGGTCGACCCCGAAAGCCCTTATCACAAGGAAGTCTTCTCCTCCGGCAAGACATTCATCTTCTTCTGCGCGGGCGGCCTGCGCTCCGCACTTGCCACGAAAACGGTGCAGGACATGGGGCTGGCGCCAGTCAAGCATATAGAAGGCGGCTTTGGCGCCTGGCGCGAGGCCGGCCTGCCGATTGAAGCAATGCCGGCGAAATAAGCGTGGAAATCGATTGGTCTGGCACAAGAGGCCCGAATTGCCTTCAGGGCCGGCGGGGTGTTAGGCCATGACCTTCGTACGGCTTGAAACCTCCCCGGCGACGCCCGACATTCCCGGGGTGGGCCTGGCGCGAGGCGGTCGGGCCGGTGAACGACCGGGGCAGGATATGAGTTTCGATACGAGCAGCATGATCGATCCCTTCGGACGCGCCATCACCTATCTGCGCGTTTCCGTAACCGATCGCTGCGACTTCCGCTGCACCTACTGCATGGCGGAAGACATGACCTTCCTGCCGAAGAAGGATCTGCTTTCGCTGGAAGAGCTCGACCGCCTTTGCACGGTCTTCATCGAGAAGGGCGTCAGGAAGCTCAGGCTGACCGGCGGCGAACCGCTCGTGCGCAAGAATGTCATGCATCTCGTGCGCTCACTTTCGCGTCATCTCGGCAGCGGTTCGCTGGAAGAATTGACGCTGACCACCAACGGGTCGCAATTGTCGCGCTTCGCCGACGAGCTTGCCGATTGCGGCGTGAAGAGGATCAACGTCTCGCTCGATACGCTCGACCCCGTGAAATTCCATGCCATCACGCGCTGGGGCAATTTCGACAAGGTCATGCAGGGTATCGACGCCGCCGACCGCGCCGGCCTCAGGATCAAGCTCAATGCGGTCGCTCTCAAGGGCTTCAACGACGCCGAACTACCGGAACTGATGCGCTGGGCGCATGGGCGCGGCATGGACCTGACGGTCATCGAGACCATGCCGATGGGCGAGATCGACGCCGACCGCACCGACCAGTACCTGCCGCTCTCCCTGCTGCGCGCCGAACTCGAGAAACAGTTCACGCTTACCGACATTCCCTACAAGACAGGCGGGCCGGCGCGCTACGTCGAGGTCGGCGAGACCGGCGGGCGGCTCGGCTTCATCACGCCGATGACCCACAATTTCTGCGAAAGCTGCAACCGGGTCCGGCTGACCTGCACCGGCACCCTTTATATGTGCCTCGGCCAGAACGACGCCGCCGATCTGAGGACGCCGCTCCGCCAATCGGAGGGGAACGAGCTCCTCTCCCATGCGATCGACGAGGCCATCGGGCGCAAGCCGAAGGGCCATGACTTCGTCATCGACCGGAATACGCGACGGCCCGCGGTGGCGCGGCATATGAGCGTCACCGGCGGCTGATCGTCCAAACGGTCTAATGCACCGGCGCGGCCGTGCGATTCGGGGTCTGCTGCTGCGGCCAGAAAACTTCCCAGCCAGCCTTGACGGCGGTGCCGTCCTGGATGTGGAGTATGCTGTCGTAGAATTCCACGCCGGCATGCGAGCGCGGCGGCTCGCTTTCGTGCATGACGCTGATGACGGTCGCCTCGGCGCAATTGTCCTTGATCGCCTGATGGAAGGCGATCCGCGCCTCCGGGTCGAGCGCTCCGGTCGCCTCGTCGAGGAAAAGCAGCCCCGGCTTGTGCAGCAATATGCGCGCCAGCATCAGTTTCTGCTTCTGGCCGCCGGACAGGACCTGATCCCAGGGCTTGCCGGCACACATCCCGTCGCTGAGGAATTCGATGAAGTCTCCGATCCCCGCCTTGTGGAGCGCGGCCGCGACACGTGCGTCGGAGAACAGCTCGTCGTCGTCCGGCAGGCAGACGAGTTGCTTCAGTGTCAGCGCCTGCAGCTTGATGTCCTGCGACGCATAGAAAGCGCCGACGCCCTGCGGATAGACGATGTCCCCTCGCCCGTAGGCCCAAAGCCCGTTCAGCGCCTTGAGCAGGCTCGTCTTGCCGCAGCCCGAATCGCCCTTGATGAAGGTCCATTCGCCCGGCCTGAAACGCAGGCCGGTGGCCGTCAGGAACGGCAATGCTTCGTCGCCCTTGTGCATCAGTTCGAGCTTGCGCACGGTAAGCCCGAAACGCGCGTTCTGGCGACCGTAGCGGAAATCCGAAAGTCCGGTCGAGCGGTAGAATTCGGCCGGGTCGCTGACCTTCTCTATCGCCTTGGCGAGATCGGTCACGCGCCGGCTGTTGGCCCTGAGCGTCGCGATCGCCGGCATGACATGGATGAACCAGGAGCATTGGGCGATCAGGGAGTTAACCAGTTCGGCGCCGGTTATATAGGAGCGCAGGCTGATCTTTTCGTTGATGTAGGGGATGAGCCCCGGAGCGTAGGCCACCATGCGCGCGGCGAAAAAGTCGTAGACGTGCTGGAAGGACGTATAGACCGCGCTGACCTTGTTGAGCTTCGCCCAGTTCTCGTCGATATCGACATAAAGTCGATCGTGCATCGTCTTCTGCACCTTCTCGCCGCAAGAGGCCGCCACCTGGAAGCTGCGTCTGAAGAGCGTCGTCAATTCGCCACGGTAGCTGCCTTCGGCCTGCTGCATGGCGATGTTGATGAATTCCAGGATACGGCCGAGCCTGACCGCGACATAGGTGTTGAGCGGGACATAGATGGCGACGGCCGCAAAGGCGAGGACAGCGCTGCCATACATGCCGAGGAATTCGAGTCCGTGCACCGGCGCGGACGTCTCGATCAAGCGCTGGCCGACGAAGAACAGCGACGTCAGCACGCTCAATACACCCATGGCGAGGCCGATCGCGCCACCGGTCATGCCTTTGATAGATTCCTGAACGCGCTGGTCGATATTGTCGGGGGCGGCATTGTCGTCGCCCGTCCCGTGCTGGACGTGGAAATGCGTGTGGCTGTCGCTCAGGAGCGCCTGATTGAAACGGTCGTCGAGCCAGCCGCGCCAGCGACGATGGAGAGTGGCGGAGATATAGCCGCGTACCCCGTTGAACCCGGCATCCTTGATCACGACCAGGAGCAGCAGCATGCCCGCGCTGGAAAGGACCGCGGCCAGCGGCGAGTGCGTGTCCTTGTCGTGAAAGAAGGCGATGGCATTGACCAGTTCGCCTGAAGAGTCGGCGATCCAGACGCTTGCCTTGCTCACCAGCGCCGTCAGCACGGCGATCAAAAGGGTGAGGCTCCAGGCCTCTCTCCAGCGGTCGGAAAACCAGTAAGCCCGCATCAGGCCCCAGAACGTCCGCATCGAGGATACAGGAGTGGCGTCGCTTCTCCCGCCGAAGGCAAACAGCCGTCTACCCTTTGATCGCATCCGATGCAGTTCCGCTCTGAGCGTCCGAATCACCACATTCCCGTCCCCAAGCCCTGATGAACGCTATCATGAACTCAAATTACACGAATTAATTTTTAGTGAAGTTGTATTACCGATCTCTTTCTTTCTGACCGGTGTTGCATCTCGGTCGCACCCCGTTCGGTCATCCGGCCGGCTGATTGTCGGCCGCATAAGCCGTTTGCATTACAAGGGGATGACGGAGTCGGACCGCGTTTGTCACGCGCTGCGCTTGGCTTGCCTGAAATTTTCCAGAACGCCGCGCTCGGCGGCGATTTCCGAGAACAGGAAATCACGGAAAGCCCGGATTTTGGGTTCGCCGAGCCGTTCCGGCAGGCAGCAGAAATAGAAGCCGGCCTGGGCCGGCACCATCAGATCGAAAGGCGCGACGAGCCGCCCCGACGCAATGTCGCGCATCGAGAGCGTCAGACGTCCGAGCACGATGCCGGCGCCGTCGAGCGCCGCTTCGAGCGCGTGATCGGCATGAGAAAAGCGCGGGCCGCGCGTCGGATCGACATTGGCGACGCGCGCGCGCCGCAACCAGTCCGCCCAGCTTACCGCGTTGATCATGAAATTCGCAGAGTCGTCATGGAGCAGCGCCACGCCGCCCAGATCTTCCGGTCGCAGGCGGCCGCCCAACTGCTCCAGAAGCCGCGGGCTGATGAGCGGCAGGACATGCTCGTCGGCAAGCCGTTCGACATGGAGGCCGGGATAATTGCCGCCGCCGAAGCGGATGGAAAGATCGACTTCGTCGGAACGGAAGTCGGTCAGCTTCAGGTTAGCGGAGATGCGGATATCGATCTCGGGGTAGCGTTCCAGGAACTTGTGCAGCCTGGGCGACAGCCATTTGGCGGCAAAGGCCGGCCCGGTCGACACGGTGAGCACATTGGCGGGCGCCGGCCCCTTCAGGCGTCCCATGGCTTCAGCAAGGCGCTCGAACGCGTCGTGGATGCCGGGCGCGATGCGTTCGCCCGCGTCAGTCAGCCGGACTGCCCGGTTGAGCCGCACGAAGAGCGGCACCTGCAAGAAATCCTCAAGCTGCCTGATCTGGTAGGAAAGCGCCGATGGGGTGACATTGAGCTCCTCGGCGGCCTTCTGGAAGCTCATATGGCGTGCCGCGACCTCGAAAGCGCGAAGCGAATTCAGCGGCGGCAAGCGATAGACCATCACTTCAATCGTCTTTAATCGGCGGCGCAAGCTACGCGCTTGCGGGCGTAGCCGCAAGCCGTCGGTTTGGAAGGCCCGTGCTGCGAAAACGGCTGGCACAAGCGTCCCCGCCGGCAAAATTATCTTGTTCAACTCCTGAATTTGGAGACGGGATGTAGGTCCGTGGAAAAACCACGCCAATCACCCGCCCAACCCATTGATCCTGCTTGGCCGGTAAAATTTCTCCGGGCCTTTTTCTCCACGCTTTCCGCTTCCCGGCGATAATCCCCGGTGCAGCTTGTCGGGCCGGAACGGGGTGCGCAACCGGCCTCCCACGGCAAGTGTGGCGCCGGAGAGAACCCCGACCCGTCGTCGTAGCGCCGCACTCGACGGGAAACGTTCGGCGGCGACAATCGTATTGCGGACCGAACGCGGTTCTTCCCCATCACCGCGCCGGCGGATATGGAGGAGGCGCTGTGGCTGCTGGCAGGGAAACATGAAATGACGATGCGCGTATTCGGCGTCACAGGCTGGAAGAATTCCGGCAAGACGACACTGGTCGAGGCGCTGGTGCGCGAGTTGACGGGGCGCGGCTGGAAGGTTGCGACCGTCAAGCACGCGCATCACTATTTCGACATCGACAAGGAAGGGACCGACTCCTTCCGGCATCGCAAGGCCGGCGCGAAGGAAGTGGCGATCGTTTCCGGCCGCCGCTGGGCAGTGATGCATGAACTCGGCGATGAAGAGGAACCGACGCTGGACGACGTGCTTTCCCGCCTTTCCCCGACGGATCTCGTCCTGGTCGAGGGCTACAAACGAGGCGCGCACCGCAAGATCGAGGCACGTCGGCTTGAGGCCAAGGACAGAAGCCCCCTCACCGCAACCGATCCCCATATCGCGGCGATCGCCGCGGACCACGCCGTGATCGGCGAGGGCGTGCCGGTTTTCGATCTCGACGACATAAGCGGCCTCGCGGATTTCATCGAACGTGAAACGGGACTCGGATGAATGCCGTTGCCATGTGTCATAAATCCTTTTCGACGCAAGGATTTACGGTTGCATTTTCATCGAAAGCAATGGGAATATCCGCGCCCGCCTTGCCGGGAGCCGGATGCGGCTCGATCGGCCCGTGACCCCATGCGGGGCAGAAGGACCTATATGGGAATCCTCAGGAACCTATGTCTGGCGGCCGTCGCTGTCGCAGCCATGATCCCCACGGCACGTGCCGCCGACACCGAAGCGCATGCCCCCGCGGTCGAGTTGAAGCTTGCGATCGGCACGGAAGGCGCCTATCCGCCCTTCAACAACATCGACGCGGATGGCAATCTCGTCGGCTTCGACATCGATATCGCCAAGGCGCTGTGCGCGGAGATGGGGGCGAACTGCACCTTCGTGAAACAGGATTGGGAAGGGATCATCCCTGCCCTTCAGTCCGGCCGGTTCGACGCC
This sequence comes from Phyllobacteriaceae bacterium, assembly GCA_040255475.1. Taxonomy (GTDB): domain Bacteria; phylum Pseudomonadota; class Alphaproteobacteria; order Rhizobiales; family Rhizobiaceae; genus Mesorhizobium_L. The sequence continues at coordinate 1,178 of JBDZVC010000142.1, read as the reverse complement.
ATCATTTCCTCCATGGCGATCACCGAGGAGCACAGGAAGAAGGTCGATTTCACGCATGCCTATTACCGGACGACGCCGGCGATCGTGGTGCGTAAGGATTCGACGCTCACCGACGTGACACCGGAAGAACTGAAAGGCTTCTCGCTCGGCGTCAGGGGGTCGACGGTCCATGCCCGATACGCCAGGGCGAAATACAAGGAGAGTACCATTCAAGCCTACAAGACGATCGCTGGCTACCAGCACGACCTTGCCGAAGGCCGTCTCGACGCGGCGATGGATAACCGGATCGTGCTCGACGACTGGCTAAGGACCGATGCCGGACAATGCTGTCGCATCCTGGGGACGATCAAACCGGACCCGGCAATCCACGGCGAAGGCGCCGGCATCGCGGTGCGCAAGGGCGATACCGATCTGGTGCAGCGGTTCAACGCGGCGCTCGCGGCCATCCGCACGAACGGGACCTACAAGAGGATCAACGACAAATATTTCGATTTCGACATTTACGGCAACTGAGCGGCGTACATCGCACGCCCAGTGCCTTAGGAATAATATCTGCACCATACCGGAATGAGGAAGCGAGAGAATGGCGAAAGTTGCGTTTCTGGGTCTTGGGGTGATGGGCTATCCGATGGCCGCGCACCTAAAGAACAAGGGCGGCCATGAGGTCACTGTCTATAACCGCACCGCCGCCAAGGCCGAGAAATGGGTAGCCGAGAATGGCGGCAGGAGCGCGCCGACGCCGGCAGAAGCAGCGAAGGATCAGGACTTCGTTTTCTCCTGCGTCGGCAATGACGACGATCTGCGCTCCGTCACGCTCGGCGCCGACGGCGCATTCCAGTCGATGAAGAAGAGCTCCGTCTTCATCGACAACACCACCGCGTCAGCCGCGATCGCGCGTGAACTCGCCGCGGCGGCGGAAAAAGGCGGCTTCGGCTTTCTCGACGCGCCGGTCTCCGGCGGTCAGGCGGGTGCCGAGAACGGCGTTCTCACCGTCATGGTCGGCGGCGAGCAGGCGACATTCGAGAAGGCACGGCCAGTCATCGACGCCTATGCGCGCATGATCGGGCTGATGGGACCGGCCGGCTCCGGCCAGCTCACCAAGATGATCAACCAGATCTGCATTGCCGGCCTCGTCCAGGGCCTCGCCGAAGGCATCCATTTCGGCAAGAAGGCCGGGC
>JBDZVC010000621.1:0-1914 GCA_040255475.1 Phyllobacteriaceae bacterium | reverse complement strand
GTCTCGGCGATGTTGGTGGCGTGGTCGCCGATGCGCTCGATGTTCTTGGCGCAGAAAAGCAGATGCGTGCAGGCGGTGATGTTGCGCGGGTCTTCCATCATGTAGGTCAGGAGTTCGCGGAAGAGCGAAGTGTATTTGGCGTCGATCTCCTCGTCGCGGTCGCGCACGGCACCGATGCGGTCGATCGTGCGGGAGCCATAGGCGTCGAGGACGTCCTTCAACTGTGTGAGCGCCAGTTCGGCCAGCGCCTCGATGCCGCGGAAGAGCCTTGCCGGCTGCCGCGTCTGGCCGGCGGCTGCGACGCGCTTGGCGATGTTCTTGCCGAGGTCGCCCACCCTTTCGAGGTCGGCGGAGATGCGGATCGCCCCGATGATCTCGCGCAGATCGATCGCCATCGGCTGGCGGCGCGCGATGATGAGCACCGCCTTGTCGTCGATCTCGCGCTCCGCCTCGTCCAGGACGCGGTCGTTGCGGATCACGGTCTGGGCGAGCGCCTCGTCGGAATTCACCAACGCGGCGACAGCCTCCTCCACCATACGCTCTGCATGCCCGCCCATCTGGGCGATCCTCGTGGCAAGGAATTTCAGTTCCTCGTCATAGGCCTGCAAGGTGTGGCTGGGCATAGGCTGTCTCTCCCGCATTCGCCGTCACACTATTATGCGATCCGCATGACGGAAAAAAGAAGCGCCGGCGTCCGATGCCTCACCGTGCCGCAGGAAAGTGGACGATGAACGACGCGCCCTTGCCGAGTTCGGAATGCACCGCTAGGCGTGCGCCATGCCGGTTGAGGATATGCTTGACGATGGAGAGGCCAAGCCCGGTGCCCTTCTGCGCCCGGCTCGCCTCGACATCGACGCGATAGAAGCGTTCGGTGATCCTCGGAATATCGTCCTTGGGTATGCCCGGCCCGAAATCCCTCACCGTCACGTCTGCCCCTTCGGCCGTCTCCTCGATGGAGACGATGACGCGCTTGCCGGACTGGCCGTATTTGCAGGCGTTTTCGAGCAGATTGACAAAGACCTGGATCAGTTCGTCGCGTTCGCCCGCGACGAAAACGGGATGGTCGGGAAATTTCTTCTCAACCACGACGCCGAGTTCGCCGGCCAGATAGCCGAGCGTATCGACCACGCCGCCGATGAGAGCGACGAGGTCCACCCGATTGGAAGGGTTGTGATGCGATTTCATCTCCAGCCGCGAGAGCGAGAGGAGATCATCGATCAGTCTCGCCATGCGTGCTGTCTGCTCTTCCATGATCCCGAGGAAGCGTTCGCGTGCCTTGGCGTCGTTCCTCGCCGGCCCGCGCAGCGTCTCGATGAAGCCGGAGATCGAGGCAAGCGGCGTGCGCAGTTCGTGGCTCGCATTGGCGATGAAATCGGCGCGCATGCGGTCGATGCGCCGCGCCTCGCTCTGGTCGCGGAAGGTCATCGCGAAAAGCCCGCTCGCCGTGCCGACGGGGCGGATGGCGACCCGATAGAGGCGATCGACCGGAACACGCTCGGAATAGTCGATGGACGATGCGCTGGCGTCCCCGCCGAGCACCGCGCCGATCAAGGCCTGCATCTCCGGCGCACGGAACTTCAACTGGACCGAGGAGCCCAGCCGGAACGCGCCGAACGCGGCGACTGCCGCCTGGTTGGCGTGCACCATGGAACCGGTACGGTCGAAGACGACGATCGGGTCGGGGACGACGTCGGCGAGGTCGATCGCGGAGATATGGCCGAGCGACGTAACCTGATCGCCGGCCGCTCGACGGTCGGCTCCCGAGCCGCGCTTCGGGTCGGGCGCAAGCGCCGCAATGAGCCGGCCGAGCCAGCCTTGCCGCCCATCGCCCGTTCCGCCGCTATTATCCATATCCGCCATTACGCTTCCCCGGAGGCCGTCAGGAACTTGCCCATCATGCGCATCCGCCTTACG
>JBDZVC010000141.1:0-9893 GCA_040255475.1 Phyllobacteriaceae bacterium | reverse complement strand
GAGCAAGGATAGAGAAATTCTTTCGGTCCTTCGTCTCGATGCCGATCAGGACCGAACCGAAATTGCGCGCCGATTTCTTCAGGTACTCGAAACGGGCGATGTCGTCGTCCGGGCCGAGAAGTTCAAGGAAATCCCGCAGCGCGCCCGGCCGTTGTGGGAAGCGGAAAACAAAATACTTCTTCAAGCCTTCGAAACGCAGCGCCCTCTCTTTCACGTCCGGAAGGCGCTCGAAATCGAAATTGCCGCCCGACACCACGAGCACAATACGCTTGCCGCGGATATCCTTCCTGGGCAGATCCTTCAGCAAGTCGATCGCCAACGCCCCCGCCGGTTCCAGCACGACGCCCTCGATATTCAGCATCTCTATCATGGTGGCGCAGAGACGGTTTTCCGGAATGAGTTTCACCGCATCGGCCGGGAAATGCTTCAGGCGGCTAAAATTCTCGCGCCCGATCTCGCCCACCGCAGCGCCGTCGACAAAATTATCGACGCTTTCGAGCCGCATGCGCTTTCCGGCAGCGAGACTTTTGTGGAGGCTCGGCGCTCCCGCCGGTTCGGCGAAGAGGAAACCGGGCGCTTTGCCGATCTCCGCCAGATAGGCGGTGACGCCCGCCGCCAGCCCACCGCCCCCCACCGGCAGCACGACAAGATCGGGATCGGCAGCCATCTGCCGCGCGAATTCGCAAGCAACCGTCGCCTGCCCCTCGATGATGTCGCGATGATCGAAGGGGGGCACCATCAGCCCGCCCGTTTCAGCCGCGAAAGCGCGCGCCGCCGCATAGCACTCGTCGAAGAAATCGCCGGTCAGCCTGATCTCGACATGATCGCCGCCGAACATCCTCGTCTTGTCGATCTTCTGCTGCGGCGTCGTCACCGGCATGAAGACGACGCCCTTCTCGCCGAAATGCCGGCAGACGAAGGCAAAGCCCTGCGCGTGGTTGCCTGCCGAAGCGCAGACGAAAATCTCAGCCCCCTCGCCTGCGGCAATCGCCTTGCGGAAAAAATTGAAGGCCCCGCGGATCTTGTAGGAGCGTACCGGCGACAGGTCCTCGCGCTTTAAGAAGACATGCGCGCCGGTCTTGCGCGAAAGATAGGCGCTCTGCTGCAGCGGCGTCTCGGGGAAGAGCGCCCGCATGGCCTCGGCCGCCCGTTCGACCCGATGCGTAAATCCCGTCATGCGAAACCCACACTCCTCATACGAAAAGATCGACCTTGTCGAATTTCGTCACGTCGATGATGCCGACATCGGAAATGCGCAATTCGGGAATGACCACCAGCGCCAGAAGCGAGTGCTGCATGTAGGCGTTGTTCAAGGTGCAGCCCATTTTCCGCATGGCCTCGGTCAGCTTCGCCGCCTTTTCGGCGACCACCTCGGCACGCTCATCCGACATGAGCCCGGCGATGGGCATCTCGACCAGCGCGACCTCCCTGCCCTTGGAGACCATGACCACGCCCCCGCCTTTCTCGGCCAGGATGTTCGCGGCAAGCGCCATATCGGCCTTGTTGGTGCCGACGATGATCATGTGGTGCGAATCGTGCGCCACCGTCGAAGCCATGGCGCAGTCTTCCGAATAGCCGAAGCCGGAGACGAAACCGTTGGTGACGCCGCCTGTCGCCCGGTGGCGCTCGACCAGCGCGATCTGGCAAACATCGTTCGCGCGATCCATGGCGACGAGCCCGTCCTCGACCGGCAGGTCGGCTTCCAGCGCCCGCGTCGGCGCCTGGTTCTCGATGACGCCGATGACGCGCGCCCTGACCTCGTTCGCCCCCTCCGGCGCGGCGATGTCGAAATCCTTGGCTTCCAGCCTCTTGCCGAGCCGGACGGTATTCTTCGCCGTCGCCGGATAGGCATAGGCGGGAATGTCGGCTTCCAGCTTCCCGCTCGACGCCAGCCGCACGCCCCGCGCATAGACCTCGTCCACCGCCATCTTCGGCAAATCCGAGACGATCAGGAAATCCGCCAGCCTTCCAGGCGCAATCGAACCGAGTTCCCGTTCCAGCCGGAAGTGCTGTGCAGTGTTGAGCGTCGCCATCTGGATGGCCGTAACCGGCCTCAAGCCTTGCTCGATGGCGTGGCGTACCACGCGGTCCATATGGCCGTCATGGACCAGCGTGCCGGAATGGCTGTCGTCGGTGCACAGGATGAAATTCCTCGGGTCGAGGCCGCGTTCGGTCACCGCCTTGATCTGTTCGGCGACATCGTACCAGGCGGAACCCAGCCGCAGCATCGCCTTCATGCCCTGGCGCACGCGGGCGATGGCGTCCTCGGCGCGCGTGCCCTCATGATCGTCCTCCGGGCCGCCGGCCACATAGCCGTGGAAAGGCAGGCCGAGATCCGGCGAGGCGTAGTGGCCGCCGACCGTACGCCCTACCCGCACCGTCGCCGCGATCTCGCCGACCATGGTCGGATCGTTCGCCGCCACGCCGGGGAAATTCATCACCTCGCCGAGCCCGATGATGTTTTCCCAGTTCATCGCCTCTGCCACGTCCTCCGGCCCGAGAATGGCGCCACCATGCTCAAGCCCTGGCGCGGAGGGCACGCAGGACGGCATCTGTACGTAGACATTGGTCGGCATGGCGAGCGCCTCGTCATGCATCAGGCGCACACCCTCCAGCCCGAGCACGTTGGCGATCTCGTGCGGATCGATGAACATCGAGGTCGTGCCGTGCGGGATGACGGCACGGCAAAACTCGGTCACCGTCACCATGCCGCTTTCGACATGCATATGCGCGTCGCAAAGCCCCGGCACGAGATAGCGGCCGCCGACATCTACCACGCGCGTCTTCTCACCGATCGCGTGCGAGGCATCCGGACCGCAATAGGCGAACCGGCCCTCGATGACGGCGAGGTCCGTCGCCGGGACGATCTCGCCAGAATGGACGTTCACCCAGCGCCCATTGCGCACGACGAGGTCGGCCTTCCTCCGTCCCATGGCGACATCGACAAGAACCGGCGCCACTTCCGTCCATGGTTTCGGCCGCATGTTGGCAGCTTTCGCGTTCATCAGTCCGTCCCTTCGCCGATCGCCTGTCCGGCATCGCGGCTTTGTCCGACACTCCATAGCCGCAAAACACCTCGGCGAACAATGCTGCCTCCTGGGCTCCATAGCCTCACGCGAGACAGTCCTGCGCAAGCTTTGAGGATCATCTTGCCGACAGCGGAAACTGGCGGCGCGGGAATCGTCACAGGTCGCATCGAGCGGAGCTCACGATGGAAATCAGCGAATACGATTTCGACCTGCCGCAGACGATCGGCCTTCCACGTCTTTTTGCCATCGGCTTCGGCGGCGGCGATTATAGCGCCATCATCACGGAACTGCTCGGCTGCCTCGAACAGAACAAGCGCGACGCCGCGGCGCTGTTCGATCTCGGCACGATCCTGATGCTGAACGGCAAGCGGCAGGAAGGACTCGATTGCCAACGGGACGCGCTTCGTCTCAGCCCTCTGTTCCGCCAGCGGGCGACCGGCGCAGCCGAACCGCCGCTCAGGCTCCTGATGATTGCCGTCCCGGGGGACTTCATGGCGAATACGCCAGTTCAGTTCCTGCTCGAAGACGCGGGCGTCAGGCTCGACACGCTCTATGTGTCGCCGGATGGCGGACTGCCCGACCGCATTCCGCCACATGATGTCCTGCTGGTCGGTATCGGCGAATCCGACGAGAGCGCGCCGATCCTGAAAACATTGCAGCCTGTGCTCGACCGTTGGCCGAGGCCGGTGCTGAACCGCCCGGCGGATGTGCTCAAGTTGGCGCGCGAGAGGCTTGCGGCAACGCTCCGGCCGGGGCGTGGGCTCGACGTGCCGGTGACGGTCCGCGTCGATCGCGCGATGCTGGAACTGCTCGCGGACGGCAGGATCCAGCCCGCCGATATTCTGGGCGAAGGCGCCTATCCGATCATCGCCCGCCCGGTAGGCTCGCATGCCGGTCACGGACTGAGCAAGCTCGATACGCCCGCAGCGATCCGCGCCTACCTTCAGACGCAAAAGGGCGAGGATTTCTCCATATCGCGCTTCGTCGATTATCGCGGCGCCGACGGTCTTTTCCGTAAATTCCGCATCGTGCTCGTGGGCGGCCAGCCATTGCTCGCGCATGTCGCCATCGGAGCGCACTGGATGTTGCACTATCTGAACGCCGGCATGGCGGAGAGCACGGCCAAGCGCGCCGAGGAGGCCGCGCTGATGGCGGCGTTCAACCTCGGCTTCGCCGCAAAGCATCGGGAAGCGTTGGCCGATCTGGCCTCACTGGCTGGCCTCGACTATTTCGCCGTCGATTGTGCCGAGACATCGGAAGGAAAGCTTCTGGTCTTCGAGACGGACACCGCCATGATCGTCCACGACATGGACCCGCCCGATCTCTATCCCTACAAGCACCCACAAATGACAAGGATATTCAAGGCGTTCCGGAAAATGCTCCACGCCCGCGCCCACAAAGCGCATGCGCGTGACAGCCTGATCGCCGCATCGGGCCTGCGGCAAATGGTGGGGCGAGAGCCGCTTTCCCGTTAGCCCTCGACACTGACAGGGGTTGAAGCCGGCGGCGACAAGTGCCAAATCTGGAGCTTGTCCGCTCTCCTCTCCTTCCGGTCTCCATGGTCACCTATCTCGACGCCGCTACGGCCCCGCTGAAAAACACCGGCCAGATCCGCCTCTACGACGAGGCCGGCTTCGAAGGCATGCGCAAGGCTTGCGACCTGACTGCGCGCTGCCTAGACGAACTTGCCGATGTCGTCGCGCCGGGCGTACCGACGGAGAAGATCGACCGCTTCGTCTTCGAATACGGCATGGACCACGGCGCGCTGCCCGCCACGCTCAATTATCGCGGCTACACCAGATCGGTCTGCACCTCGATCAACCATGTCGTCTGCCACGGTATCCCGGATGCCAAGCCTCTGCGCGAAGGCGATATCGTCAATATCGACGTCACTTACATCCTTGGCGGCTGGCACGGCGATTCCAGCCGCATGTATCCTGTCGGCCCGATCAAGCGTGCCGCCGAACGGCTTCTCGAAGTGACGCATGAATGCCTGATGCTGGGCATCGCGGCCGTCAGGCCCGGCGCGCGCACCGGCGCGATCGGCGCGGCCATCCAGGCCTATGCGGAAGGCGAGCGTTGCTCGGTGGTGCGCGACTTCTGCGGCCACGGTGTCGGCCGCCTTTTCCATGACGCGCCCAACATCCTGCACTATGGCAGCCCCAACGAGGGGGTGGAGATGCGCGAGGGCATGATCTTCACCATCGAGCCTATGATCAATCTCGGCCGCCCGCATGTGAAGGTGCTTTCCGACGGCTGGACGGCGGTGACACGCGATCGCTCGCTCTCCGCGCAATACGAGCACACGGTGGGCGTGACGAAAGACGGGTGCGAAATCTTCACGCTTTCGCCTGCGGGCCTCGACCGACCCGGCCTCAGCAACTAAGGCGTGTCGCAACCTTTCAGATTCGCTCCATAGGGCTTTAGTTTTTTTATTTTGCGCATGTCTTTGTTCCGAAACCGGTTCCCACTTTCGGAAGACATGCTTTAAGCTCTCGTCTGCCGGTAAGGGGTTTCCCGGCGGGTGCGGCGGCGGATCATGACTTCCGAAGAAGACGAACGCGGATTTTTTGGCGAAGCGCGGGTGCAATCGACAGGATCGCCGCCGACCGAAAAGCCGCATTATCACGGACATCGCGAAAGGTTGAGGGCCCGCTTCGTCGAATCAGGTCCGGATGCGCTCGCCGACTACGAGATGCTGGAACTGATCCTGTTCCGCGCTTTCCGGCAGGGCGATACCAAACCGCTCGCCAAGGCACTGATCGCGCGATTCGGCTCTCTTGCCGAAGTGTTGGGCGCGCCTGTTCACCTGTTGCGCGAGGTAAAGGGGATCGGCGATGCGGCCGCGCTCGAACTGAAGATCATCGCCGCCGCCGCGCAACGCATGGCCAAAAGCGGCATCAAGGGCCGTCAGGTGCTCACCTCGTGGGGCCAGGTGATCGATTATTGCCGCACCTCCATGGCCTTCGAGACAATCGAGCAGTTTCGCATCCTTTTCCTCGATAAGAAGAACGCGCTGATCGCCGACGAAGTGCAGCAGACCGGCACGGTGGACCACACGCCAGTCTATCCGCGCGAGGTGGTGCGCAGGGCGCTGGAATTGTCGGCGACCGCGATCATCCTCGTCCACAACCACCCCTCGGGAGATCCGACACCGTCGCGTGCCGATATCGACATGACGAAAACGGTGATCGAGACGGCAAAGCCGCTCGGCATCGCCGTCCACGATCACATCATCGTTGGCAAGAATGGCCACACCAGCCTCAAGGGACTGAAGCTGATCTGAAGGGCGACGATCACTGGCAGCGCAGCCATAGCCTTCGTTATCAACTCTGAGGAAGAAGACTATTGCCGCACTCTTTCGGCCATCGCCATGCGCCGGCCAGGAACGGGAATGAGGTCCACGCTGTCAGGCGGCGCGGCGCGGGAGCTTCCAATTGGGCCGTGGGAAATGGCAAGTGTAGCCGTTTGGATAGCGTTCAAGATAATCCTGATGCTCCGGTTCGGCTTCCCAGAAATCACCGACGGGTGTCACCTCGGTCATCACCTTCCCCGGCCAGAGACCGGAAGCATTTACGTCGGCGATCGTGTCTTCGGCCACCTTCTTCTGCTCATCGCTCGTGTAGAAGATCGCCGAACGGTAGCTGGTACCGATATCGTTGCCCTGACGGTTCTTCGTGGTCGGATCGTGGATCTGGAAGAAGAATTCCAGCAAATCCCGGTAGCTGGTTTTCGCCGGATCGAAGACAATCTCGATCGCCTCGGCATGGGTGCCATGGTTCCGGTAAGTCGCGTTCGGCACATCGCCGCCGCTGTAGCCGACGCGCGTCGAAATCACGCCCGGAAAGCGACGAATCAAATCCTGCATGCCCCAGAAGCATCCACCCGCCAGAACGGCACGTTCTTCACTCATCAGGAAGCCCTCCAGGCTAATTGAGACATTCGAAGCATTCGGCCGACAAGGCTGAGCGCTTTCTTCGCCTAAGATGGGCGTTTGGCGGCAGGATGTCCAATCCACACCGCGCGGAGCGGGTCACGTTCGCGTCAAAATTTGGGTCCCTTACAGAGCCGACGGTAGCGATCCCCCTCTCCGTCGTGCTCCGCACGACACTTCTCCCCCACTTTCGCGGGGGCAGGAAGAGGTAGCCTACCACCATTTCTCCGGCTCGAAGCGGCCCGCGGCCTTCTCGATGACCGAAGCCGTGCGGAAGAGCGTCTCTTCCTCGAAGGGCCGGCCGATCAGTTGCAGGCCGAGTGGCAGGCCGCGCCCGTCTAGCCCGGCGGGAACCGCGATGCCCGGCAGGCCGGCCATATTGACCGTCACCGTAAAGACGTCGTTCAGATACATCTTCACCGGGTCGGCGCTCATGTCCTGATCGGCGATGCCGAAGGCGGCGGACGGCGTCGCCGGCGTCAGGATCGCATCCACACCGGCGGCGAAGACGTCCTCGAAATCCTTCTTGATGAGGGTGCGGACCTTCTGCGCCTGCACGTAATAGGCATCGTAATAGCCTGCAGAGAGCACATAGGTGCCGATCATGACGCGGCGCTTCACCTCGCGGCCGAAGCCGGCTGCGCGCGTCCGCTCGTACATGTCGACGATATCCCTGCCCGGCACGCGCAGTCCGTAGCGGACGCCGTCGTAGCGCGCGAGGTTGGACGAGGCTTCGGCCGGCGCGACGATATAATAGGCCGGCAGCGCGTATCTCGTATGAGGCAGCGAGATATCGACGATCTCGGCACCTGCGTCCTTCAGCCAGGCGATGCCCTTCTGCCAGAGTGTCTCGATCTCCGCCGGCATGCCGTCCATGCGATATTCCTTCGGAACACCGATCTTCATGCCCCTTACCGAGCCGCCGAGCGCGGCTTCATAATCCGGCACCGGGCGATCTACAGAGGTCGTGTCCTTCGCGTCCACCGATGCCATGGATTTCAGCATGATCGCGGCATCGCGCACGTCTCGCGCGATCGGGCCGGCCTGATCCAGCGAAGAGGCAAAGGCGACAGTGCCCCAGCGCGAGCAGCGGCCATAGGTCGGCTTGATGCCTACCGTGCCTGTAAAGGCTGCCGGCTGGCGGATCGAGCCACCCGTGTCCGTAGCCGTGGCACCGGCGCAGAGCCATGCGGCAACCGCAGCCGCCGAACCGCCTGAGGAGCCGCCCGGTACCAACGCCTTGTTGTCGCCTCTGGCGCGCCACGGATTCACGACCGGACCGTAATAAGAGGTCTCGTTGGACGAGCCCATGGCGAATTCGTCCATGTTGAGCTTGCCGAGCATGACTGCGCCATCGGCCCAGAGGTTCGCCGTCACGGTGGACTCATAACGCGGCTTGAAGCCGTCAAGGATGTGCGAACCGGCCTGAGTGTGGAAACCCTGGGTGGCGAAAAGATCCTTGATGCCGAGCGGGATGCCCTCCAGCGCGCCCCCTTCGCCATGCGCCAGCCTTGCATCGGAAGCCTTCGCCATAGCGCGCGCGCGGTCATGGGTGACGGCAACATAGGCGTTGAGCGCCGGATTGGCCATGTCGATCGCGGAAAGATAGGCGTCGGTCAGTTCGGCGGAGGTGATCTCTTTCGCGCGCAGTTTCGCACGGGCCTCGGCGATGGTCAGTTTAACAAGTTCGCTCATCGGGCAATCTTCTTATTGATAAAATTCTCGGGCCGGTCGGGGAGCCTACTCGACGACCTTCGGCACGAGGAAGAAATTCTCCTCTGTTGCCGGCGCGTTGGCGATGATGTCGCCCGCCTTACCACCATCCGTCACGACGTCCTGTCTTTTCTTCATATCCATCGGCGTAACGGAGGTCATCGGCTCGACACCGGAGACATCCACCTCATTCAGTTGCTCGACGAAACCGAGGATAGCGTTCAGTTCGCCCGTCATGCGTTCGGCATCCTCGTCGTCAACGGCGATGCGGGCAAGCTTCGCCACGCGCTTCACGGTATCGATGGTGACCGACATCTTCTTCTCCGGCGGAAATCAAGGCGCGTCATAGCGACGGCGGCGACGGCGCGCAATATCGCCGGCCGCCGCGGCCCTGAATGAAGCAGGAAGACGGGCAGGTTTACAGCGAAACCATGCCGCCCGGCTCGGGCGCCAGAACCTCGACGCCCGAGCCTTCCATGCCGGATCTGAACTTCTCCGCCGTCTGGTCGATGATCGGGAAGGAGCCGTAGTGGCACGGCATCACCGTGTCGAACTTGAAGAAACGCCTGCAGGCAAGCGCTGCCACCGCGCCGCCCATGGTGAAACGGTCACCGATCGGCACGAGGCCGATCTTCGGCTCGTGCAGTTCGTTGATGAGCGCCATGTCGGAGAAGATGTCGGTGTCGCCCATATGGTAGAGCGTCTTCTCGCCCGGGAAGTGCAGGACGAGCCCGCCCGGATTGCCGAGATAGGTGTTGGTCCCGCCCTCGCCGCCGAAAGAAGACGAATGCCAGGCTGCGACGAAGGTCGTGGTGAAGCCGCCGCAATCGACGGTGCCGCCATGGTTGCCCGGATTGATCTTGCCCTGGTCCGCACCCTGCCCGACGAGATACATGCATATCTCGAAATTGGCGACCAGCATGGCGCCCGTCTTCTTCAGGATGGCGAGCGCATCGCCGACATGGTCGTTATGGCCGTGCGTCAGGAGCACATGGGTCACGCCCGCCGCCGGCCCCTCCCAGCCCTTGTCCCACGACGGATTGCCTGTGAGGAACGGGTCGATCAGGATTTTTGCGTTTCCCGCTTCGACGCGGAACGCCGAATGGCCATACCAGGTGATCTTCATCGAAAATTTCTCCGGCTCGATTTTCTGTTGAGGTGAGAATAGAACGGCCGGCAGCAAGGTCAAAGGAAAGTCATAGAAAAGTGCCGGTCCT
>JBDZVC010000620.1:0-1915 GCA_040255475.1 Phyllobacteriaceae bacterium | reverse complement strand
AAACAGGGTTGCCATGAACCGCGCCAAATCATAAAAGCGACAAAGGGTCGCTGCAATGCCCGGGATCGGACTGGTCGCCACGACGCCGTTGCGAGGCGGAGAGAAGCGTCTTGAAATTACGTCCTTCCGGGGACACATGCGGCTCTACGAATTCTCTCGGGGTGTTCCGAATGGCTGGAACCCCGGTGTGAGGAAAACGGTCGGGATCGATATCCCGCGCCGGCTTTGTAAAAGCGAAAGAGCGGATCCGGATATTCCGGGTCCAAATATCAAAGATGCGGTCTCGCCGGGAAAAGCGATGAATTCAGGCATGGACATGGACGGATCGGGAAGAACCCGCGCCGCTGTGGCGCCGGTCACCCTTTTCGTCCTGCCGAAACGTCCCCCGGCGCGCGCGCAATTGTCCGACACCTGCCCTTTCCCGACGCGTGGCGCCTACCCGCCCACGCCTCTGGCGGCAGCGGTCGGGGAGATTTTCGAACATGCCCAACAAGATGCTTATAGACGCCTCCCACCCGGAGGAAACGCGGGTCGTCGTCACCCGCGGTAACCGTATCGAAGAATTCGATTTCGAATCACAGGACAAGAAGCAACTAAGAGGAAACATCTACCTGGCGCGCGTGACGCGCGTCGAACCCTCGCTTCAGGCCGCGTTTGTCGAATATGGCGGCAACCGTCACGGTTTCCTCGCCTTCAACGAAATCCATCCGGACTACTACCAGATTCCCGTCGCCGACCGGCAGGCCCTGCTCAAGGCGGAGGCTGACGCCGCGGAGGCCGAGGACGCCGAAGAGGATAGCGCCGAGCGCGGCAATGGCCGCCGGCGCCGGCGTGGCGGCAAGGGGCGCGGGCGTGGGCGCCCCGAACAGAAGGCGGCGGAATCGGCTGATACGGCAGAAACCGGCGACGAGAGCCCTTCCGTGGAGGACGAAGCCCAGGCCGTTGAGGCCAATGGTGACGAACACCATGAAGACGGTGGCCCGGCCATGGCCGAAAGCGCTGCCGCCGATGTCGTCTCCGAGGAGATCGAGGCGAATGGTGATGAAACCGCCGGTGACGAGACCGACGGTAACGGTTCCGAAGGCGATGAAGAGCACGACCCCTCGGCCGAACATAACGGATCGGCCTCCGACGAGCACGAAGTCGAGTCGGTCGGCGCGGAGGACGCGCTGGACGAGGCCCAGCATCGGCGCCGCTCCATGCGCCGTACCTACAAGATCCAGGAAGTCATCAAGCGTCGGCAGATCCTGCTCGTTCAGGTCGTCAAGGAGGAGCGCGGCAACAAGGGCGCGGCGCTGACCACCTATCTGTCGCTTGCCGGCCGCTATTCCGTGCTGATGCCCAACACCGCGCGCGGCGGCGGCATCTCCCGCAAGATCACCAACGCACAGGATCGCAAGCGCCTGAAGGATGTCGTCAAGGACCTCGACGTGCCGCAGGGTATGGGGGTCATTCTGCGTACGGCCGGCGAGAACCGCACCAAGGCCGAGATCAAGCGCGACTACGAATATCTGATGCGGCTGTGGGAGAATGTGCGCAGCCTTACCCTGCAATCGACCGCGCCCGCGCTGGTCTATGAGGAAGGCTCGCTCATCAAGCGCTCGGTACGTGATCTCTACAACAAGGATATCGACGAAATCCTTGTTGCAGGCGACGAAGGCTACCGCGAGGCCAAGGATTTCATGCGCATGCTCATGCCGAGCCATGCCAAGGTGGTCCAGCCTTACCGCGACCCGACACCGATCTTCGCGCGGAACGGCATCGAAGCCCAGCTCGACCGGATGCTGCAGCCTCAGGTGACGCTGAAATCGGGCGGCTACATCATCATCAACCAGACTGAGGCGCTGGTCGCCATCGACGTCAACTCCGGACGCTCCACCAAGGAGCATTCGATCGAGGACACGGCGCTGCAGAC
>JBDZVC010000140.1:0-9901 GCA_040255475.1 Phyllobacteriaceae bacterium | reverse complement strand
CGGCCTTGCCGAGCTTGCCGGCGCGGCGGAAATTCTCCGGCAGGCCGAGCGCGATACCGGAGCCGCCGGTGACAAGCTTTGCTCCGGCGATCGCCGCGCCGATAGCCCTCAAATCGTCGTCAGTGACGGCATCGACGACCGCAAGGCGATTGCCGTTCCCTTCCGCTTCCGCGAGCGCCTTGGCGATGGCCGCCGCGCCCTGCCGCACCGTCGCGTAGGACACCAGTGCCACTTCGCCTTTAGTCTGGCGCCGCAGCCAGCGTCTTATGTCGGGATCGGTCATGGGGGTAAGCGGATGCTTCTCCATGCCGGATTCGTTGAGAAGCCGTTCGCCGACGAAGAGATGGCCTTGATAGAGGGTGCGCCCGGTCGCCGGGAATACGGGGCAGACGGCGGCGATGCCCGCATCGAGCGCCTCGCTCAACGCCTCGGCGACCGGCCCGATATTGCCTTCGGGCGTGGAATCGAAGGTCGAGCAATATTTGAACAGGATCTGCTCGACCCGCTGCCCTTTCAGCCAGTCAAGCGCCGCGAGCGATTGGTTCACGGCATTGGCGGGCGCGATGGAACGCGTCTTTAGCGCGACGACGCCCGCCTCGGTTCCAGACACTTCACCCTTGGGCACGCCGACGAAAAGTGTCGTCGCCATGCCCTCCTTTGCAAGCGTATTGGCAAGGTCGCTCGCCCCGGTGAAATCGTCGGCAATCGCGCCGAGCAGCATGCCTAGCCTCCGATATGTCCGCCGAGCTCGTCCTCGATATGGGAGCGGATGATGGCGTCGAAGTCGGCGTCCGCCTTGAAGCCCAGCGCCAGCGCGCGTTCGGCGTTGAAATTCGTCGCCCAGCCATCGACGATCCGGATGATGGTTTCGTCCGGTTCGCGGCGGATGAGCCCGGTTGCCTTATCGCCGGCAACGCGCCTCAGCGCCTCGATTTCCTCACCGACGGTGGCGGAAAGGCCCGGCATGCTGAGATTGCGCCGCGGCCCGACCGTCGCGAGGTCGAGCGTACCGGCGTGGACGAGGAAGCCGACCGCCGCGTGCGGGCTCGCGAACCAGTGGCGCACGTCCGGTGACACCGGCAGCACCGCTTCCTGCCCCACCAGGGGCTCGCGCAGGATGTTGGAGAAGAAGCCGGACGCCGCCTTGTTGGGCTTGCCGGGACGGATGCAGATCGTCGGCAGGCGTATGCCGATCCCCTCGAGGAAGCCCTTGCGGGTATAGTCGGCGAGAAGCAGTTCGCAGATCGCCTTCTGGGTGCCGTAACTGGTGAGCGGCGTCGTGAAGAACTCGTCCGGAATGACCTGCGGGAAGGGTGCCCCGAAAACAGCTATGGAGGAAGTGAAGACGAGGCGCGGCTTGTAGGGCTGGCGCAGGCCTTCCTGCCGGATGGCTTCGAGAAGGAAGCGCGTGCCGTCGAGATTGATGCGATAACCTTTGTCGAAATCGGCTTCCGCCTCACCGGAGACGATTGCCGCGAGATGGTAGATGACATCCGGCCGCGCGGCGGCCAGACGGGCAGCGGTCGCGGGCTCGGAGAGGTCGGCCGCGACGGTCTCGACCTTGCCGCCGAAGCCCTGTGGTGCGGCCGGCGCCACGACATCGACCAAGGTCAGCCGCTCGATTTCGTCGCTTCCCAGCCGCCCGTCGGCGACGAGCTTCTCGGTGAGCTTGCGGCCGATCATGCCGGCCGCTCCGATGATCAGAATATGCATGTAGGTTCCTCGGGTCTGGTGGTCAGGAGAGCGTTAGCCGGGTGATGGCATAGGGGCCGAGCACGACCTTTCGGCCGTCCTCGGGTTGTCTGAGTTCGCCCATGGCGTCCGGATTTTCGGCAGCGGCCGCGAAGCTTGCCTCGTCGAGCACGGCGCAACCGGAGATCTCGGCGTCGATTCGGCAGCTGACCTCGTTGCCGGTAAGATTGGCAAGCCATACCGTTACCACGCCGTCATCCGTCTCGGCCGCGATCGCCTGCACCGACGACGGTGCGGAAAGCTCGACAGCGCGCAGCTTCGCGCCCGTCAGCCCGCCAAGCCCGCGAAGGACATGATACATCGGGAACAATCCGCCGCCCGCCTCGTCGTACCACGGTTGAGGCCATGATTGCGGTGTATGGACGAGGCCGAAGGGGCCGGTCGCGCCGCCAAGCGTAATGGCCGACGCGCCGCCCGCCGAGAACCGAGCGAAGAAGCCGAGTGCCCAGGCCGCGCCGAGCAGCGCGCGATGGCGAGGGTCGTTGAAATTCATCGCCTGCCGGATGTTGTCGGGATTGGCGACCGGCGCTTCGCCGTACGGGTTCATCCTGAGGCCAATGGCGCTCGGTCCGATGGCCCATGGCTTGCCGTCTGCGATATTCGTCGCTGTGAGCGCCATGGCGGGCAGGGATTCGAGCCCCTCGGTAATGGAATGATCGTCGCCCGCATGCAGCATCGCGGTCGTGGTGAAACTGACGAAGTCGATCAGGTCGACCGGCGGGCGCTTGCGGTTCATCTCGGTGAAAAGACTGAACATGCCTCCGCCGAGACGCGCTTTCGGAAAGGCCGCGCGGGCTGCCGCGAAGAATTCGCGCGGCGGCGGCGCGGGCGGCCACGGGCTGCCGGGGAGGGTGCATTTCAGGTCGGGCGCCGGGGAAACCAGCACGACGGGGAAGGGCGATCCGAGCGAAGCGACGGTACGGCCAAGCGCGGTGATCTCCTCGCGGAAGCCGTCGACCGAGACGATTACCGCCTCAAGCCATGGCGTTGCACCGAGCGTAACGGCAGTTTCGGCGATGTCGCGCAACGTGCCTTCGTCATGGCCTTCGCGCGGATCGTAATAGCCGATGAGATGGGCTGCCCCGACCGGCTTCAGCACGCCGGCGTGCTGCCGCGTCGTGGCGGCATCGGTAGGCTGGAGCCCGAGGCCGAGCGGCGGGACGGTTCCGATCGGCTTGCCGACGGCGAGCCGGATTTCCGTGCCTGCCGCCGATGCTCGCGGCGCGGGCCCGGTTATCGTAAGCCGGACGGCCTGCTCGAGTTGCACGCCTTTTGCCAGCGTATAGGGCCAGGGCAGGGCAAGCGGGCGCACATAGGTCTTGTAGGAGGCGTCGGTCCAGTTGCGCTGGTCTTCCATCTCGTAGACATCGCCTTCCATCCGGCAGGCGACGCGAAGGCCTGGTGCGGCTTCATGCGTCAGCGCACGCAGGTCGAGCATGGGTTGCAGCGGATCGATCGCTTCCGGGAAGCGGCCTCCCTCGATCGTGCCGTCCGCATGTTCGATCGTGACCGGCTCGCCGGTCAGCCCGCAGGGGTGCAGCACCACGAAGCCGGTACGGTTGGTGAGGAAATCCGTTTCGGCCGTACCGGTCGCCGTGAAATCGAGTTTGCCATCGACACCCGCTTCGATACGTGCGCTGTAGCGGAAGCTCTGCTGTGCGTCGCTTGTCCGCGCATTATAGGTCACGAGGAAGCTGTCCGGCTTCTCCTCGATTTTCAGGTTTTCGATCTCGGGATTGTAGGTGCCCCAATTGCGGTCGCGGACGATGAAGGAGACGGCGCGGATGATCTCCACGCCGCCGTAGCGGATATGGCGCAGATTGCCGGCATCGAACTCGGCCGAAAGTGCTCCGGCCTTCAGGATGCGGAGCGGCGTGACGGGTTCTTCGGTGCCGAAGAGTTTGATCGCGCGGGAAGGTTCCGTGGTCATCTGCTGGCCCTGCTGCTGACGAGTCGCTCCACGAGGAGGGCGACGATGATGATGGTCCCGATGGCCGATCCCTGCCAGAAGGGCGAGACGCCCATGAGGTTGAGCCCGTTGCGGATCATGACCATGATGAAGACGCCGAAAAGCGTGCCGATCATGGAACCACGCCCGCCGAAAAGGCTCGCCCCGCCAATGACCACGGCGGCGATGGCATCGAGTTCCATGGCGTTGCCCATCAATGGATCGGCCGAAAGGAGCTGGCCGATCGAGAAGGTGACGGCGACCGCGGAAAGCGCTCCGGAAAGCACATAGGGCAGAACGGAATAAAACAGCGTGTTGAGCCCAGCTGCCCGCGCCGCCTCTATGTTGGAGCCAACGGCATAGATGGTGCGCCCGCCCTTGGTATAGGTGAGGTAGGCCCAGGCGAGAATATAGAGGACGACGAGAAAGAGGACGTTCGAGGGGATGCCGAGGATGTTCGTGTAGACGATAGCCTGCATGGCCTCGGGAATATTGGAAATCGCCGTCTGGCCGGAGAGGATGTAGGCAAGGCTGCGACCGATGGCCATGACACCGAGCGTGACGACGAAGGCGGCCAGGCCGAAGACGCTGATCAGCAGGCCGGAGATGAGGCCGATGCCCGCGCCGGCAAGGATCGCCACCGAGATGGCCGGTATGATCGGCATATGATGGAGCGACAGGCCGAGGATGATGCCGGTCACTCCCACCACCGAGCCGACCGAGAGATCGATGCCGCCGATCAGGATCACGAAGGTCATGCCGACTGAGACGATGCCGATCACGACCGATTGATCGAGCATATTGAAGATATTCGACTGTGTCAGGAAATAGGGCGACAGCAGAGAAAGGCACAGCCCGATCAGGAGGGCGAGCGCCAGCATGCGCACCTCCAGCCTCTGCGCCAGTTGCTTGAAAAGCGACGAGCGCGCCGGGGCGGAGGGGGATACGGTCGAAGAGGAAGAATCGATGTTCATAATGTTGCCGCCATGGTCTCTATTCGGGCCTTGATCGATTCCGGCGATGGCAGTTTCGCATCGGGAGAGAGGCTGAGCCCAACCCAGCCGAGATCGTGACCGCGCGCGCTGCGCATCGGGACCAGAAGCGTGGTCCGGCTACTGTCGCGCTCGGGAATGAAGATCAGTTCACGCCGGGAGAGCGCCTCCGGTATCAGGGTTTGCGCCAATTGCCGTGCCTCGCCAGCGCCGAAGCCGGGATCGAGCGAGGTTCTCTTCACGACTGAATTCAGGCAGATAAGCCTGTCGTCCTCGATCAGCGTCCAGAAGCCGGCGCCATCGAATTCCTGCGTGAGTGCGTCGAGCAACTCCGTGTTGCGCGCCATGGAGGTTCTTGGTGCGGCAAGCAAGGTCAGCTTTTCCTCGTCGAGCATGGCGCTTGGCAGATCGGCGATCGTGCGGCCGTCGCTCATCACCACGATGCGGTCGCAGAGGCCGAGCAGCTCTTCAAAGTCGGAGGAGACCACGACTACGGCCACGCCGTCCGCCACAATATCGCGCAGCATTGCATAGATGCTGGCGCGGGTGCCGATATCGACGCCCTTGGTGGGTTCGTCCAGGATAAGCACTTTCGGTTCGAGCACCAGCCAACGGGCGATGATGATCTTCTGCTGCATCCCTCCGGAGAAATTCAGCATGGAGGCGTCCGCCAGCCGCTCTTCCGGCAGGCCGAGGCGCCTCAGAAGTTCCTTCACCTTCTGCTCGCGCGACTGATAGGAGCGGAAGAAGCCGGAATGCGCGCCTAGATGCGCAAGCAGGAGGTTCTCCTTGACCGAGAGGTCGGGGACGATGTTCTGGCTGCGCCGGTCCTCGGCCACGAACCCAACTCCAGCGCGGATAGCGCCCTGCGGATCGTTTCCTTTGAGTGGTTTGTCCCTGACGAGGACCTCCCCGCCCGTGCGCTGGCGAAGGCCGAAAATCGCCTCGACGGCCTCGGATCGTCCGGCGCCGACCAGCCCGCCCAGCCCGAGAATCTCGCCCTCATGTACGGTGAAGCTGACATCCCTGACGATGGGCTTGGAGGAGAGATGCCGAACGGTGAGCGCCGCCGGCCGGCACTCTGCGATGTCACCCTTCGAATGCGGGTCGGTATAGATCGCGCCGAGGTCGGCTCCGACCATGGCGCGGATGAGTTCCGCCTGCGTCGTCTCTGCGGTCGGCTTCCCCTTCAGCACGCTGCGGCCTTCCCGCATCACCGTCACGCGATCGGTGATGGAAAACACTTCCTCCAGCCTGTGTGAGACAAAGACGAGGCCGTGACCGCTGGCGCGAAGCCGCGTCATGATATCGAACAGACGCTCGACCTCGCCGGGGCTGAGCGAGGCGGTGGGCTCGTCGAAGATGAGGAGCTTCGCGCCGACGCCAAGC
The DNA here is from genome assembly GCA_040255475.1 of Phyllobacteriaceae bacterium. Classification (GTDB taxonomy): domain Bacteria; phylum Pseudomonadota; class Alphaproteobacteria; order Rhizobiales; family Rhizobiaceae; genus Mesorhizobium_L. Next base: position 3,820 of record JBDZVC010000140.1, on the reverse strand, counting down.
GCCTTGGCGATCTCCACCAGTTGCTTTTGTGCCGATGAGAGCCGCCGCACCTCCCGGTCGAAGAGCAGGCTGCCTTCCTGGCCAAGAGAACCCAGAATTTCTCTCCCGCGCTCCCTCAAAGCGCCATAGTCGAGCCGGCCCGGCTTTCCGAGCTCCGGAAGGAAAATATTCTCCAGCACCGTGAGATCGGGAACGAGGCTTGTCTCCTGCATCACGATGGCGATGCCGACCCTGAGCGCATCCCGCGTTCCGCGCAGCTGAAGCGGGTGGCCGCGATAGATGATTTCCCCTGCATCGAACGGATAGTGGCCGGCGATGATCTTCGACAGGGTCGACTTGCCGGCTCCGTTGGCACCCAGCAGCCCATGGATTTCGCCTTCGGCCAACTCGAAATCAGCGCCGGCAAGTGCCTGGGTGCGGTCAAAGGCCTTGGTGATGCCGCGCGCGATGAGAAGCGGATTATCCGTGCCCTGCGAGGGTGCCTGCTGCATGTCTCTTTCCGGTGCCGAAAACGCTCTTGCCCGCGCAGCCGGCGGGTGGGCGACATTATGTGATCATGGCATCTCGCGCCGCGAACCGGCGCGAGATGCTATTGTCGGTCTGCTCAGACCTCGTTGGCGAAGACGGTCTTCTTGATGGTCGGCAGTTCCTTTTCGATATTCTCGCTTGTGACTGCCAGGATCGGGACCAGGATTTCCTTCTTCGGCGTCTTGCCGTCGAGCGTTTCAAGCAGCGCCTCGCCAGAGCGAACCCCCATGAGGTAGGGCTGCTGCATGCCGGAGACGACGATCTGGCCAGATTTGAGGAGATCGACGAATTCGGGGATGCCGTCGAAGGCTGCGAGCAATACCTGGCCGTCGCGGCGGGCCGCCTTGATGGCGCGCAGCGCACCAATCGCCGGCTGGTCGGTCTGGATGAACAGGCCGCGCATGTCCGGATTGGCTGTGAGCAGGTCCTGCGTGAACTTGAAGGTCTCGTCCGCCGTATAGGACTGCATCTGTTGCATTCCGGCCTGCTTGCCGGTGAAGCCGCCTTCCTTCAGCCCGTCGAGGAAACCCTTGGTGCGTGCCTGCCCATTCTTGCGCGCCTGCGAAATCGCGACGATGCCGACGGAACCGCCCTCCCAGCCTTTCTTCTTGAGTGCTTTGGCCAGGGCCACGCCGACATCGTGCGCGCCCCTGTAATTGTCGGAGATGATGAAGGACGAATAGTCGCCGCTATTGGTACCGATATCGCCGATGACGACCGGTATCTTCGCCCGTTTGGCAAGCGTGAGCACGCTCGGCGCGGTCGAGGAATCCGTCGGCGAGATGACGATGCCGGCAACGCCCCGCGCGATGGAATCCTGTGCGTTCTGAAGCTGGGTCTGCGCGCTGTTGTGGGAATCGAGGGCCTGGAAGCCGTAGCCTTTCGCCTTGACTGTTGCTTCGATCCCCTTCGACAGATAGCGCCAGAAGGGAAGGTCGAGGCCTGGAGTCAGATAAACGATATCCTTGCCTGCGGCGGTCGCGGCGCGGATGCCGGATGCACCTGCGCCAACGGCAAGCATGGCGCCGGTGGACAGTTTGAGAAAAGTTCTTCGTTCCATTTGTACCTCCCGTAAGACCGGCCGGAATGGCCGGGGTTGCGATTGAGCGTGATGAACAGCGGCCTCTTCAGTTTTCTTCCTGCATGAGGCCTTGGGTCGTGGTGTAGATACGGCCGGTATGGACCGCGAAAGCTTCGGTGGCTGCTTCGGGATCATGCGCGCGAAGCGCATCGGTGATAGCGAGATGATCGGAATAGCTGATCGCGATGGCGCCTGGCCGCGCCATCACCTGGCGCCGATATTCCATCATGTAGGAGTAGAGGTCGGTGCTGAAATCGGCGAGGAGCCGGTTGGGCGACGCCTGGTAGATCGCTGCATGGAATTCGTGGTCGGAGATCAGGAACCGTACCGGGTCTTCGATCGCCCGCTTCTGCGCGTTCAGGAGTGTGTCGAGCAGTGCGAGCCGGCGCCCGTCAATATGGCGCGCGGCATCCGCGACGACCTCTCTTTCGACGAGCAGCCGAGCGGCGTGAACGGATTCGATATCGTAGGCCTCGACCGCCCGCGCCGTGGCAACGCCGATTGTGACCGGACCGACATCGCTGCGCCGGACCCGGGTTCGCGCGCCCTGGGAAATCTCCAATATGCCTCGCGCCGCGAGGTTCTGGATGCCGCCACGAACCGCATCGCGGCTCACATTGAGCGCGACAGCAAGTTCGCGTTCGCTCGGCAGCGCATCCCCGACCTGCAGGATTCCCGACGCGATGAGTTCGGCGATCTTGTCGCTGATGACATTGGTGATGGGGCGCTTGACGATACCTTCCCGAAAGGTCGGGAGTTCCGTCAGGCGCGTAGCTTCGCTCGATTTTTCGCCGTCGTATGCCATCAACTAATCGACTTGTCGGACCAGACAACCAGTTGAGTTAAGCGACGGCCGACGAGACTGTCAAGCGCATGTCCGGTGAATCTTTTTGCAAGGTAGCCAGCGGACGATACGGCTTCCTGGCATTTTAACCGCAACGCGGACACTCGCCGCAATAACGGGTGCCAGACGACGAAACGGCGCGGCGGAATTCCCTCCGCCGAGCCGTCGGTAAGCAGGGATAAGGTTGGCCTAGCCGAGCACTTCGGCGACTGCCTTCCTTGTTCCGTCCACGATCTTGTCCGCTTCCTCACGCGTAAGGCAAAGCGGCGGTGCGAAGCCCAGAATATCGCCCTGCGGCATGGCACGGCCGATGATGCCGAGCCTGAGCAATGCCGCGGAAACCTGGGGGCCTACCTTTTTCGCCGGGTCGAAGAATTTGCGGTCGTCCTTGTCTTCGACGAATTCCACTGCGTTGAGCAGGCCTTCGCCGCGCACATCGCCGACATTGGCGTGGCCGCCGAGCGCGTCCTTCATGGCCTTGTTGAAATAGGCGCCGGTTTCGCCCGCATTCTTCACGAGCCCCAGTTCGTCGATCACCTTCAGATTGGCGACGCCTGCCGCCGCGCAGATCGGATGTGCCGAATAGGTCCAGCCATGGCCGATGGCACCGTTCTCGTCCGTGCCCTTTTCCAGCACCTTCCACACCTTCTCCGACACAATCGAGCCGGAGAGCGGCGCGTAGGCCGAGGTCAGGCCCTTGGCGATGGTGATGATGTCGGCCTCGATGCCGTAATGGTCCGAGCCGAACATGCTGCCCAACCGGCCGAACCCGGTGACCACCTCGTCGGCAATCAGAAGCACATCATGCTTTTTCAGGACCTTCTGGATCGCCGTCCAGTAGCCCTTGGGCGCCGGCACGATGCCGCCCGTGCCGAGCGCCGGTTCGCCGATGAAGGCGGCGACCGTATCCGGCCCCTCGGCCTGGATCAGTTTTTCCAGTTCCACCGCGCAATGTTCGGAGAACTGCTCCTCGCTCATCGATCGGTCGGCACGGCGGTAATAGTAAGGGGCCTCGGTGTGCTTCACCTGCGGGAAGGGGAGATCGAACTTCTTGTGGTAGAGTTCGAGCCCGGTCAGCGAGCCGGTCATCAGGCCCGAGCCGTGATAGCCCCGCCAGCGCGAGATGATCTTCTTCTTCTGCGGCCGGCCGAGGATGTTGTTGAAGTACCAGACGAGCTTGACGTTGGTCTCGTTGGCGTCCGATCCGCCGAGGCCGAAATAGACCTTCGACATGTTCTTCGGCGCGCGCTCAAGCACCATCTTGGCAAGCGTGATCGAGGCTTCCGTGCCGGTGCCGACATAGGAATGGTAATAGGCGAGTTCCTTCGCCTGTTTCGCGATGGCGTCGGTGATCTCGGTGCGGCCGT
>JBDZVC010000139.1:0-9932 GCA_040255475.1 Phyllobacteriaceae bacterium | reverse complement strand
CGAACCGCTGCACCGCTATTCAGGTTTCACGGCATCTGCTTGCCAGTGCCGTCCTTCTTCGAAGGGCCGCGTCTCGATCCGCTCGGCCGACCCTTTCGCCGATCCGCTGATCGAGCCGAACTATCTCGCCGAAGAACTGGACCGGAAGGTACTGGTCGCCGGTCTGCGCATCCTGCGGGACATCTATGCGCAGCCCGCCTTTCGCGATCTTGTCGCGGACGAGGTGCTGCCCGGTTTGGATCGCCAGACAGACGCCGAATTGCTGGAATTCGCCGCCAATGGCGGCGGCACCGTCTTCCACCCGGTCGGCACTTGCCGCATGGGCTCCGATGCGCGGTCGGTCGTCGATCCATCGCTGAAGGTGCGTGGGGTCGAAGGGCTCAGGGTCATCGATGCTTCGGTGATGCCGGACATGGTGTCGGCCAACACGAACGCCGCCTCGATCATGATCGGCGAGAAGGGCGCGGCGCTGGTTCTGGGTATCGACGAGGGCACGCCAGCACCCTCGACAGTGAAGGCCTGACGCTTGGATACGCCCGAGAACCTGCCGGAAATACGCCTCGCCCGGATCGAGGCGATGGTCTTCAGGGTGCCGATATCGACGCCGGTGGTGACCTCCTTCGGCACGATGACGAACCGCCCTGCACTGGTCGTTCGGGTCGAGGATGTCGACGGCGCAATCGGCTGGGGCGAGGTCTGGTGCAATTTTCCGAATGTCGGCGCCGAGCACCGCGCTCGCATGCTGGAGAATTATGTCGTGCCGCTATTGCTGGCTCGGCCCTGGCCCGGCCCGGTTGCGGCGTTCTCGGAGCTTACAAGCCGGCTCCATGTGCTCGGCCTGCAATGCGGCGAACCGGGTACCATCGCGCAGATCATAGCCGGCGCCGATATCGCGCTCTGGGACCTTGCCGGAAAACGGGTCGGGCAGCCGCTGTGGAAGCTGCTTGGCGGCGGCCCCGCCTTCCAGCCTTATGCGTCAGGCATCAATCCCACCGATGCGGAAAAGCTGGCTGCCGCGAAACTGGAGGAAGGCTATCGTGCGTTCAAGCTGAAGATCGGCTTCGGCGCCGAACGTGATCTCGCCAACCTCACGGCACTGCGAAAATTGCTCGGCCCCGAGATGCCGCTGATGGCCGACGCGAACCAGGCATGGGATCCGGCAACAACGCTTTCCGTGCTGCCGCGGCTCCAGGAATTTGGCCTTGAATGGCTGGAAGAGCCGGTGCCTGCCGATACGCCGTGGCGGATTTGGCAAGAGCTTGCCGGGAAGGCCGGCATGCCGCTCGCCGCGGGCGAGAATTTGCGCGGCGAAGCGGCCTTCGAGGAGGCCCTGGCGGCGAAGGCGATCGGCGTCTTCCAGCCCGATCTAGGGAAATGGGGTGGATTCAGCGGCTGCGTGCCTCTGGGCAGACGGGTAAGGGCCGCCGGCTACCTCTTCTGTCCCCACTGGCTGGGCGGCGGAATCGGTCTTGTCGCGTCGATGCATCTGAAGGCAGCGGTCGGAGGCCCCGGCTATCTCGAAGTCGATGCCAACGAGAATCCGCTGCGCGATGCGCTGGGTAGTCCTATCCCCGATGTGATTGCCGGAATGAGCACACTGTCCGACCGGCCCGGGCTCGGGATAGATCCAGATGTAGCAGCGCTTCGATCCTTCCGGCGATAGCGATTTGCCGGGATACCCACGCTGGACAGTGCGATATCGGCGATAAATCGACTACGCTTCCTCTATCGCGGCATCGACCGCCTCGCCCAGGCGCTCGACAATCGTATCGACGTCGCGTTTCGTGACGATGAAGGGCGGCGCGATGAGCACGTGATCGCCCAGCCTGCCGTCGATCGTACCCCCCATCGGATAGACCATCAGGCCGCGCGCCATCGCTTCCCGCTTGATGCGCGCGTGAAGCTTCCGCGCCGGGTCGAACGGCTCCTTCGAGCCGCGGTCGGCGACCAGTTCGATCGCCTGGAACAGGCCGCGACCACGTATGTCGCCGACATGGTGATGATTGCCGAAGCGCTCGTTCAGCCGGCGCGACAGATGCGCACCCATGGAACGCACATTCTCGAGGAGATTATCGCGACGGATGACTTCCTGCACGGCAAGCCCGGCGGCGGCGGCCATCGGATGGCCCATATAGGTGTGGCCGTGCTGGAAGAAGCCCGAGCCATTCGCGAAGGCATCGAAGATCCTGTCGGAAAGCAGCACCGCCCCGATCGGCTGGTAGCCGCCGCCGAGGCCTTTGGCGATGGTCATCAGGTCCGGCGCGATACCATCCTGCTCGCAGGCGTGCAGCGTGCCCGTACGCCCCATGCCGCACATCACTTCATCGAGAATGAGGAGCACGCCGTAGCGGTCGCAGATGGCGCGGACGCGCTTCAGATAATCGGCGACGGGCGGCACAGCGCCAGCCGTGGCACCGACTACCGTCTCGGCGACGAAAGCGATGACCTCGTCGGGACCGAGTTCCAGTATCTTGTCTTCCAGTGCCTGTGCGGCGCGCGCGGCATAATCGGCGTCCGTCTCGCCCGGACGCTGGAAATGATAGGCGAAGCACGGATCGATATGGTGTGTCTCGATCAGGAGCGGCTTGAACTGGCTGCGCCGCCATTCATTGCCGCCGGCAGCGAGCGCGCCAAGCGTGTTGCCGTGATAGCTCTGGCGCCGCGCGATGATGTGGCGCCGCTTCGGCTCGCCCTTCTCCACGAAATATTGCCGCGCCATCTTCAGCGCGGCTTCGATGGCTTCTGAGCCGCCGCTGACCAGATAGACATGCCCGATGCCTTCCGGCGCGTCGGCGACGAGGCGGTCGGCAAGCTCCTCGGCCACGTCGGTCGTGAAGAAGCTTGTGTGGGCATAGGCTATCTTGTCAAGCTGGGCATGGAGGGCCTTGAGCACGTCCGGGTGACCATGGCCAAGACAGGAGACGGCGGCGCCGCCCGACGCGTCGATATAGGCACGGCCTTCCCTGTCGAAGAGTTCGATCCCCCTGCCCCCGACTGCAACGGGCAGCTTGCTCTTGATGGTTCTGTGAAGAAGATGGGTCATTGCGACGGTCTCAGATGTGGGTGGAAAGTTTTTCGAACTGGCGTTCCATGGAGCGCACGGCGTCGAGTGCGCTCTCGCCGGCGGTCGCGGCGAGAATGGCGGCCAGGGCCTCGGCTACGGCAAAGGCCGGGGCCATGGTGTGGAAGAAGGACGGGCTCTCGGTCGGAACGATGATCGCGGCGCGCGCCCGCGCGACAAGCGGCGACACCACGCTGTCCGTGATGGTGACCACGGGAAGCCCCAACGTCACCGCATAATCCGCAAGCTCGACGGCCGCGCGCGTATAAGGCTTCACACTGACGGCAAGGAGCACGTCGTCGCCGGTCGCCTCCCGCAGCGCGTCCGGTCCCGTCCCGCCGGGACCGTCGAGAAGACGGACATTCCCGCCCGCAAGGCCATAGACATAGGCGAAATGGCACGCCACCGGATAACTCGACCGATAGCCCAGCACATGGATGCGCCTCGCGAGGGCAAGGACGGTCGCGGCCTCGGTCACTGCATCGAGCGCGTCCGGCCGGCAAAGCGCGGCCATGTGACGTTCGAGCGTTTCGGCGAGGTCGAAGGCAAGCGCGCCGTCTCCGTCCTGCCGGCGTCGCGCGACCAGAGCCTCGGCCTTGCCGGAGAATTCCGTCTCGCCGCGCCTCAGCCTTTCGGCATAGAGGTCCCGCAAGCCCTCATAGCCGTCGAAGCCCATGCGCTGCGCAAGCCGCGTCATGGAAGCCGGGGTCACGCCGGCACGCTTCGCCTGCTCACGCATGGAGAGAAGCGCGACATCGCGCGGATTGTCGAGCACCCATTGCGCCGCCGCACGAATCTGGCGCGGCATCGTCTCGTAGGCTTCCAGCAGGCGCGAGCGGAAGGCAGGTTCCAACATGAGGTGAAACTACGCCTGTGGATTTGATGCTGCAATGGATATTTCAAATCCATAAAAATGAGTGTAGTGTTTCATTCATAAGAGTGAGGAAACAGGGAGAACACTCGCATGAAATCCACCCTTAAATCCTGTCTCGGTGTCGCCGCGCTCGCGCTTTCGGCACTGCCCTTCGCGGCTCTGCCCGCCGGAGCCGAAGAACCGATTTCGCTCGGCTGGGTCGGCCCGCTGTCACCGCCCGGCAACTATTCCGGCGGCCAGGAAATGCAGTGGGCCGTGCAGCTCGGCGTCGACGAGGTGAACAAGGCCGGCGGCGTGCTTGGGCGCCAGATCAACGTCACCTACGAGGACACCAAGGGCCAGCCGGCTGAAGGCAGCGCCGCGGCGGTCCGGCTCATCACCAAGGACAATGTCGCCGCCATCTTCGGCGAGTTCCATTCCTCGGTTGCGCTCGCCGAGATCGAGGAAGCGCATAAATACGGCGTCGCCTGGGTCGGCACGGACGTGTGGTCCGACGCCATCACCGCCAAGCAATATCCGGAGGTCTACCGCCTCGCGCCTTCCAACTCGCTCGTCTACGTGAAGGCGGCCGACTGGTCGGCGGAGCACTTCAAGAACATCGCCATCATTGCCGAGAACACCGATTTCGGCCAGGGCGGCGCCAAGGTCATCGCCGACGAACTGGAAGCCAAGAAGGTTCCCCACTCGCTGGTCACGATCGACCTCAACCAGCAGGACTTCACGCCAGCGCTCCTGAGGCTGATGAACCAGAGCCCGAAGCCGGACGCCATCCAGATGGTGATCGCGGGCCAGGCACAATATCAGTTCGTCAAGCAGGCCTGCCAGCTCGGCTTCGCGCCGACGGCCGGTACCGCGCTGATCGGCTCGTCCGGCCTCCTGCAGAAGGAAGTCTGGGAGGTCGACGGCGAATGCGCCAAGAACCTCCTGATCGTCAACGTCGCCCAGCCCAAGTCGCAGTGGAACGACAAGGCCAAGGCCTTCGCCGAGGCGTTCACCGAACGCTACAAGCGCGCGCCGACGGGCGTGGCGATGGAAGCTTATGACACGTTCAACGTCGTCGTCGCCGCGATCAAGAAGGCCGGTTCGGCCGACCGTGCCGCCATCGTCAAGGGACTGGAAGAGATCAACTACGAAGGCACCAACGCCACCTACAGCTTCCCGACGACCAAGACGCCGGACTGGGCCTATCACCAGTTCATGGACGTGCCCTTCACGATCATCCAATATACCGAGATGAACCAGACGCCGGAGAACGCGGCCATCGTCTATCCGCAGAAATGGGCGACGACCGACAAGATCCTGCCTGAGAAGTGATCGTATGGCCGGCGGCGTGACAAAGGCCGCCGGCACTCCATGCGCCCATCCCGCGAAACAGGCGATCCGCGCTCATGAGCTATTTTCTCCTGCTGGCCGTCAACGGCCTCGTCATCGGCCTCATCTACGCGCTGACGGCCGCCGGGCTGACGCTGGTCTTCTCGGTGCTGAAGGTAGTGAATTTCGGCCATGGCGCGCTCTACATGCTGGGCGGCTACGCCTCCTATTACATCATCACCGCGCTTCACATGCCGCCGCTCGTCGGCGTGGCGGGCGCCATGGTGGCGCTGTTCGTCTTCGGTGTCGTCTTCGAGCGGCTGGTGATCGCGCCGATGTACACCGACAAGGTCGAGCGCAAGGACGAATATGCCATCATCGTCACGTTCGGGCTGACCATCCTGCTCACCAATCTCGGCCTCGTCGTCTTCGGCCCGTTCGCCAAGTCCCCACCGCCCTTCATGAGCGGCGTGCTGATGTTCGGTCCGCTGATCCTTCCCTATGACCGGCTGATCGCCGCGATCGTGGCGATCCTGCTCCTCGTCGGCCTCACCGTCTTCCTCAAGCGCACGGCACTCGGCCAGGCGCTCGACGCCGTCAGCCAGAGTCGCGAATCGGCCGCCGTCATCGGCATCGATCCACGCCGCATGTACACCGTCGCCTTCGGCCTCGGATCGGCGCTCGCAGGCGGGGCCGGCGCGCTGATCGCGCCGATCTTCGCGCTGTCGCCTTCCATGGGCGACCTGCCCGCGGTGCAGGCCTTCATCATCATCGTGCTCGGTGGCATGGGCTCCGTCGGCGGCAGCATCGCCGGCGGTATTCTGCTCGGCCTCGTTCAGAGCCTCGGCGTCGGCTACCTGCCAGACCCCAACCGGGCGCTTGCCTACACGCAGGCTTTCGGCGCGCTTCTTCTGGTCGTCACGCTCCTCGTGAGGCCGACGGGCCTGTTCGGCCGGTCGCATCTGAGACTCGAATAGGAGCGCCCCGATGACGCGCTCCCCTCTTTTCTCGCGGATCACGCAGGCGGTGCTGCTCCTCGTCGCGATCCTGCTGCCGCTTGCCGGCATCGGCCCCTACTGGACGCATGTCGGGGCGATCGCCTGGTACTACGCGCTGCTCGCCGCAAGCTGGGCGCTGCTCGCAGGCTTTGCCGGCCAGTTCTCCTTCGCCCATGTCGCCTTCGCCGCGCTCGGCGGCTACACCTCGGCGCTCTGCGTCGCGCGCTTCGGTCTGCCGCTGCCGGCGGCGATGCTGGCCGGCGTCCTGCTCGCCATCGTGACCGGCGCGCTGATCGGCGCGCTGGTGCTGAGGCTCTCCGGCCCCTACCTCGCCCTCTTCACGCTCGCCATCTCGGAAATCTTCCGAATGGTGCTGATCGCGGAGGAGGATTTCACGCGCGGCATGCTCGGCCTGCCGGTGCCGAGCCTGTTCCCGGGCCGCTCCGACCTGCCCTACTACTATCTCGGCCTCGGGCTGGTGGTGCTCGCCGTCGCCGGCATGAACGGTCTGCTCGCCACGCGCGTCGGTCTCTTCCTGCGCGCCATCCGCGAGGACGAGGGCGCGGCGCGCGCCAGCGGTGTCAACACCACGCGCTACAAGATCCTGGTCTTCGTCGTCACCAGCGTCATCGCGGCCATCGCCGGCATCTATTACGGCCATTTCATCGGCATTCTGACGCCGAACATGACGATCCTGCCCGAAATGGGCCTCGTCATCGCCATGGCGGTCATCGGCGGCATCGAGAGCCTGCCGGGCGCGGTCATCGGCGCGGTCGTCGTCTACCTTCTGTCGGAAACGCTGCGCTCCTACGGCGAATGGCGCTTCGTCCTGATGGGGCTTGCCCTGATCCTCGTGCAGCGCTTCGCCCAGAACGGACTTTTCCCCATCATCGAGCAGTGGGGCCGGCGGCGGTTGATTGCAAAGCGTACAGCCGCGCCCGCCGCAGCAAGCGAGAAATCCAATGCCGGCTGAGGAAACCGCCCCCTTCTTCTCCGTCGAAGGCCTCGCCAAGCATTTCGGCGGCGTCCATGCCGTGCGGGGCCTCTCCTTCGCGCTCTCGCGCGGCGAAATCGTCGGGCTGATCGGGCCGAACGGATCGGGCAAGACCACGACCATCAACATGGTCACCGGCGCGCTCAAGCCCGACGAGGGCGCGATCGTCGTGGAGGGCGCCGATATGGCCCGCTCGCCAGCGCATCTCTACGCGCGCCGCGGCGTCGCCCGTACCTTCCAGGTGCCGCGCCTCTTCCGCCGGATGACGGTGCTGGAGAACCTGATGGTGCCGGCGCTCTCCGAAGCGACGGCGCGGCATGGCCCCGCCGGGGAACGGGCGCGCGAGGTGCTTGCCTTCCTGCGGCTCGACCACCTCACGGACGATTATGCGCGTTCCCTCTCCGGCGGTCAGCAGAAGCTTCTGGAACTCGGCCGCGCACTGATGCTGAAGCCCCGGCTGCTGTTGCTGGACGAGCCTTTCGCGGGCGTCCATCCGCGCCTGCTGGAACAGATCGCCGAGCATATCCGGACGCTCAACCGCGACGGCTACACCATCGTTCTGGTCGATCACAACCTGGAAGCCGTCCAGTCCGTCGTGACGCGTGTCATGGTGATGGCGCGCGGCCGCAAGATTGCGGACGGCGCGGCTGCCGAGGTGCTGCAGGACCCGGAGGTCGTGCGCGCCTATACCGGAACGCGGGTAAATTGAGGGTAAGGATGGCCAAGACCGCTTCCGCACCGCAATCCGAGCACTGGGCAAGCGCCGAACCACTGCTTTCCTGTAACAACCTTGTGGCCGGCTATACGCGCGACATCAATATCCTTCGCGACATCTCGGCCAAGGCCTGGGCGGGACACATCTCATGCGTCGTCGGCCCGAACGGCACAGGCAAATCGACACTGCTCAAGGCGCTCTTCGGCTTCCTCAAGCCAAGCAGCGGCCGGGTCGCGCTCGGCGGTGAGGACATCACCGGCCAGCCGCCCTTCAAGATGCTGGGCGCGGGGCTAGCCTATCTCCCGCAGCGGCCGAGCCTTTTCCCCTATCTGACGGTCGAGTCGAACCTGAAGCTCGGGCTCTGGCATGCGAGGCCGAAAAAGTCCGTGCTCATGGAAAAGCTGGAGCGTGCCTATGAGCGTTTCCCAGTCGTCCGCGAGAAGCGCTCGCAGCCGGCCGGCGAACTTTCCGGCGGACAGCAGCGGCAGGTCGAGATCGCGCGCAGCCTGATGACGGACCCGTCCGTCTACCTGATCGACGAGCCGACCGCCGGCGTCGATCCGCAGACCAGCGAGATCATCTATCGCATCGTGCGCGACCTGGCGCGTGATCTCGGCAAGGCAGTGCTGCTGGTCGACCAGGATATCCGCGCGGCGCTCGCCATCACCGACTATGTCTATGTGGTCAAGAACGGCACCGTGTTCTCCGAGGGCGCGCGCGAGGATTTCGGAAGCGATACCGACGCGCTGGTGGCGCGTTGGCTCTATGCCAGCGGGGAATGACATACATTCGCATGTGGCCCGCTGATCGTCGCTTCTCCGCGCCTGGGATCGTATACGGCACGAGGCGACGGTTTTCCGGCTGTATCAGTCATGGCGCCCCAGATCAGAAACCGAGGTAAGACATGACCGCCGACCCCTTGCTCATCATGGTGGCGCCGAACGGCGCCCGGCGGACTCGAAACGACCACCCTGCCCTGCCGATGACCGCATCCGAACTGGCGGAGACAGCCGCGGACTGTCTGGCCCAGGGCGCGGCCGCGATGCACGTTCACGTGCGCGACGAGACGGGTGCGCATGTGCTCGATGCCGATCGCTACACTCAGGCGCTCGATGCGATTCGCGGGCGCACGAATGGCGCAATGCTTGTCCAGGTCACGACGGAAGCGGTCGGCCGGTATTCTCCCCTGGAGCAGATGCAACTTGTCCGCACGCTCCGCCCTGCGGCGATTTCGATCGCGTTGCGCGAGATTCTGCGCGCTGGTGAACCTGAGGCATCCACCTTCTTCGCCTCGACAGCCCGGCAAGGCATCGGCGTCCAGCATATTCTCTATGACAACGCCGATCTCGAGAAATTCGCGGAATTGCATCGCCGGGGAGACTTCGGAGATGTGCCGCAGCCGCGTCTGCTTTTCGTTCTCGGTCGCTATGCCCACGACCAGGAAAGCCGTCCCGAAGATCTCGACGTCTTCCTCGCTGGCCTGGAACGCCACCGGCTCGCCGCCAGCGCCGTATGGTCGGTCTGCGCTTTTGGCCGAGGTGAAACCGCTGCGCTGCAAGCCGCGATCGAGCGTGGCGGCCATGTCCGCGTGGGGTTCGAGAACTCGTTGTGGAACGCCGGTGGAGGAGTTGCGCGCGACAACGCCGAACGTGTAGCGGCCATCGCCAGCATTGCAGCCGATGCCGGGCGACCGCTCGCATCGACCCGGGAGGCCAAGACGATCCTCGGAATCGCCTGACGCCGACCGGCATGCTTCAGAATGGAGATGCCGTTTCTACCTGCTCGTGCTTCCGCGGATGGCGATCCAATACGGGAAAAGCGTAATAATTCAGGATAGCCGCCTTGCATCGCAAGGTCTTTCGATCTAAGTGCCTCTTTCCATTGCCGTATAGCTTGAAATATGGCCTCGTGGCGGAGTGGTTACGCAGAGGACTGCAAATCCTTGCACCCCGGTTCGATTCCGGGCGAGGCCTCCAGAC